>MNHO01000070.1 GCA_001919285.1 archaeon 13_1_40CM_2_52_13
GGAGCTGTCGCTCATGAGTTCGTCATAGCAAGTACGGCAATAAATGATGCTGGAGCATGCACACCCTCATCAGGATTTACCGAACTGGGAGGCGGCGGTGGGGACGGCGTCCTAGATATTGATTATCAAATAGTTTCGACGCCTCATGACAACCTTGTGTTTACTTGCAAGGACAGTGACCCAGTAGCCATGGTGGTCGATGCAATCTCGATCCCTAGTGCCCTCGGAACCTCTCAGAATTAGTTCGAGGTCGGGGCTATCTCTGGGATATGCGGCCCGGCTTTTTGTGAACGCATCTTCGGAGTGTCCGACCCAGTAATGGCTCGGCCGGAACTCTCTATGTTGGGACCAGCGAAGGTAAGATTTACGCCACAAAATAAACCTGGCTCGGCCTGAGCAGTCAAGAGTTTCTGTTGCGAAATTCAGAATCTTCGGCAATGCCCATTTTTTCGGTCAAGATCGCTGATATGCCTCAGCCGACTCTATGCGAAGTAGGAATTAATTGTGTCACATATGATCGGGATTCGACGCGAGAACTTGGAATCGTTAAAAGGTTGACTCATAGAAACTGATAAGATTCGCTTCTCTTCTCTGTATAAGATTCTATCTGCGGGAGCATTTTTGTATCCATAGACTACCTTCAACACAGGCCTATTTTAGTGCGCGGAAACTTCCTCGATCCCCATGCAGGCTGACTAGGATATGGTTCTGAGAATCCTACGCTCGAGCAACCTTCTGGGGGAGAATACGAAGTTGCCTATGAGTCATGTCTTCGGAGGTCTCATAATTCTTCTCTCGTTCTCAGCAGTCTTGTCGTCGGTACCGATACCATTAGTCCATGCCGTCACTTCGACCTCTTGGAACACACGGGTTCCATGCACTCCTCTGATAGTAAGGATCACAGATATTACCGCCAACCGAACTGGGTCAGCATCTTTTTCGGCGAGCCAGTTCACTCCTGGAATCACCACTTCGGTTTCGGGAGGGGATGCAAAGCGCTGGCTGACGCAAGGTCCTACACCGTCTGGTTGGGTCGCCCCTGGCCCTCCCTGCACTGTTACTAACTCTAAGGGAACTGTCTCGGTGTTTGTTGAGATTGATGGAGTCGAGAGAGACAGTATCGCGACGGAAGACTCTGCATCAAGTTATGATGCCACCAATGGTGGGACGAGCCATCCGATAACCTATGATTCCACTTTCAACATCTTCGACCCGGCAGTTGTTCCTAACTTTTCCAATTCTTGCACCTCGTCTTCAGACCCCACATGTTATGGTCGCATCCATTCGGAGATTGATCATGACTGGAAGGCTGCTGGGTACTGCGGCACGGGGACCACTTGCGATCCTTCAACATTGGCGAGCCAGACGAGCTATGCATCTACCAAGATTGATGTCCAAGGCTTCGTCTACTGGGACCCCGGCCATCTATCCGCGGGCTACCACAATTACAATGGATGGGAAATTCATCCCCTAACGGGCTGGCGACTACACCAGTCGACACCGGACTTCAGCATTTCCGCAAGCCCATCCAGTGTCTCGTTCAACACGGGAACTTCCAGCGGCTTCACGACGAGCGTAGCCAGCCAGAACGGTTTCACCAGCACGGTAACCCTCTCCACCTCCGTCAATCCGCCGACAGGGCTAACCGCTAATTGCAGCCCTACAAATATGCCAAATGGCTCAGGATCGTCAACATGCACTCTCAATAGTTCCACAGCGGGAAGCTACACCGTTACAGTCACCGGGACCGGCGGATCACACTCACACTCGACCAGCGTCTCCGTAACAGTAACACAGCCGTCATCGCCAGACTTTGCTATTTCTGCGAACCCCAACTCATTGAAGATAATCCAAGGATCATCAGGAACCTCAACCATCACCCTTACCACCCTCAACGGATTCTCAAGCACTGTCAACCTATCATCCACCGTCTCTCCCTCCGGCCCAATAACCAGTCTCAACCCGACGACCGTGACTCTGACCTCCAACAGCGGAGGAAGCTCAACCTTGAATGTCACAGCCAGTACCGCCGCTGCAGGTTCTTACACCGTCAACGTCACAGGGACAAGCAGTTCTCTCTCCCACTCAGTCATCGTTACCGTCGCGGTGACACAACCACCTGACTTTACAATTTCTGCAAATCCAAACTCCTTGACATTAGGCCAGACCTCCTCGGCAACTATCACGCCCGTCACAGTCACGACGAGTGGCAGCAGAACCTGGTTCGAGTCATCATACCTCGCTGATGCCTTCTCTGCTCAGGGCCTCATCTGGATGTTCTTTGAAGATACATCAAAGACATGCGAGCATCAACAGGGCTGTCTCCTGTATACCACATCCCCAACAGGATCCAGTTGGGCTACTCCGATAAACGTGAATGTTCACGTAACCGACAGCGACTTTAGCGTCTATACTGATGGTTCAAACGTCTACTATGCCCGCTACAACGAGACTACCTTCCAAGCGAACTGTGGCAGAAATCTTCAGTTCCGCACCGGAGCCCTAGTAGGCTCATCCGGCACTGTCAATTGGGCGCCTGAACAGACCGCCCTGAAAGCCGGGGCGGCTTTCACCTTTCAGAATGAAGAGATAATCGTCGACAGCAACGGTCAAGCGTGGATTGCTTTCTTGAGCGATAGTCGAGGCGTCTGTAATGGCGATGGATCAGAACTACCTCAAGTAATCCACTCTTCTGGAACAAACTACGCCGCCTGGACGACGCCCGAAACGCTCTCAAACGCTCACTCGAACAACTGGCACATCGCACTAGTATCTCTAGGTAACGGTGAGATCTATGCCTCCTATTGGCTAAGAGGTTCTGATCTTCACGGTAGGCTCTACAATGGCACAAGCTGGAACTTGAATCTCCCAGACGAACAAATATCGTCCACTACCACTCAAAACGATGTCAACGCTTGGCTCTTCAACTCCGGAACCAACATCTACGCAATCTACTTCGACAACACCCCGGAGACATTCAGCTTCGCGTCACGCTCCTCAGCTGGAACGTGGACTATCAATACCATTGGAACCGGCGAATCTAGAACTGGAACCTCGTTGTCATCATCCTACTACTCGCTTCCAGACGCCGCAAGCTACGACCCAACCCATAACCGGTTCTATCTCTTCTGGATGAACGCAACAAATCAAAGGATAGACCAGTGGGCAGGCTCCGGGAACAGTTGGACCAAGACAACCAAGCTAATCAGCACAGCTGCAGTGCCATATCCTGATAGTATTACAAGCTTCATCACATACTCTCCTACAAACAGCTTTCCCACCGTCGGAGGAATCTTCTACGTCAGCGGCTCCTCACCTCCCTTCACATACAACTTTGCTGCCCTGCCTCTCGGGCCGAGCTCAACCGGCACGTTCACAGTCGTGGTGACGGGCCAGAACGGGTTCACAGGCACCGTCAGCCTCACAACCTCGATCAACCCCTCCACAGGACTCAGCGTTACCTGTAGCCCAACGAGCTTTCCGGGGGGCACTGGATCCTCGACGTGCACAGTCAATTCTTCAACTTCAGGAAACTATAATGTGACAGTCACGGGGACCAGTGGCACCATTTCTCATTCAACCAATGTGTATGTCTCAGTAGCACAAGCAGCATCACCAGACTTTACGATCTCGACAAACCCGAACAGTGTCACCGTCAACGCAAGCGTCAGTGGTACTTCCACTGTAACGGTTGCTCCTCTAAACGGCTTCACCGGAACGGTCACTCTCGCCCTAACAACCAACTCTACAAACCTAGTTTGCGCGCTGTCCTCAACCAGTATCACCGGTGGATCAGGCACCGCCACGCTGTCATGCCGTGGCTCTCCAGCTGGAAATTATCTTGCCACGGCAATCGGCACTAGCGGAAGTTTGACCCACTCTGCAACGGTCATCTATCACGTCCAAGACTTTGCTGTCGCAACCACTCCTGCGAGTGTTTCCGTAACTACTGGTGCTGCTGGGACATCCACGATCTCTGTATCACCTCTGAATGGGTTCACAGAAACTGTTAGTCTCGCAGCAACATCAAACTCGACTAGCATCTCATGCAGTCTCTCGTCAACATCCATTGGGGGAGCATCTGGAACCTCAACCTTGTCCTGTTCCGCAAACATCCCTGGCAACTATCTCGCCACCATCACCGGATCAAGTGGAGGGCTGTCCCATTCTGCTACCGCAACCTACCATGTCACCACGGCACCGGACTTTTCCATCTCAGCCAACCCAACCAGCATGAACGTGAACGCAGGTGCAACGGGCATCTCAACGATCACTGTATCCCCGCTGAACGGGTTCACTGGAACAGTTACTCTCGCTGTAACAACCAACTCGACCAACCTCTCGTGTAACCTAAGCTCGACCACCATCTCCGGTGGATCAGGCACCTCCACACTCTCTTGCGTCGGCTCGGCACCAAGTAACTATCTTGCGACAGTCAACAGCACTAGTGCTAGGCTATCCCACTTAGCAACCGTCACGTATTACGCCCAAGACTTCTCGATATCGGCGAATCCGACGAGCGTGAATGTCAGCCTCGCCGTTGCCGGAACTTCCACCATAACTGTTGCCCCCTTGAACGGATTCGCTGGAACGGTCGCTCTCGGTGTTACAACAAACTCTTCGAATCTCGCCTGCGTTCTATCATCGAGTGGGATCACAGGCGGTTCTGGCACCTCTACCCTATCATGTAATAGTTCGCTGCCCGGTAACTATCTTGCAACCGTAACAGGAACGAACAATAGTCTCTCTCATACTACCAGTGTGACGTATCATATCAGCGTCCTTCCAGGCTTCGCGATGTCCGCTGATCCGACGCTCGTGACGCCTAACGTGGGCGGTCTCGGAAATTCAACCATAACGGTATCGCCAGTGAACGGGTCTACAGGAACAGTGCTAATTTCCGTCACGACCAACTCAACCAGTCTGGCATGCACAGTCTCTCCATCAGCCATCAGTGGCGGCTCGGGACGGTCTATTCTGTCATGCCGAGGTTCTTCCTCTGGCAGCTATCTAGCGAATGTAACAGGTACGAGCGGTGGCATCTCCCACTCCGTAGCCGTGACGTACGCCGTTAGCAATCCACCTCCTGACTTTATCATCGTGATAAAACCCGCGAATATCACAATCTATCCAGGATTCTCTGGAGTGCTGAGTACAGTTAGTGCAGTCGGATCCAACGGCTTGAGCGTCTCCGGACCTGTTACTCTTTCAACGGTGAACCTTCCGGGTCTTTCCTTCTCGTTCTTCCCTTCGACAATTGGCAGTAGCGTATGCGGATGTACCTCGCAGCTAGACGTTAGTGCAGCAACCACTGTACCATTGGGTACTTACATTGTCAACATTACTGGCACCTGGGGTTCCTCCACACGGTTTGCCACGCTGACACTTACTGTTGCCAGTCCGGACTTTGTGATCTTGGAAGAGTTTGCTGGGCGGGCCGCTCCAGTTAGTGGAGGCGTGGATTCTGTGACGACCGTGAATGGCGTCAACGGGTTCTATGGTAGTGTAACCCTCGTCGTAACCTTCCCGTCCAACGGAATCAAGTGCGGCTTTATCACCGCGACCGCGTCTGTGACGACCGTCACCCTCAACCTTCCTCAGGGCACGGCGTCCATTGACTTGTCCTGTAGCAACGTTGGTCCGGCAGGGGTCTACAATGCTACGATCACAGGCACTAGCGGCTCGCTCCGTCACACGGCAGGTTTCACGGTCACGGTAACAGACTTCAGCATCTCTGCCTATGCAGTACCGTTAACGGTCGGCTCCTCTAGTGGCTTTGTCACTGTGAAGAGTATCCTTGGGCTATCGGGAAATGTCAGCCTAAGTCTTTCAATGACTTCCGGTCTCAACGGGTCGTGCCTATCGTCGCTACTCTTGCCTTCAGGAGGCACCACCACAGTACAGTGTAACTTTACATCAATATCTCCCGGAGTCTACTCTGTAAACGTCACTGGGTCGATTCCGTGTTCAAGCTGCTCCATAGGACACGTCTCTCACACCACCACGTTTTCAGTGACCATCAATGACTTCTCGCTCAGCATGGCACATTCAAGTGTCACAATTTACCCTGGATTTTCTGGCGTCCTCAACGCCGTTACTGTGTCTGCCTTCAACGGAACCGTCTCACTGTCAGCAACAAACCTTCCAAACGTCTCGTTCACGCTCTCTCCATCAGCGATTACCTTCATCAACGGAAACAATCTGTGTGGTTGTACATCGGAGATGGATGTCAGCTCAACAAGCTCCGCTGCCCTGGGGACTTACACTATAAACGTAACTGGAACTGTTGGATCTATAACGCACACTGTCTCGATGACACTTATCATAGCTAGTCCCGACTTTACTCTTACTCTGGGCGGTAGTTCGCAGTCCATTCCACTCGGCGGATCAGCTGACACTTTCGTCTACCTGAATGGCATTAACGGGTTCTATGGGAATGTCAACCTAGTCGTGGCATCCTCATCAAGCGCTATCGCGTGCCAGTTCCTCTCAGGAAATTCTGCGAACACCCCATTGGGGAACAATATCACGGTCAGTCTTCCTCTTGGCTCGGCAACTGTAATTCTGTCATGTACCGCTGTTGGTCCGGTAGGAGTCTTCAACGCAACGGTTACCGGCACGAGTGGCTCACTCGTCCACTCTGCGATCTTCACCGTCACGATAATGGACTATAGCATATCTGCAACACCAGTCTCGTTCAGCGCAGGATCCTCAGGCAATAGCACCGTCACCGTGACGAGCCTGCATGGACTGTCGGGCACAGTGAGCTTGAGCGTTTCTACGCCCTCGGGTCTTACTGCGTCCTGCCCAACATCTGTCAATCTGTCTTCGGGAAGCTCCTCCAGCGTACAGTGTAAGTTTACATCAACAGTTCCAGGCACCTACTCCACCAATGTTACTGGGACCCTACCGTGTATCAACTGTTCAAGCTCTGGGATAATCGTCCACTCAGCACTGTCATCAGTAACGGTCTCCACGGCGAAGCCCGACTTCATCCTCTCGGCGGATCCGGGAACGCTGACGATTCCTCAAGGGTCCTCGGCAACATCCTCCGTCAGCACTACGAGTATCAACGGTTTTGCAGGAACGATCAGTCTCGCGGCTTCCGTCTCGCCAGTTGGTCTGTCCACCAGTTTCAACCTTGGGACCATTTCTCTAACCGCTGGCGCTACCCGAGGTTCAACCCTGAACATCACTGCTTTGGGCGCTGCACCCGGCACGTACAATGTCAATGTCACAGCTACGAGCGGATCACTCTCTCACAGTCTCATAATCGTGGTCACAGTGACGAGTGTCGCCAAGCCGTCATATGCTCTAGTCGTATCCTACGAGGGATTCGTCTACAAGCTCTATCCGAACAATACACTGGTCCTCGTCGGTCAGCCGGTCAAGACCCAGCTGAGTGCTGTCGCATGGAGACCTGATGGATCATGCGCCATCATAGCCGGCAACGCTGCAGTCCTCATCAAATATGATGGGACGACCCTGACGATAGTACCGACCGGCTTGGGCACTACCATCAATCTCCTCTCCATCGCTTGGAAGCCCGATGGATCTTATGCCCTGATAGGCGGGTCTGGTGGAGCCCTACTCAAGTACGATTGTACAACGCTCACGCAGGTCTTGAACCCCTACGCCGTCTCGTACCGGGCGATAAGCTGGAATCCGAGCGGGACCCAAGCCATTCTCGTAAGCTACTTTGGACAAGTCTTCCAGTATCAATCGATCGGCCAACTGACCAAGCTCACCTCTGGCGCGAGCCAAAGCTTCGACGCTGTAGCCTGGAGCCCCGACGGGTCCTACGCACTCATCGCTGGAGACGGGGGTGGAATTCTCAAGTATGATGGAACCTCGTTCCAAGCCCTGAATACGGTTGGTGTGTACAGTTCCACGTTGACTGTACGATACGTATCGTTCAACCCTGCTGGCAACCTCGCTCTTCTCGTTGGAGACTCAGGCCTGGTCCTCACATACAATGGATCCACTCTTTCATCCCTTCCAGCGCTGACAAGCAGCACTCTGTACTCCGTCAGCTGGTCCGCCAGCACAGCCTACACAGTCGGAGGCGCAGGAACAATGCTCACGTATTCAGGAGGAACGCTCAAGACAGCAACGACTGGAACTTTCTCGGGCTTCCGCGGAATAGCCTGGAAACCAAACTAGGCTCGAAAGATTTCGCGTGAGCTTAGATCAATCAAAGCCGCAAGAACCATAATCTTCGGCCCGCATCGTCAGGCTACCCTCGTCAGCAAGCCCATAGTGTTAGGCTAGGACGAAGCCTAACGCGTTGCAGTGATGCCATTTGCCAGCTTGTCGTAGATTCTCAGTCTTTCCAGAGCGATGTCGGAGCCGATGACCTTGTGCTCGTCGAAGAATTTCTCGACCTCACCTAGGCGACCAACCCCTACAATCGAGATGTATTCTCGCAAAATGATCGAGAACTGGGCTGTCCCTGAGTACATCTCCTCCAATTTCGCCATGTTCTTCTTGAACCATTGCCAGACCGCAACTTTTGCATCTGGGTTTGCCGTAGCGTAGAGAATTACGTTCCGCACGTCCTGTCGCTTTACCTTGCCGCTCAATGCGAAGTCGAGAGTCTTCGCGACGAGTTCAGGACTCTTGAAGCTTACCAATCCTTCCAAGTATCTTAGTCGCTCCTCGTCGGTCTCACTCTTACTGTAACGGCTGATGAGCCCGTCGTAATCGTTGGAAGATCTAGCATATCCCATTACGACGGACCGTTTCATGTCAGGCTCCACATTGGCTAGGTCCTTGAACTTCGAACTGGCCTCCTTTGCGTAGGCGTCATCTACGAGGGTAAGACGAGCAGCGACGATGCCTTTGAGAGTGGTGCTGTTGTCGTCCTTCTTGCTCTGGAAGATTTTGAGTTCGGTGTGATGGACCTTTCGTTTGATGTCGATTAGTTTTGAGGGTGCGATCTGGTAGAGAAATGCGAGTTGGTCAGATACTTCGATAGCGGGCAGGTATTCGTCCTCGTTCTCGTACCTCTCAATTAGGTCGAGGTATTCTTTGAATGGAATACGTCCTGACAGGAGGAACGCCTTGGCATCGCTGATCAGTCCCCACCGATCGAGCGGGGAAAGTCTGCCCTTCCAAACGAGGCCTCCGAGTTCATTTCCGTCGTATTGGACGACATAGAATCCCGTCTGGTCCACGTTTACTTTGATAGACCGTAGAGTTGTGGGAAGTTTGACCTCCGACCTTTTCTTGTCGAGCAACAGCGATTGCGTCTTGCCGTCAATGTTCATTGTGACTGGGATGGGCCAGATTTGCTTGGACGTCTCACCAGTGAGAAGAAACCTCTCCTGTTCAAGCGTCAGTCTACCATCGGCCAGTGAGGCTTTGACAACGGGGAAGCCTTCTTGGCTGATCCAGCCTTCCATTATCCGGGCCACTTCTGTCCCAGATGCCTCTTGGAGGTTTGACCAGAGGTCCTGGCCGGAAGCATTGCCGTACCGGAATTTCTGCAGGTAGTGCCTGACTCCGTTCTTGAAATTCTCCGGGCCAATGTAGGCCTCGATCATCCGTAGGATGCTCGCGCCTTTGCCGTAGCTGATCTCGTCGAACAGTTCTTCGATCTCTTCAGGGTCATGAACCCTAGCCATGATTGGATGGGTCTTGGTTAGCGCGTCGCGGCCCATCGCGCCGGAAGTAGATGTTCGGACGAAGTCTTGCCAGACCTTCCAATCTGGATAAGCTTGGTGGGTGGATTTGAAATCCATGAATGTGGCGAAGCTCTCGTTCAGCCAGAGATCGTCCCACCATTTCATCGTCACGAGATCTCCAAACCACATGTGAGCGATCTCATGGGCGATCACATGAGCCACCGATTTCCTTGCCCGGATACTCGTGTCCTTGTCCACGTGCAGGAGAATTTCTCGGTAGGTTATGGCTCCCCAGTTCTCCATCGCACCATAAGCAAATTCTGGGACGGCTACGTTGTGGAGTTTGGGTAGTTGGAAGGGGATTCCGAAGTATGACTCGTAAAAGTCTAAGACTTTCCGAGTGGCGTCGAATGAGAATTCTGTATTGATCTTTACGGTCGGCCGATCCGCGTAGGCTGCGTACAGCTCTGTCCCCCCGTGCCTGCTCTTCTCTTGGACGAATTTTCCGACACCCAAGTAGAGAAGGTACGTGGACATCTTCGGCGTCTTCTTGAATGTGACAGTCTTCTTCTCCCCTTGCTTCGTCTCGGATTCGACCGGCATGTTCGAGATGATAGAGAGGTTAGCGTCCGTTCTGACACTGACCTTGAACACTGCCTTGAACGCAGGATGGTCCACGCAGGGAAGAACTTTGCGAGCCTGAACTGCTTCGAGATGAGTAGTGAGGATGTAGCCGTCGCCATAGGATGCCTTGTAAAACCCGGTAAAGTTGTCGGAGACCTTGCCTTTGAAATCTACTTCTAAAGGACCCGAGAACTTGCCCGTCTGAATCTCTAGAACCTTCCCGGAATGCTTGAACGGGACCTTGCTGCCACCAGATTTTACGTTACTGATCTCTTGGCCCACAGCGTCGAGGGAAACATCCCCCAAGGATTCGAGATCCACTACTACTTTGCCGCTATATTTGAGACCTGAAAAATCAACATCGAGGAATAGATCATATTCTCGGACCTCCTGAACGTTCTTCTCAGAATGAGTTGTGGCTAGCTGCAAGGGCTATCGTATTTCTACTTGGATTGACATCTACTTAAGAATCATTTGAGGACGCTACCGACAAAGCTCATATTTTCGGGTCCAGCCGTGACTCTGCGATAACGGACCTGACAATGAACAGTCGGACAAACGTTATCATCCATAGACAGAGTTTGGCCTCAAGCTCATGATCAAATTCAAGTGCAAAGATTTCCTCTTGAAGGAACGCGAGCTCGAAGCGAAAGGTGCCCATTCAGTGGACGAAATGATGAGGCGTGTCAAGATTCACCAGGAGATGAGCATAGAACGCTCAGGCTCTCGCCGGAGACGATTGAAAAGATTCGGACCTCCCTGGAGAAACAGACTCGCCCCTAGAAACTCGTCGGTCGCGCTTGCAAGCTCCATTGCGAGCCTGATCTTCGAAGCGCCTAGTTTTTGGTCCGACGCCACTACGATGCCCCCGCAATTACTCCGCCGATGACGTACGGTGCAGTCGATTGATGATCAAGTCACGGGTAGAGGCAAAACGGGGGGATATGTTTGGCACGCGTCGTTGCCGGTTACGTATGCGGAGTATGGCGCTTTGAGTTGGTTACTGCCTTTCGTCAGTCAGAGCGCCGCGTTCATCTCAGGGAGAGCTTCAGACATACTCGCTGGGACGAACGGAGGTTAGACCCGAACGTCATCGCTGAAGTTTGCGCGTCCACTCTACGAGGCTTGAGAGAACATCTCGCAGGGTCTGAAGAGTCTCCTCGTCTGTCAAGTGCAGATCTTCATTGAATTTGTCTTTAGCATTCGCGACCAATAGCTGAGGCCTATTGATCGGGTACATGTTTAGGTCGATCATGATCTGTCGAAGGTGAA
>MNHO01000032.1 GCA_001919285.1 archaeon 13_1_40CM_2_52_13
TGTCACAGACGTATTTCCAGTGTTCTGGAGGACAAGCGATAAGCTTGTGCTATTGATGAATTGGTAGCCGGTTAGCTTGAGGGATTCGATTACAGGCGGCGGTATGATTGGGTCGATGACTGTGAGGCTAATGACCGTTGAATGGGTCTGTGAACCAGCGGTTCCAGTTACGGTGACATTGTAGGTTCCGAGCGTGGTGCTGAGACTGGTGGTCATGTTCAGAGTGCTAGAGGCTGTCCCACCTGCAGATAGTATCAAGGGGTTTTGGCCACCCATCACGGTGATGTACCCGAAGGGCGCCGTAACTGTGAGACTAACGGTTCCCGTGTAGCCATTCAGGCTTGTAACAGTGATAGTTGTGGTATTGCTCGACCCGAAAGTGTTGACGATGTTCGACGGGGAGGAAGTGATCCTGAAGTCCTGGTTGGAGACCACTTGGACTGATAACTCAGATGATGCGTAGTTGGTCTTTCCGTGACTGGTTGCGATCCCAATAACAACTATGTCATAGCTTCCAACGGTACTGGTAGCGTTAACAGTCAATGTGGACTTTGCTGTCCCGTTGACCGGGACGCTCACGCTGGAAGGGGTCAATGACGCGGGCAGATTTGATCCAGTAAAGAACAGCGACAATGATACAGTTCCGGAGAAGCCCCTTACGCTCATTACGCTAACCGTAGAAGTAAGAGATGCGCCTTGCTCGATAGACAAAGTTGAAGGATTCACTGTTAGAAGGAATGAGGGGCCAGCCTTACTGCCATTCACGTACGAACTGAGCATCGTGCCACTCGCAACGGTTCCTACGGCGGCCGTGAGAACCATTAGGAGACCCTTAAGATGGACGAGGTTGCTGAATAGCATTGTCTTTCAATCCTCTAATCCTAAGGCCAATTGCGTGCTCAGGAGGCTTACGGGTCGCGTAACTAGTGACTGTCGCTAGTCGGTCGAGTGTGGACAGAGGGCATGGCACTCCATAACTCGAAAACCTGTGCTGGTCCAAATCATTGCAAAAAGCATGTACTGATTGTTTAACGACGAAATACGTACATAAACGGTTGCCACTAACGTTTTTCACCGCCATGTTTCGGCGTTTGTTTTTGAAGCTGCAAGCTAGAAACTTGGCTAAAGTTCAGGCTCCGAGAAATCGAATCGACTTCCTAGGTTGCCTCATTTAAGGGAATTCCTAGGAGAATGGTCATCGTCTTCGCCTAACTCACCACTTTCGCGGAGGTGAGAGACGAAAATGTCACTTTCAGAAACTCAGCCTATCAAATCTCGCGGATTCTCATTGCGATCAGTGTTGCTCTTAGCACTTTTACTCGGAGTCGGCGCGGGGGCAACGGCCTACGTTCTTGGCAATGCTTTCGCCGCTGTCATGGGCACTCCTAGCAATGGGCCATCTCAACAGAGTACATCGACAGCGAGCACGTCTACGACCCCACACAACTGTACCCTTACATCAACGTAGACCTCGACCAAAGACCGTTTAGAATCCCCTTTTTCTTTGCCGAGTCACAGATGTCCATTACCAGCACTTGGAACCGCTCTCGCGATCCTTTTTCCGACAATGCAAGAACGTACTTTTCAGGTCCCTAGTTAGACACTTCTGAAATAGTCCTCATCCGTTCCCTCTCGATCCGGGACTCGTATTTCATGCGTGTAAACTGGTTCCTGATGCTAGCCTGCGTTCTAGCCAGCCTCTACGCGTGGCAGCAGGATCCGAACTGGGCAGATCAGAATCTGGTCTTTAGCCTCAACAATCTCTATGCCGGACGCGTATGGACTCTCGTCACGGCCCTGTTCGTTCATGCGGGCTGGGAGCACCTACTTGGCAACCTGCCCTTCCTCTTCGTCTTCGGAAACACTTTGGAAAAGATGATTGGTCGAAACAATCATCTCTTGGTCTTCTTTCTGGGAGGATTCACAAGCTTCCTACTCCCACCCATCATCGGAATCTACAGCCCCGACACAGGCATGCTAGGAGCGAGTGCAGCAATCTTCACACTCGCCGCGATCGTGATGCTCATGTCCCCGCTCAAGTTTAGCTGGCTCTTCCTCGCACCACAAGGTCTTGTGGCAATCATCTATTTCGTTCTGAACGTCGCACTTGTCTACGCCCCGTCCATGATACCGGGCTACGATCCCAACGTGGCATACATCGCTCATGTCATAGGATTTACAGTAGGAATACCCTTCGGTATTGCTTGGAGTCTTCACTGGAAGAAGAACCTTGTAATCAGCCTCGGGCTCTTCGGCATCTACATAGTAATACTGGCCTTGCTAGGCGCGTTAACCGGAATTCAGACGCCCTTGGGCGTCATCTAACCAAGCTGATTCTCCAGTAGCGGTTTCAGCTTCAGAAAGACTTCTCGGGTCACCCTAAGATCGTCGAGACAATGATCCCTGATAGACTTCAACGCCGTCTCATCTCCCTCCAATGCCTTGACAAACAACTGAGGGACCTCTAATCCCATGGGCCCTTTCTCTCGGTTTATCCCGAAAAAGTCGCAGACATGGTCCAGGTAGGTGAATGTTAGGCGGAGGCGAGACCTTACGACCTCGTTCAGGTCCAGATGTATTCTCCCCGATAGTGGGAGAGGGTCGAGGCCATGCTTCAAGAGACGAGTTGTGAGAAAGGGAATGTCGAAGCCTCGACCACTCCAAGTCACGATCACATCATAGGCCTCCAGTCGCTTGAGAACTTTGACTAGCAGACCTTTCTCTTGGTCAGTCCTCTTGGCCTCGAAGTATTCGCTCTTCCCAGTCTCTGGCAATAGCCCTGCTCCCACCACTATGCCGGCATCGGCTTCTAGGGAAGAAGTCTCAATGTCAAGAATAACGATTCTCGGCGCCATATAACTCGACGATTCGGGCCTGGTCTAAAGCGCTTCGTCCAAGTTCGTCGAACGCAGGTTTCATAGCCCAGAATCGCCAGCTAGCGGCCTATTCGGAGACCACGTTTTGCAGATCCCAGCCGTTGTAGAGCTAGAAAATCTAGAGAAGAGCTACCGGCTGGGAAAGGTCACGGTAAATGCGCTCCGTGGCGTCACACTGAAACTTCAGCAGGGTGAGTTCATGGTGATTATGGGCCCTTCAGGGTCCGGTAAGACGACTCTCCTCAACATAATCGGAACCTTGGACAAGCCCAGTTCCGGTCGAGCCCTCGTGGACGGTGAGGATATCACCAGGATGAATGATGGCCAATTGACGAAGCTGAGACGGCACAAGATAGGCTTCGTATTCCAGTTCCATAATCTCATTCCAGTTCTAACAGCCTTGGAGAATGTTGAGCTTCCACTCATAACGTCAGGAGTCAAACGAAAAGCTTCCAGAAATAGAGCAATGGAACTGCTGGTCCGAGTGAGGCTTCAAGACCGGACTGGTCATCTTCCAGACGAGCTGAGCGGGGGAGAACAGCAACGAGTCGCTATCGCGAGAGCACTCGCCAATCATCCACGGCTTGTTCTTGCAGATGAGCCGACTGGTGATCTCGACACCCAGACTGGCGCCGAAGTAGTTCAGCTAATGCACAGTATGGCTAAGCAGGAGGGTTCTTCCGTAGTGGTGGTAACTCACGATCCGGTTGTGGCTGAGAGAGCGGATCGTCTTGTCGAGATGAGGGACGGGAGAATTACGGAGAAGGCCGGCGAGCCTCTTATGGGACAGAGGCGTACCATTAGAGCCGTAGAACCTCTGCCGCCTGAACCTGGACGCTCGTTATCCCAGCCCAACTAGGGCAATCGGGTAGGACAATGCTCTCCGCGAAAATTGCCTCTCGAAGTCTCCCAAAACGCAGGGCCCGTACCATTCTGACTATTACGGCTGTTTTCCTAGGTGTTGCTCTTCTCGTGGGGATCAACATGGCCACAGCCAGCGCTCTTGGCGAGTTCAACAATTACATCAACAAGTTCTGGGGAGCGACCGACGTCGTCGTAACATCTGGCAACGGACTCCCATTCTCAAATCAGATACTCTATACAGTAGGGAACAATAGTCTGGTCCATCAGACTGCAGAGAGACTTGTGTGGGGAGGAGCAATTGGAACCACCACATCTAACGTCACTTTCTTCCTGACAGGAGTCAACCCGAAAGATGACTTCGACTATGCTACCTTCAACATTACAGGCACACGCCAGCTTTTGCAGGGCGAAGTAGTAGTGGACAGGGTCATCGCTGAGAAACTCGGAACAGGCATAGGGTCCACTCTTAACGTAACAACCTTGACTTCTCAACTGCAGCCAGAATGGATGCTGCTTCAGATCGTGGGAATCAACAATCCACTCCGCAATCTAGGCTCGACAATCTACGTCTCCCTCCCTGAATTACAATCTAAGGTTGGACTCGGAGGAGAAATCACTCACATCTACGCCAGCCTCTACGACCCCACCAAGGCGATACAAGCAGTAAACCAACTGCAGACGCTTCTACCAACCTATGATGTCAGCGCTCCGAAGGCAGAAGCGGTCCAGCGCATCCAAGGACAAACTGCGGGCTTCCAGATAGGACTCAACGTAATGATTGGCGTATCCCTCGTCGTTTGCTCGTTCATAGTATTCAACACTCTCTATATGACGGTCAGCGAGAGAACGTACGAGATCGGAATAATACGAGCAATCGGAAGTTCTCGGGCCCAGATATTCAGGATATTTTTTGCCGAAGGCGCTCTCATCGGAACCTTTGGAACGGTAGCTGGAATACTGGGAGGATTGGGCCTTGCCCGATTGTTTACATTCGTGTTTGAGATGACCTTCTCTGTTTCAAACCTTCCCGTAGCCCAGCTAACCCCCGGTATCACACTGGCAGGTCTTGGAGCAGGCTTTGCGACAGTGTTGGGAGGGTCTCTCTACCCTGCACTATCTGCGAGCCGGATTAACATCATACAAGCGATAAGACCCTCCGCAAGGAATTCGAAGATGCAAATTCCTCTACCATTTATCGCCCTAGCCGGCGTTCTCATGCTCGGGCTTGGATTCGGAGAGTCCCTCCGAATTACCCCGTTCCATGTCAATTACCTAGACGTGGTCCTTGTACCAATCGGCCTGGTCCTGCTCGGCTCCGCGCTCTTCGGAAAAGCTGGGCGGGCCCTGACTCTCCCCATGTTGCTGCTCTCGAGCGCTGCTAGATACGTTTCCTCAAGGAGTGGCAGGAGGAGGCTGTTGCGTAGCACTGTCTGTTTCGGGATGATAACGATAACTCTCAGCTTTGCAATAATGATAGGTGGGATTCAGAGCGGGGTCCGAGGCGCGCTCCAGCAGGGAGTGCAGGAGGCAATAGGGGCAGACATTATTCTAGTCGCAAACCAGTCTGTCCCAGTCAGTTTCACAGAGAACCTGACAAGGCTACAACAAGTTGCTAGTGCAACGCCTTTGTCCCCGAGTCCCTCCCCTGCCAAGGCTTTTGGAAAAAGCGCGAGTAGCAGTATCGGAATCGTGGCTGTAGACCCGTCAATATTTCCGACGATCATCTCCTACACCTTTGTCAATTCACAACCAGGGTCCCAGATATACCCGCGACTGGCCTCGGACAATCAGTCGCTCTTGATACCTGATTCACTTGCATCTAAGCTTGGGGTCGCCGCTGGAGACCAGCTCTCGATTCTTACAAGAAAACCCACAATAAACAACGACAGCTCTATTGTGCCCTTTACAGTTGCAGGAGTATTTACTGGTCCAGTGCTGCAATACATTCAGTTCGGTGAACACTTTGCTAGTGATTCGATCGTGGTATCGTTAGCCTCCCAGCGGGAATATTTTGCGGGGAGAGACACGGCCCCCCTCTTCCTAGTTGACCTTAAGCCGCAGTACAAGTCTCAGGCTACAGGCGTCGCCCAAGACATCGCGACCAGATTTCCCCGGTACGATTTCGGCGAGAACTCACTAACGCTCGGCGAACTCCTATCGCTTGTGAACGATACGATAAACAGGATTTTTGCGTTGATATTGCTGATTCTCTATTTCGCTTTGTTGATAGCGAGTCTCGGCATCGGTGCAACCATGATCATGAACGTCTCAGACAGAAGGAGGGAGATAGGACTCTTACGGTCGCAGGGTATGAGCAGGCTGCAGATTACTGGGCTATTTCTTGGCGAGGGAATGCTTCTGGGTCTCTTCGGATTTGTACTGGCCGTTCCCGGTGGGTTGCTGTTGCTGAAAGGAGCTACCAACAGCACTAGCCTAGCCGGTTTCTATGTTCCTTTCATCGTACCGTACGGTGCCATCGTTCAGGCCTTGATCCTCGCGCTGGTCGCAGTACTGATCGGTAGTCTGTACCCCGCGATACGAGCGTCTCGGCTAGAGATTACCCAGGCTCTCGAACAAGTCTGAGCATGGCCCGAGACTAAATATCACGGCGAACATGTTAACGGGGAGCGGATATGCCCGGTAACGCCCTACTAACGGTCTACGACAAAACAGGGCTCGACCGGCTGGCCTGGATATTCTCGAAGCTCCAGATCAAGATGCTTGGGTCCGGAGGGACTGCTGAAGCTGTTCGGAAGCTCGGCTTTCATGTCGTCGAGGTTTCGGAGTATACTCAAGTCTCGGAGATGCCTGGAGGACTGGTGAAGACGTTGCATCCGAGGATTCACGGCGGGATTCTGGGAGACTGGAACGACCCTGCACAGCAGAAGTATCTGGAGGCCAATGGAATCGAGCCCCTAGATTTCGTGGTAGTGAATCTCTATCCCTTCCAAGAGGTTGTGAAGGCTGATTCCGCGAATCTTCGAAAAGCTGTTGACAATATTGACATTGGCGGTGTGGCGCTAATTCGGGCTGCGGGCAAGGGAGCATTCTTGAACCATCGTGTGGTTCCTGTAACCAGTCCGACACAGTATGAGAGTGTGGTTGCAGAGCTGGAGAGAAAAGGCTGTGTCGGGAACGAACTGCGGCAGCGCCTCGCTCGTGAAGCGTTTGTTCTAACAGCAGATTATGACCGGGCAATACGGGACTACTTGATGGGTCAGACTCGATGAGCAAGCAGGAGATTCGGAGAATCTACCGGACCGCTCTGAAGGAGGACTTTCCACAAGTTCTGAGACTAGAGCTCGGAGGAAAGATGCTCGAGTATTCCAAGGTTCACTGGAGGGTCGATGGTGAGGATCGTGGATTACGATATGGGACGAACCCGCACCAGAAGGCCGCATTGTACAAGGCCGCTCCCTCTGAGGCAGGGATAGGGAGCGTGGATTGGGTCAAATGGGGAAAAGACGGACCATCGGCCACGAATATCGAGGATGGAAGTCATGGACTTCGAATTGTCAGATACTTCGACGAGCCGGCGGTGGCAGTGATGAAGCATCTAAACCCTTCAGGAGTTGCCATTGGACGCAAAGGTGAGTTGTTGTCTTCTGTCTACGCGAGGGCTAGGGATGCGGATCCGAGAGCCTCATTCGGTAGCGTTGTAGTTCTCAACCGTAGAGTTGACAAGTCTACGGCGGAAGAATTGTCGGAGACCTTTGTCGAGGTGGTCTACGCGCCTGACTACGAGAAATCGGCGATCACAATTTTCCAGGCGAAAAAAGATATTCGGCTTGGAAAAGTCCCAGGCCGGGCTCGTGATTCGAATCCTCCCGACATTGTCGTACTCGATGATGGGTCGCTGATACTTGAGGATGCCTACACGACGAGAATACAATCCTTGGAACAGCTTAAGCAGCTGCCTGTAGCTACGAAACGCTCGCCATCAGAAACCGAGTGTATTGCTCTACTGCATTCCTGGTGGGTAGCTTGCGAGGTCCGATCCAACGCTGTGGTTTTCTGGAAGAACGATACGTCTCTGGCAATCGGGACCGGACAACAGGACAGAATCGGCGCTATTGAGTCGTGTATCGAGAAGGCCCACAAGTTCGGTCACGACCTCAAGGGTAGTGTGATGGCCTCGGATGGATTCTTGCCGAAGATGGACAATGTAGAGGGGGTTGCAAAGGAGGGCGTGGCGGCGATTGTTCAACCCGGGGGATCAGTCGAAGACCAAGAGCTGGTCAGAGCATGTGATCGCCGTGGAATCGCTATGATCATGACTGGAGAACGGGCTTTCCGACACTTCTAACAGCAGTATGAGATTCTGCCCCATATTACACCCCTCCGCGGCGGCTAAGAGAGGCATTCGAACGAAAACAAGGAGTTCGGTTTCTTCTCGGAAGCTATGGTGGCCCGGCTTGACGATGCGCCGGTCCTCGCGCCAGCTTGACGATATGCATCAGATTTGAGCAATACTCATAAGCACGTTTTGTATTGAAGATTCGAATAATATGACTCAACCAACTGCACCCGCATCCAGCTCACTTTCCAGCAAACTTAGACAGCCGAAGTACGTCATTGCGATCGCGTTGATAATAATTATCATCGCGTCAGGCGTGACGGCGGCGTATTTCCTGAGCCTACCAAAGGCTGGTTCAGCCTACAAGATTGTTACTGGAACGAGCGCTCAGATCAGATATCTTGTGTTCAACCTGAACAAAGTCACGGATGTTAGGGTTCGTCAGGCTATCGCTTATGCTGTTGATCGGGGAGCGATCAATTCGAATGTCTTCTACAACCAAACTCAACCACTGTACAGCATGGTGCCTCCGTCTATGCCATACTCCCAACCCGTATTCCAAACCACTTACGGAAGTTCTCCCAATCTTGCAAAGGCTAAGGCTCTCTTAACTCAAGCAGGGTACAACTCAACAACGGGAAAGCTTACCATAGACCTCTGGTACAACAGTGACGGCCACTACGGCGATACAGAACCTACAGCCGCGCTAGTTCTCAAGACTTCGATCGAAAAGACCGGTATGGTAATTGTCAACTTGAAATCCGAGACCTGGGCTCAATTTGTACCCGATAGAAAGGCGGGGACATTCCCGTTATTCATGCTTGGCTGGTACCCCGACTATTTCGACTCAGACGATTACGTCTCGCCGTTTCTCACCGCTAGCGGCGCGAAATCGTTAGGCTCCTTCTACAACAACGCCACCGTGGCCGGCTGGATCAACCAAGAAGAGTCCACTGTAGATGATACTGTCCGAGGCAACTTGTTCGGTCAGATTCAGAATGCAGTGGCATCGAGTGTGCCTTACGTGCCTCTCTGGCAAGGAAGCGCCAACATAGGCTACAGATCGGATATCAACGGGGTCTATCTTCACCCGGTCGTCTTCAAATATTTCACGATGAGCAGACCCGGGTCGACGCAGCTAAATGTGGGCACAACCGACTCGGTCGTCTGCCTTGATCCAGCATGCGCGTATGACTACTTCTCGATAGAAGTGATCAACCAAGTGTTCGACACGCTTCTGGTGTACGCTCCCAATTCGACCACTCTTCTACCGGGTCTCGCTTCTCAAGTGCCAACAGTGGCCAACGGAGGTATATCAACCGACGAGATGAACTACACATACCACCTGCGGCAAGGCGTGAAATTCACCGATGGAACCCCATTCAACGCGACCGTAATGAAATGGTCAATTGAACGAGTGATCGCCCTAGGGGACTCTTTCAGCCCGAACTATGACGCCGCTAAGTACGGCACAAGCGCGGCCTTTCTAATGTTCGATGTCGGTAAACTCGGAAATAACACCTGGACCACCCAGACTAATGACCGGATAATAATCATCGATCCCTACACAATAAGGTTCCACCTAAGCAGTCGCGTGTCCTTCTTCAACGACTTGATGGCATTTTCGGTATCAGCGCCGGTCTCGATGTCCGCCTACAGCAAGACATCCGGTCAGCCTGACGCTCCGACTAGCAAGATAGTAGGCACAGGCCCATATCTTGTCTCCTCGTACACTCCCGGTCAATTCATCACGCTAACCAACAATCCGAGTTACTACAACGCAGGCGTCTACAGTAGCTACGGAATTCCATCGATTCCAGTCCTAACCAAGATCGTCATTTCATTTTCCAGCGACGCATTAGGACTGAAGAACGCTCTACTAAGCGGACAGATTGACATGGCCTACCGCACCTTAAACCCCCAAGACGTGACAGCACTATCTCGACAATACGGCTCCTGATAGGCAGAGTCTACCCAAGAAGCGCATAACGCGCTCAAGGTCCAGTCCATAAAACCGGGCTGCTCTCCAACCCCTTTTTTTAGTTCGAAAATGAGAATTCAACATAACGGAGTCCTTTGCCCAAGACCGGTTCCTTGATCACCTATGCGGTGACCCGTCTCATACTCTCTCTGCCTATGCTCTTCATACTTCTGACCGTAGTGTTCTTTGTTCTCAGGGTAATCCCGGGCGATCCCATTGCGGCTCTGCTGGCAGAAGGGACCCCTCCATACATCGTGGAGGCGGTTCGGCATTCGCTGGGTCTCGACCGGCCCTACTGGGAACAATACCTCGTGTATCTGGCTCAGATTTTCACTGGGAACCTAGGTATCTCTATCGGTCAATACTTCAAGGGTCAAAGCGTCCTGGCAGTAATCCTACAAAGGCTACCCGCAACCGCGGAACTGACTATCGGTGCAATGCTTGTAGCCAGCATCATCGGTGTTGGCACCGGTCTTATCGCGGGCGTGAATAGAGACAAACCAGTCGATCTCATAGTTCGTCTCTATGGAACGATAATCTTCGTCATCCCCATATTCTGGCTGGGTGAGATTCTCCAGATTGTTTTTGCTGTCAACCTAGGCCTGCTTCCAGCTCAAGGCCGATTCTCGGGCCTCGATCCTCCAGCTACTGTCACAGGCTTCTACACTATCGACTCGTTACTGGCGGGCAGAATCGACAAGTTCTTCATCGCTCTGCAGCACCTCGTTCTGCCTTGTCTAACATTGGGACTGGTTTTGAGCGGCTTCTTCACCAAGACGGTTAGGGCCAATCTTCTCCGCACCATTAGTTCGGATTATGTGGAAGCAGCAAAGGCTAGAGGGATACCCCGTGGCAGGATCATCACGCGCTATGCCTTGAAAAACGCCCTCATACCCGTCGTTACCGTTTTAGGCCTTCAATTCGCCATCTTGTTCGCAGGGGCCGTTCTAACAGAACGGACTTTTTCCTGGCCCGGAATGGGCTCCCTGCTTCTCCTGTCCATTAACACGGCCGACTATCCGATGATTCAAGGAACGATAGTTGTCTACGCATTCATCATCGTAGTGATCTCCGTGATCGTTGACATAATCAACGGGCTTATCGATCCAAGAGTGAGATATTGAAGGCAAAGCACTCGGATCCTAAGCGGGCATCATCTCTCCCCGAGATTCCCCTCCCATTCTTGGGTCGGCTAATCCATCCCCTCATCCGTGAAAGACGTAGTCTCGCTGGAGCCCTGAGCTGGATGGGCCTAGGTATTCTGTTCTTTTTCATATTCATTGCAGTCTTCGCTCCGTTGCTTGTCCCGTTCAGCCAGACTCAACCTTTCGCAAGTCCAGTTCTGCAAGCCCCCAGTCTTCAGCATCTGATGGGTACCGATAACGTGGGCCGGGATGTACTGAGCCGCGTGATTTGGGGAGCGCGGACCTCATTGGAGATAATGGCGATCGGGGTGCTCATCGCTCTTGCTGTTGGCTTCCCAGTGGGGCTATTGTCAGGCTATGTAGGCGGAAAAATAGATCGCTTGCTTGTGCTAATCATGGACTCGATCTACGCGTTTCCCGGGCTGTTGTTGGCCGCGCTGATAGCGGCCGTGATAGGAAGGGGAGTGTTCAACATTGGAATAGCGATAACTGTCATCTACATTCCGCTCTATTTCCGGGTGACGCGGAGCCAGACTCTCTCCGTGCGAGAGGAGCCGTATGTGGAAGCGGCTCGGGCTCTAGGCGCTAAATCTCACACCGTGATGTTTTCCTATATCGCGCACAGCGCGATCATCGCCATACCAGTGATTTTCTCATTGAGTTCTGCAGATGCGATACTTACCGCGGCGGGGCTCAGCTATCTGGGGCTCGGTCTAGAAGTCGACACTCCTGGTGACTGGGGACGCGACTTAAGCGATGCCCAGTCATTCATTGGGGTTGGAATCTGGTGGATGTCCGTTTTCCCAGGCCTCATGATAGTCATACTTACGGTCGGGTTGAGCTTCCTGGGAGAAGGACTCAACGACATAATCAATCCAATCCTGAGGAAAGAGAGGAGTTGATCCAGACTAACACGGACTCGTTCCTCCTAAAAGCTCACGACTTCACGGTGCACTACAAGACCAGACGGGGAGAGGCGCACGCCTTAGACGAAATTAGCCTCGAAATAGCTCAGGGAGAAACGCTCGGAGTGGTGGGGGAGACCGGTTCAGGAAAATCGACGCTGGCGAAAGCCGTTCTAGGAGTTCTCCCACCAAACGCAACGGTTAGTGGCCAGATCATCTATCACGGTAGTGACCTTACTCATTTGAACGATGACACGCTTCGCAGAATCAGGGGGAAGGAGATTGCGCTGATCTTCCAAGACCCAATGACTCGGCTCAACCCTCTCATGACGATTGAGGATCACTTTCTTGAGGAAATCCAAGCCCACGAATCCATCTCCGTGGAAGAAGCTCGTTCTCGAGCGCGTGAAGCACTAGTCTCTATGGGGATTCATGAGTCTCGGATCAGGAATTATCCTCACGAATTTTCAGGGGGCATGCGGCAGCGGATAATGATTGCCCTAGCCCTAGTCCTCAAGCCGTTCCTTTTAGTCGCTGACGAGCCCACAACGTCCTTGGATGTCATAGTCGAATCGCAGATTCTGGAAATTCTTCAGGATCTTAGACGGGTCTATAAGATGTCACTCCTGCTGATAACGCACAACCTAGGCATTGTCGCGGAAGTCTGTGACAGAGTCGCTGTCTTATACGCAGGGAAACTTGCGGAACTCGGACCCGTCCGAGATATATTCCATAGACCAATTCATCCTTACACACGGGCCCTACTCTCGTCGGTTATCAGTCTAGAAACAAAAGAATTGCATTCCATAGAGGGAAGCCCTCCCGACCTATTGATACCACCTTCGGGATGCCGCTTCCACCCTCGATGCCCCTATGCGCAGTCCATATGCAAAGAGAACGTTCCTCCGCTGGTCGAGTATCGACCAGGGCATTTTGCCGCCTGTCATTTCGGAGACACGTTTCTGTGACTGGTTCAGCCTCCGGGCTCGAGTCCCCAGCTGAGGACCTGCTCAAGGTGCAAGACCTCCTGGTTCATTTTCCGGTAAAAGTTCCATTGATTCAGCGCCTCATATCCCGTGAGAAGGTCGTAGTTCACGCGGTTGATGGTGTCTCGTTCAGCCTTAAGCGGGGGGAGATTCTCGGTCTCGTTGGGGAGAGCGGATGCGGAAAGACTACTGTAGGAAGAACTATCGTCAGGCTCCTCGAACCTACATCTGGACGAATAATCTTCGAAGGCCGAGACATCAGTCACCTAAGTCAATCCAAGCTCCGGCCGCTGAGACGCCGAATGCAGATCATCTTCCAAGATCCTCACGCCTCCCTCAACCCAGCCATGACCATCGGACGAGCTATCGGACACCCGCTCCAAATACACGGCATAGTTCGAGACGCCGAGGAAGTTCGACAAAGCGTACTCGACATAATGCGTGAGGTCGGACTAACTCCTGAGGATCAACTCTTTGACAAATATCCAGGGGATCTCAGCGGGGGACAGAAGCAGCGGGCCGTGATTGCGCGGGCTATGATCTTGGAACCCCGGCTATTGGTCGTGGACGAGGGAGTGGCTATGTTGGACATGTCTGTCCGCGCAAAGGTCTTGGAGCTGATTCTCAACTTAAAACGACGGCATGGTCTCACGTACCTCTTCATCACGCATGATCTGGCGACCGCAAAGTTCCTCTGCGACAGAATCGCCATAATGTATCTGGGGCGGGTAGTGGAGCTGGGACCGGCTGCGTCAATTTACGCGGAACCCAAGCACCCGTACACTCAGGCCTTGCTTCAGGTTATCCCGACTCCCGATCCTGATAAGCGACGAAAGAAAATCCTGCCCAGAGGCGAGGTCCCCGACGCTATCCACCCTCCCGCAGGTTGCCGTTTCCATCCGCGCTGTCAATCTGTCCTGCCGACATGCGGTTGGGAGGGCCGAGATTTCATCGATCTTCTCGACGAGCATTTATCGACTAGTCCCAAAGGGGTTGAAGACGATGAACTTCTGGGGTCAATTGGCGAATGGTGGGCAGAGGGATTCGAAGCTGGGCGAAAGACCGACGCTAAGGATCCAAAGAAGCTGGTTGAAAGGGTGAAAGAGATTCTCGCGAAGGCCCCTCCAGCGATGGCTCAGGCAGTGCAGTCAGTCGAAGCGAAAGGAGAGTTCGTTATCGTCCAGTTCAGAACCCCTGACAAACTGGTTCATACGGCCGTGGCAGATAGAACTGTGGAATGTCTCCTCTACCAGTAATGTGATCTTCAGCTCATCTTGCCATCTATCGGATAGCGTGTAGAAGTTTGTACAGTTTCTCCTAAAACCCTTTTACCCACGTTTTTGTCCCATCCACTAGTCCTCGAATTGCAGGTCAGACGATCCAGCAGTCTCCGCGCATATTACGAGCTGATGAAGCCGAGAATCGTCTATTTGCTAGACTTTACAGCGTTGACGGCCTTTCTTGTTGCTGCTCCAAGCATCAATATCATTCGTCTGGCTGCAGTAGTCGTCGCCGGGACTCTCGCTTCGGGAGGAGCAGGAGCACTGAACTGCTATCTTGACCGAGACGTAGATCGAATGATGGGACGTACGAGTTGGAGACCGATTCCTCAAGGAGAGGTCTCCCCAATCCGCGCGTTACTCTTTGGCGTTGGACTCATTGCTGTTGGTGCGGTCATCTCTGCAGTCTTCCTGCCCTTGTTGGCTGGATTGTTCATCGTTCTGGGCGCAGCCGTCTACGTGCTGTTCTACACGAAATATCTCAAGCGTCGAACCAGTCTGAATATCGTTCTGGGCGGCTTGGCGGGAAGCTGCGCCCCGCTGGCAGGCTGGGCAGCCGCGACGGGACAACTGACAGCCCTCGCGCCGTGGCTGATGGCCCTCCTAGTTTTCGTCTGGACTCCTAGCCATTTCTGGGCACTGGCTATGAGAGCTGTCGGCGACTATTCGAAGGCGGGAATTCCTATGCTGCCGGTTGTCGTGGGGGAGAAGAAGACGGCGCAGTATATCGCGCTCAACACCTTCCTGTTGGTCCCCCTCTCCCTAGCGTTCGTCCTTCCGCCCTTGGGAGGATTTGGCATCATCTATCTGGTGACAGCGGGCTTACTGGGTCTGGGCATGATTCTGGTCGACCTTAGACTCGTCGCTAACCCGACCAAAGCTCAAGCATGGACAGCATTCAAGTTCTCAAGCCCTTACTTGGCCATCGTGTTTCTCGCGATGGTCCTAGATGTGAAGCTTCTTCCTCACTATCTTCCAATCTAGAAACTCGGATTAGGATTTCGCGACGAGCTTCAAAAAGTTCTGAATGATCATTCGTCCATGAGGATGCTTATCATCTGATCTTTCTGGGTGGAACTGGAGACCGTATACCGGCCGTGTCTGATGAGCGATGGCTTCAACCCGTGATGTTGCCGATTCAGCCAAGTGACGGAACCCTTCAGGGACGCGGCTTATGGCTTGACGGTGCGACTCGGACACTCTGATCGAGCCGGGCAGTCCCTCGAATAATGGATCCTTTCCTAGCAGTTTGACTTCTTTGAACTCTCGAACGTTATGACCAAGGTCGACGACTTCGGACCCGTAGGCGGCGCCGATGAGCTGGTGTCCGAAACAGATTCCGAGTAATGGCAGGTCTATTTTTCTGACTAGATCCATCTCAGACTGGAATACCATTCTTGTGTCAGGTTTTGATAGCATGAAATTGGAACCGGTGAGAATCGTAACGTCAGGATCTTTCTGCAATACGACCTCGACTAGGCGAGCGGTCTTGTAGTCCAGCATCTCGGGATGTTGACCTGTGCAGAGTGCTATGTTGTGAAGCGCTTGTATCGCCTTTTCTGGTTCCTTGTAGTTGTTGATTACCAGTATCTTCAATCTAAGAGGTCACAGGGCTGCGAGGAGTTTGTCTATCTCTTCCTCGGTGTTATAGTAGTGGGGGGATACGCGTATAGCCTTGACTCTACTCGCGACGGTGATGTTCAGTGACTTTAGTTTGTTGAACGTGGCTTGAGGATCCTGGTCTTCGAAGACTACTATTCCGCTCCGACGCTCGGACTGTAGCGGGGTCAGTATTCTCCGTCCCTTCTTCTTCAAACCGTCGATTAGACGGTCTGTTACTCTGAGGACTCGATGGTGTCTTTCTTGTTGGTCTTGCTTTAGCACGTATTCAAGTGCGGCCTTCGCTCCAACGATCGAGACCACTCCCCAGCTTCCTCCCTCGAAGCGAGTCGCGTCTACGGCCGGCTCTGCATCGTCGATGTTGAAGGGCTTGCCGAACAGGTCTTCCTGCTTGGACAGTCTTCTAACGACCGAGTCTTCGACGCCGTGCCAGCCGATATAGTTGGGGTCCAACTCTCCCAGTCTTTCACGATGCGTGTAAAGGTAGGCGGCGCCGTGGGGTCCCTGCATCCACTTGTACATGCCACAAGCCAACGCATCAACCCCGTCTTGCTTAGCATTGATGGGAAAGACTCCTAGTCCGTGGAAAGAGTCTGCTATGACAAACGCATCGTGCTCGTGAGCGATCTTTGCAATCTCCCGGATCTTTTCTCTACATCCGTTCATCCATGAGACATAGTCGACTGATACAATGGAAGTGTCATCGTCAATCGCCTTCTCCCACTCATCCAGTGGAACGACGCCGTTCTGATCTTTTCTCAGTAGTCGAACCTCGTTGGTGCGTCCGTGTTTCTTCTGTAGATGCCAGAGGTAGATGTTTGTGGGGAAGTTCAGTTCGCTGATGACAATGTTCCCGTTCGGTTTGTACTTGATACTGCTCGCCAACGCAGTGAGAGCCGAGCTGACGTTCGGGACACTCGCTACTTCTTCCAGCTCTACTCCGATCATCTTCCCGAAGAGCCGACGGGAATCGATGATGAGCGGCAGCCATTCTTCCCAGTTCTCGCCATAGTCGCGCCAGTCCGCCAGATACTCATGGATAGCGTTGAGAACGCTAATGGAGGGTGGACCAGTCCCAGCATTGTCGAAATACGCACGTCGTGAGGTTACCGGAATTTCCTTTCTTACAAGGTCAATATTCAAAGAGGCGTCAGGACCCCTTGAGTGATGCGATTCGTTCTCGTGTTTGCAGTATAAAGGCAGTGCTAGCTGGTGTGAAAACCGTCGACCCCCGTTTCCGAGATACAATTCTTACACCAGAATTGGTTTCTTTCGGGGCTGTACTCGGCATAGGAGTCAGTGACCACGTTTCCGCATTTGCCGCATCTAAGAATCATGACTCGTCGCATCTTGTGATGGGGAAGTTCTCTCTTGTGGATTGAGATGTCCACGTCTCCGGGTTCTACGATTATGTTGCACGTCTCACAATAGTAGATTGTGTTCAGAACTGCTTTGTCGCGCTCTTCAGCCCAGTCCTCAGTCATGCAGGACTATGGGCATTCCGGTTGAAATAGTCTGTATCACATACACGACCCGCTGAGAATGAATGATTCTCGCTCCTGCACCCGGCTCTCTTTTTTCAGAATTGAGGGCAAAATCGTCCCTCGGCCGAAAATCTTATAGTTTCTACGGGAGATAGCTGTATCGTCCTATTCTATGAGAAATCGGTTATTCTCGAAGCGACAACTCGTTCTCATATTCATCATCTCCCTTTCAATTGCGTTTAGTCCAGGGAGGTCTCCTTTTGCTTCTGGCCAGCTTGTGGGGGTTGTCTGTGTCGCCGCTCAGGGCACGAGTACATCTGGATGCCCGAGCGCGCCAGTAAACTTTCCTCGCCAAGCTCTGAATACTGACCTGATCGTCGCTATCAACATTCAGGGTTCTGACGCGTTGAATGGGTTCCGCATCTTCATCAAAACAGACAACGCAGTTCTCAATCCGATCAGTGCTGATATTTCCAATACTCTGCTTGCGCAGCCAGTTCTGGTCTTGGCGAACTGTGTTAACGGTGCTGGAACCGGTTGCAGTCTTGCATCCGGTGACGGTCCAGGCGTCGTCGACGTAGGCGCAGTGAGCCTCGCAGGCCTCTCCAACGCGCCCACTACCGGTGGTCTCTTCCAGATCACCTACAATGTTGTCTCGACAGGATTCACCACCATCGATGCGGTGTCCGGCCTGTGTATTGGTACGAGCGTCACGGGCTTATGTGTCACCATAACTAACGGTGGAGCAACGCCGAACGTTGAGACGTTCCAGCCCAGTGCGCCTTCACCGCCGGATTTTCTGCGAATCTCGGCGCCAAGCTCTGTGATCACCTCTATTGGGGTTCTAACAACTTTCATCGCCACGGCGGACGATGCCGATATGAACACGCTTACCTTGACTGCGACTGGGCTACCAGCGGGGGCAACGTTCACGACTTTGGGAAGCAACCCTGTGACGGGAACGTTCTCTTTCACACCTACTGGCCCTGTGTCCGCCTCTGTGATGTTTACCGCCACTGACTCTGTCGACCACCTCACAGCTACCGCAACAACTGGCATCACTGTCCTCCCGCCGCCAGTCTTACTTGGCAAGATCTCTTGGACTCACCACCTATCACTAGCGAAAAACAGCAACATGCAGACTTGGAGCGCGAAGGTAACGAACCCTGGCACCGAAACAGCCTATGCGATAGTCACAATTCAAGGAACTAACGGTGTGCTATCGTTCACGGCCCACTCGGCTATTATCACCCTTGTAGGTGGCGCAGCGCTTGAAGTGCCAATAACTCAGACCTTCGACACAACTAGCGTTGGCACAAAATACCACTTCACAGGCACCATAATGTGGGGAACATCACCAACAGCGATTGGGATGACAAGCGGCAATTCGAAGAGCGGTGCCTTCGCAGTTGTGGCATAGTCGATGAAGATGAAACAGACGGTCAGTGAATGAAGGACCGTTTCAATCCGCATTCCTGCCGGACATTCATATAGCAATCCTGTCTCAGAACCTTTCGTCAGAAGCGAAAATATCCAGTTCCCAAAATACGTTTTTTCACCAGTGTTAGCCCTCTTTCGTTGTGATTGCCGGCGAGTTTTTGTTTTGGAAGCTGCCGCAAATTTGACCTCATGGTTCGATGGTGAACGTAGCTCCGGCTGAGCTGGAGCAAGCGCGAGTTTACAAAGCCAGCATATCAAGTCATGAGGATAGGGCGAGTCTTTCGTGGGTCTTCCTGAGAAGATTAAGCAGATTGAGGAGGAGATGAAGAAGACCCAGATCAACAAACACACGGAGCATCACATTGGTCTCCTCAAGGCAAAACTTGCCCGGCTGCGGGCTGAGCTGGAAAGTTCCACGTCGAAGGGTGGTGGTCCGGCTTTTGAGCTCCGTAAGGGTGGGGATGCAACTATCGTCCTTATCGGTCTTCCAAGCGTAGGCAAGTCGACGATTCTGAACAGACTTACGAACGCGAAGTCGAAGGTTGCAGCCTATGCTTTCACGACTCTGACTGTCGTTCCTGGAATACTGCGCTACAACGGGGCCGACATTCAGATTCTCGACCTTCCAGGAATCATCAGCGGAGCGTCTTCAGGAAAAGGAAGAGGACGGAGAGTCCTCTCCGTGGCCCGGAACGCAGATCTCGTCTTGTTGGTTCTGGACGTGTTTCAGCCCGGACAGGTGCAGGTGCTGAAACATGAACTGCATGAAATGGGGATTCGGATAAACCAGAAACCACCAGACGTGACAATCACCAGATCTAACAAGGGAGGCTTGGCACTGACGACCAGTGTGAAGCTTACGAAGCTTACACCTGCAACTGTCAAGGGAATCGCGGAAGCGTATGGTCTCAGCAACGGTGGTATTCTGATAAGAGAAGACGTCACGGACGATCAATTGATTGACGTCTTGACTGGGGATCGGCGATATGTCCGGAGCCTCGTCGTCTTGAACAAGGTGGATCTTGTGAATCAACAGTATCTCGCAGCGGTCCGGAAACAGGTGGGAAGCGACTTTGTGCCGATATCTGCGGAGAAAGGATTGAACATGGACCTTCTCACTGAGCGGATATGGGAGACTCTCGACTTCATCCGGATCTATCTGAAACGCCCTGACGGGGACCCGGATTTCGAGAAGCCGTTGGTCCTCCCCGCGGGGTCCACACTGCGAGATGTCTGCAAGAAGATTCATCCTAGGTTCGTGGAGGGCGCCAAGTATGCCTTCGTCTCTGGGTCTACTGTGAAGTATGCTGGCCAGAGGGTTGGCTTGGACCACATCCCTGCAGACAAAGATGTCGTCACGATCATGCGATAATATGATAATCTTTCTAACGAACTTCCGAGTTCTCGCTAGCTCGGGGTCTTGCCGAGCTGAAATTCTTGGTGCAGGGCTCTCACAGCTACGGGTCCATCTTTCTCGGAGACCACGAAAGATATGTTGTACTCTGATGAGCCCTGTGCAACCATTCTCACGTTCACTTTTCCCCTAGCAACAGCACCGAAAACCCTCGCTGCAACCCCCGGCGTTCCTTTCATACCTGAACCGACCACGGCGATTATGCAGGCGTTCTGCTCCTCGGCAATTCTATCCACATGACCACTGCCCCAGGAGGGCTAGTTGGAGCCCTCTCACAGCCCTTTCCGTACCTGCTTTCGCCACGACACATGAGATGGCCGCTTCAGAAGATCCTTGAGATATTATCATCACATTGATTCCCTCCAACCCAAGGGTCTGGAAGACCTTCGCAGGCGCACCCGGAGCTCCCATCATCCCCGTTCCCGATACAGTCACAATTCCGACGTCCCGTATCATGGAGACCGCTTTCACTACCCATTGGTACTCCGTTCGTCTCGTTCGCTGAAACAAGTGTCCCTTCTCGCGTAGGTCTGAAAGAGTTCCTGATTCGAACCGGGATCTTCTTCTGGGCGGCTGGCTGGAGAGCCCGCGGATGCAATCGAGACGAGTGAGCGATAAAAGAGGACTCGTACTCCTCCCTGAGCCCTCCAAGACCCTTGGTGGCATCTCACTCGTACTCCAATATTATTAGTGGAAAGCAATTTCGTGACACTTAATATCAGAATTCTCGCGTTCAGCTCTCTAGTGGTAGCTCTGAGTTACGACCGTCACTCTTTCTCATGACTAGTCCTTCCATCGGGCGCCTTAGTCTCAGGATTCCCCCATTACGTTTCCTGGATCGGAGTCAATTGATGAAGTGTGTTCTTGGAGGAGAGACTGCCCACTATTTTGCAATGATGAGAGTGATAGCGCTAGTATGAACTATCATGCCGCTTGTTGCAGTTACTGTGATGACGAATGTGCCGAGGGCTGGTTTGTTGCCCAGAGTGAGGGTCAGGGTTGATACTCCAGCTCCTCCAGCTAGTGAAGACGGCGTGAGTGCGGCGGTCACTCCGATAGGAAGACCCGAAACAGTGAGGGTTACTGGCTGTGCGAAGCCATTGAGGGACGTAATTGTGACGGTTGTACTGGAGACTTGGCGAGGGCTCAAGGTTAGGGTTGAAGGGGAAGAGGTGACTGTGAAGTCGGTGACATGGAGTTTGACTGTCAATTTGTGTACAGTGGGACCACTAGACCCGGTAATGGTGAGGTCATAGTTTCCTGCCGTAGCGCCACTCGCGTTTACTGTCAGGGTGGCGGATGTCGAGGTCGAATTTCCACTGGATAAGACGATGGAGCTGGGGGCTATGGTTGCACTGACTCCGGACGGGGCGCCTGTCACTTGAAGGTTTACGAAACCGGTGAAGCCGTTGAGGGAGGATAGGAAGATTGACGAGGTCGCCGACCCTGTGGCGGGAACCGTAAGGTCTACTTGACCGGCAGCTAATGAGAAGTCTGTAATCTGTAGCTGCAAGAATCCCGTGTTAAACGTGTTCCCACTCGTCCCCGTGATGAATAATACAACGTTTCCTGCTGTTATCGTGGGACTTGCAGTAAGAGTTAGGGCTACGGAGGCCGAAGTTGAGTTGGTGAGGGTAACGCTGTTGGTTGACAAGGTTGCTGTGACCCCGGCAGGAACGGGGACGATACCTAGCTGGACTGTGCCGCTGAAACCATTGACTGAGACTATCTGGGCGAATGTTACGACGGTTTCTCCGGGTCGAATCATTAGAGGGAATGGCTGAGTGAAGATGAAGAAGCTAGATATTTGGAGCGACAGGCTTGTCGTATGGGTTATTGAACCGCTAGTGGCCGAAATTTCGAGAGGTACCGTCTGTGGAAAGTCCAGCGCGTTCACTAGCAGGGTTAGGGTTGTGGATGCCTGACCGTTCGTCGGCGGAGTAACGGGGTTGACGCTGAACGAGGTTGTCAGTCCTGGTCCGAATATCGGGAGCAGGACGGTCAGGTCAACCGGCAATTGGAATCCGTGGATCGATTGGATCGTGACTTGGACAGATCCTGAGCTTCCACTCGGAATATTAATGGAACTCTGCGAGACGGATATTGAAAAGTCAGGTACTGGCGGAAGAATGGTCAGTTGTAGTGATCCAGTTTCCGTCACTATTTTGGACTTGACTGCCGCGCTCCCGATAATCGAGATTGTATAGTTTCCAGGAATTGCAGTGGCCCCGACTGTTATCGCGAGGTTTGTGCTGGCGGTGGAGTTCGTAAGCGAAACAGTAGTCTGGTTCAAGACAGCGTTGACTTTCAAAGGTATTCCGGATAGAGCTAGGCTAACAGGCCCTGTTAGGCCGTTGAGTCCGTAGACTCTTAGAGTGGACGTATCTGAACTGTTAACGATTATGCTGAGCTCGTCGGGGACGGCGGTAACGAACATGTCAGGCCCGCCGTCGCTGAAGACACCGTCCTCTGACGAATGTTGAATCTGAGAACCTGTACTGGTCACCAGAATTCCATCCCCAACGCCCGTCGAACTGCTAGTGATTCGTATTGGAGTGGTCCCAATTCCAGACTTCGCAACGGTGAATGTTGCAGAGAAGACAGGTCCACTACCAGTGAAACCTGCGAGACTAAAGTTTCCGATAAGGGACTCTTTCATTTCGACAAAACCGGGGCCGCTAGCTAGCTGCGAATTCACGCCGAGACAACCCGGGGTCAGGGAGCAATAGTTTCGTAGCACATTCCCTGTGTCCGACGGCGCGGATGCAGCGAGGAGAGTTGGGTCGAAGGTCAAGAAAATGTCGAAAGAATAGAGGGCTGAGGCGTTGGTCACTTGAATGCTAGTTTGGAAAGCTCCTCCTTTAGGAGCGGTGTTTACAGTTGGAGTTAGCGAAAGGATGGTCTTCGGCGGGGGAACCATGAGTTCACTAGTTGCGCAGCAGGAATTCGGCGCTAGGTCCGTTGGTTCGAGGAAGGTCCCAATTACCGTCCCATAGTTGACAAGGCCGTTTCCCCCGATCAACCCCAGGGGAACGGAGATGGTGTAGGAGTTCGGAGTGAACGTGATCGGCGCGGTTCCAATAAATGACCCGGTTATTGCGTTGAAGACTCCAGCGTTTCCCAGTGAACCTGCTTCGAAGAATATGCTGATGACGTACTCGTCTCTCAACCCGCTCGGGGGATAACCGGGAGGCTTGTAGATGTCGATGAGGGATAAGGCCCCGGTTGAGAGGTTACGGTCTGAGTCAACGTCGATGAACCCGACGACGCTGTTTGGAGCGTTGACATGCGGCGGCAGTATCGGGCTGTAGAAACTGGTCTTAAAGTCGAGACGGGTCTTGTTGAACTGGGCGTCGATTGACGAGATGTCAAGCTGAACGGACCCATGTCCGAAAGTGTCTCCCTGAGGGTCTGAGGACACCGTCGCCCAGACCGGTTTGACATGAAAACTGGACAGTCCTAATACTAATGATAATGTTAACAGCGTGAGAGTAAGGTACTGTTTCAAGATAAATTCTCCACAAAAAATGAGTCAAAACTATTTAGCAATTTGGTATTATGGACGCCGGTTGCGATATCAGTCGTTACCCTATTAGTTCCAAGGATTGCCGGCTATACCGGCCCCTCTCTTCTCGGAAGGGCCGCTCTCGGGCGGGCTTAGATCATCTTGAAGTCGGTTTGTGGGATATCTGCCCTGATTATGCTTCCACTGCTGCCATCAATGATGGCGTTGTAGATTTTTCCTTTGTACTCGTATTGGATGAACCATAACGGCGCGTGGATGTAGGTTGGTTGCTGCACGTTGAAGGTGGTATCGAACTTTGTGACTTGGTCAACCTCTTGTTTGAGTAGGAAACGCTGGTTTTCCTCAACCTCGTCCTTGGCATGCATGATTGCCGATGCACTGTCGAGTTCGCTGTTCAGAAACTTAGCCTGAGGTTCTATCTTTGTGAAGTCAAAAGGTATCTTTCCTTGTGTCGGAACTTTGTAATCTCTTGTTGGGAACTCTGAGGCCCTTCGTCCCAGAACTAGCCAATCGTATTCGTTCTGGATCGTTCCCTTCCTCGGTGTTGCCGGGGCGATTCTTTCCAGAACTCCTTCATAGCTGCTCGTCGCGGTTAGAGGTACCAGCCAGAATGGGAGGTATCTCAGTTCTATCATGCTGGTTCGGCTCTTCTTCGCTAAGTCTCCGGGTTTCATGAATCCTGACCTCATCCATTCTTGGAGGTCTTGGGTTATTCGACTATTGTCGAAGTTGTTGAGGATGAGGCTATGTTCAAGTTGGAATGGAGTGTTGGCGCCCACTACCGATGTGTAGCCGCAGTATCTGCAGGTAGCTACTAGTTCTCCTGGGGAGAGGTTGAGTTGGGCTCCACAGTTCGGGCATTTGATCTCTGAAACGATCTGGGACATCGAGGCTTCCGCTTCTTTCCGGGATAGAATTAAAGAGGGGCCGGATTAAGTTCTCTAGGATCGGGAATGAATCATGGCGGGACTAGGCACGTTGAAGCGGACAATGGGCTTCACAATCATCCTAGTGTTTGCTATATTTCTGGGTCTTATCACTCTGATTTCAGTCTTCTTCATTTCGGATCCTGTCGCCACCTTGGCTCTGGGTTTGACGGGCGCTCTCTTCATAATTCTGCTTCAGTATCTGATCGGTCCCGTCATCGTTAGAGCCACCAGTCGACTCCATTACCTTTCTCCCGGAGAGAATCGGTGGCTGGAGACCAAGGTTTCCCAGATGGCCTCAACATCGGGCATCCCGATGCCACGATTGGCCATTTCACCGGACCCTACGCCGAATGCCTTTGTGTTCGGCCGGACCCAGAAGAGCGCCACTCTGGCGGTTCACCAGGGACTGCTCCAGAGGTTGAACGAAGACGAGATCGAGGGCGTCATAGCGCACGAACTCGGTCACGTGAAACATCGTGACTTTATCGTCGTGACGATGATCTCTGCTATACCGCTGATCGCGTATCTGATAGCTCGTTCTGTGCTCTGGGGAGGCTACGTTAGCGGGTATGGTGGCCGCGGATCCAATCGGAATAACAGTGCGGGGGCGTTGATAGTCATAGCGGTCGTAGCTTACGTGGTCTACATCCTAACAACGCTACTGGCTCTAAGGCTGACCCGTCTGCGAGAGAGCTACGCCGACGCCTACTCCGCGTACCTTACCAAGCAGCCTAGGGAGCTTGAGAGTGCTCTCACCAAGATTGCCTACGGCTTGTCGATAGCTCCTGGCGAGCCGCACGGTGCTAGGGCTTTCTTCATCGAAGACCCGGCGCAGGCAAAACAGGACGTGGCACAGATCATTGATCAGAAGTCAAAATACGATCTGGACCACGACGGTGTCCTGAGTGAGAGGGAGTTGGAGATGGCAATGGAAGCTGAGGCAAAGTCGAACTGGCGCAAGGCGGCTCAACTATTCATGACGCATCCGCCTACTTACAAGCGGATTCTCATGTTGCGAGAGATTGAGCAAGAGATGAACACAGGAACCTTTCAAGAGTCTAACATCTATCAGCATGTCTGACAGGGATTCGCGCGGGCTCATCGATTCAAGTACAATAGTACTATAAACAGGGCATAGCCCGAGAACTGTTTGAATCTGCAATGAATCGTCTTCCTTGGGCCCCTCTCAACGCCAGCGTCTTCCTGATAATTCTCGGGGGCCTAATCCTCGCATCACTCCTCACGGGGCTGAATATTTTTGCAGTCTTTCCCCTGATCTTCACGTTCTTCGGTGCATGGATGATCGTTGAAGCATTTGTCTTTCCCCCAGGGAACACGTATGCTCCACCCAGGACCATGGTGCTAGGCTGGGGTGCCCTAATCGCTGGTCTGGGAATCCTCTGGCTTGTCCTATACGCTGCTGCTCAACTGTTGCCTATCGTGTTCGCCGTGATCTTGATCGTTGTGGGAATAGCCGGTCTCGCCTACAGTTACAGAAGATCTACTCCAGCCACACCAAAGGCTTCCACGTCCTAGCCCGTGTTTGACGCTAAGGCCCGGTATGTCCGGAGCCTATTCTCAAAGGTCCCGTTAGAATACGATATTCTTTTAGGACTCTTTTCCTTTGCACAGGACAAGCGATGGAGAGCCTACGTTGTAAATCGCATCAGACCGGTAGGCCGTGAACGTATACTTGACGTTGCTACCGGGACCGGACTTTTAGCGGCAGATTTCGCCAGGGTCGTCTCTCGCGACGGGTTTGTTGTCGGTGTGGACCTCACTCTCTCGATGCTGAAGACTGCTAGGTGGAGGTTGGAAGCAAGGAACGTTGGGGACAAGGTTGACTGGGTCTTGGCCCGAGCTGAGAATCTCCCCTTCCGTAACGATTGTTTCGGATCTTCCTCCATCAGTCTCGCCCTAAGAAATGTCTCCAATGCCCAATTGACCTTTCGCGAGATGGCTCGCGCCACGGTCCCCGGCGGGTTTGTGATATCACTGGATTTCGCTCGTCCACGTAACCGTCTCTTCCGCCTCTTCTACTACGACTATCTACTCGGTCTTTTCCCTGTCTTCGGCCGAATGGTTTCAGAAGCTTGGGGTAGGACATTGAGCTACTTGGGCAGGTCCATCTTGAGAGCAAGAACCGGAGAACAGATCGCTACTCTGCTAAGCGAGGAGGGTCTTGTTGACGCAGTCTCCGTTCCGTTGACTGCCGGAATTGTTTGTGCAGTCTATGGAAGGAAGCGATAGTACGCGAAAGCGATCCGTCAGGTTGTCCCAGTCAGCGCAGAAAGAACTCCGCTAGTGAAGAAGATGAGTCCGAAGGAGAGAAGAACGACTCCGGCCATCAGATCTAACAACCATCTGGGTACTCGCATCAAATAGTCGTAGGAGACCGCGGATACAGCAATCAGAACGATTAGACTGACGGCCGCCCCAATCAGTGTCCATTGAATATTGAACGCACCTGCAGCTGCTAGGACGAGGCTCGCTTCGAATCCCTCAGTAAGAGTAATGGTCAGAACTGGTAGAGAGTTGGGGACGGAGAACCGGATGGGCTGAGTTGAGTCGACTGCACCTTCTCGCTTGAGGTCCTTCTCAATTACTTCTTTTTCCATTCGAGCCATTTTTTCTCGGAATGACTTGTGTTTGATTGCATACTTGATGAAGCCTCGGAGGAACCGGCTTGAGAAGTAGAAGAGAACGATTGCGGTTGCAAGATCGATAATGATGGCAGGGAGCAAGAGGAAGATCCTCCAGACAACTAGGAAGGTGAGGATGGAGCCTAGTCCTCCGGCGATGACTCCGAAGAGAATGTTATTCCTCCCGAGTTGTTTTATTGTCGCAAGAGAGAGAATAGCAACTTCGCTTCCCTCGATCAAGATTGCCTTGAAAGCCAGCAGGAAGGATCCAATTATGACGACCGTCGGATCAGTCATTCTTGTTTCGTACCATGTTGTTTTGCAGATGTTGCGGGGTCCACTCGAAAGTGTATGTCTTTAGCGTTTCTTCGCTTTCCCCACGGCGATTCCGCGAGGTCGTTGCTCTCAAGGTTAAAGCCTCGTTTCCAATCTGGGAGTTCAAAGCAGTTGTCGAAAGTCTCTCATGACAAGCTGAAGATTGCGGTGGACTTGGACGGCGTCTTGGCGGAATCGATGATCGTCTGGTGTGAGCGAGCCAACAAAGAGTTCGGCACACGTTTCAAGATGGAGGATCTCGACAGTTGGTCGTTGTGGAAGCGGTTCCCAATCTCGAAAGACGACTTCTACCGGATACTCGACGAATCATGGGACGATTGGCAAAAGATTCCTCCAACGGAGCCTGAGATCGCCGAGAAGGTTGCGCGGATCGAGAAGTTCGGCGACCTAGACATTGTAACTGGTCGTAGCAAGAGAACCGTAGAGGCCGCCAGAAGTTGGGTCGACAATCAGAAGGTTCGATATCACCGTTTCGTCAGGGTCTTAGGCTGGAGAGACAAAATTCTCCTAGATTACGATGTCTACATCGATGACGCTCCTGACCTCATGCCTCTAATCTCACGTAGCCCAACCGCAAGGGGCGTGCTCTACGAGAGGCCTTGGAACCGAAGCGTGGAAGATATGCCAAAAGTTCTGAAGGCGAGGAGCTGGCTGCAAGTGCCGGCGCTCTTGAAGCGGATTCAAACGAGGAAGAGTTAGGCTGACAGATCCTTTGATGAGACCAGACTATTATACGAGGCGCCTTGCTGTCTAGAAATTCCGTGTCTAAATATTGAAAGGCGAATTCCAGATTCCTGCGGAGTTCTATTACACGAAAGAGCACGAGTGGGTACGCATAGAAGGCGCTAATTGTCGAATAGGCGTCACTGACTATGCACAAAACTCTCTACACGAAATCGTGTACGTTGATCTTCCAAAGGTCGGGGCCAGGGTGGCACTGATGCAGAGTCTTGGCACGGTCGAGTCTGTAAAAGCAGTTGCCGACGTATACTCTCCGATTTCTGGTGTCGTCCTTGAGGTCAACAGCGAGCTTTCTGATGCTCCTGAGCTTGTCAACAAGAGTCCCTACGAGAAGGGTTGGATTACAATAATTCGGCCAGATGATATGAAGAAAGATCTTCCTTTACTGATGAAACCCGAAGCCTATCGAGACTTCGTCTTGAAGATCACCGAGAAGAAATAGACTCTTTTTTACAATGCTTCTCGGGAGTTCCAACGGCTCTCGACCTTCCCGCAATCTGAACGCACTTTTGGTCACCTAGGAAGTTTATTTCTCAGAGTGTAATTCAACTTCTATCATCGGGAATCGAGCTGTGCAAGAAGCCTTCACCCTGCTCTCACCGTCTTTGAAGGGTCTCCTCGAGGAGACGGGGATCCGCGCCCCTACTCCTCCTCAGGCAGAAGCGATTCCTTTCATCATGCAGGGGGAGAACGTGTTGGTCATTGCCCCCACAGGGTCAGGCAAGACGGAGGCCGCTCTC
>MNHO01000021.1 GCA_001919285.1 archaeon 13_1_40CM_2_52_13
TCCTAGCGTGACAGATCCGGGGTTTTCCGGAATGGTTTAGAGTTTCATGACCTGGACGTGTGGGACGCCGGCTATGCTTATGACCGCGTCCGGATGAACCAGTCCATTAGCGATGGCTGCGTCTACAACTCTTCTGCCGACAAGGTTGAGCATGTCAGCGCCAACCATCAACACCACTGCCTCTGTTAGGCCTACAACTGCACTCCCGTAGAACTTTGACTCGGGAGCCAGCTTCAACCGTCCCTCCCGGAAGATCCGGCCCATACACTCCTCGTCGCAACACGCCACCAGTAAGCCCTTCTCGGTCTTGTAGGACGTGGCGTAGACGAGATCCAAGAAGGACCCCTTATGTCGTCAGTATTGACGATCGCGCGCCGCACGCTTCACAGACCAGGAAGGACAACCGTCCCTCCCGCACAACACGAGTATCCGGACGATGACAGACGGGACAGATAACAAAACGGTTAGAGTAAACCCCAATCAAGCGGTTGATGGTTTCACGCGAGAACTTGCCCTGGAAGTATCCACGCCCACCCTCGTAGGACCCTGCCGTGGCCATCTCCTTCGCCAAATACTTCAACACGTGATGCGGATCACGGTTCAACCGGTCCACCACGTCAGAGAAATTGACAACAATCGTCCTAGCGCCAATAATCTGGACCATAGCGATCGGCAACTCGAAACGCTCCCCGGTCCCGGTGGACTGCGTAATCTTCGATAGAGCCCGATCAAGCAACCCGTCATAGTCGTTCATTGATAGCGTCATGATTAGTAATGGTCGGTTGGCCTATTTCAACGATATTCCGGCCGCAAACGCTTATCCAAAACCCAGACACCTAATCGTAAAAGCGGAGGATGACGATCGACTGGGAAGATGGGTAGTCTGCAGCGCCTGGCCATACGTTAACGACAGACCCCATCTAGGAACCTTCACACACCTAATCTCCGCAGACGTATACGCCCGCTATCTCCGCCTCAAAGGTGAAGACGTTGTTATGGTATCTGGCAGCGACGAACATGGTGCACCCATCGAAGTTGAAGCAATAAAACGCAAGATCACGCCCCGCCAGCTGACCAACCAGTATCATCGAGTCTTCACTCGAAGCATCAAAGCATTCAACATTCAATTTGATAATTACACTCGTACGGAGAGTCCTGTCCACAAGAAGTTCGTTCAAGAATTCTATCGAACGCTGGACAAGAACGGATATGTCTTCAAACAGAACATCATCCTGCCCTACTGTGAGAACGACAAGCGCTTCCTACCTGATCGCTTCGTAGAGGGCGAATGCCCATACTGCCACTACATCCCCGCGCGCGGAGACCAGTGCGATAACTGCGGCCGAGTACTCGACCCGAAAGACCTGATCAACCCATACTGCGTCCTCGACCACAGTACACCCGTGATGAAAGAATCAACCTCCTGGTTCTTCGACCTCCCCAAACTCTCAGACCAACTGAAAAAGTACGTTGAGGAGAATCCGAACCTCCCGGAGAATGCCCGGAACTTCAGCCTCAGCTGGATACGAGACGGACTCAAACCCCGCTCGCTAACACGCGACCTAGCCTGGGGCATCCCAGCACCCTTCAAAGGCGCGCAAGACAAGACCATATACGTGTGGATGGAAGCGGTCCTCGGATACATCAGCGCGGTCAAAGAATGGGCTGAGAAGAACAAGAAACCCAGCCAGTGGAAAAAGTACTGGCTCGACCCCGCAAGCCGCAACATCCACTTCATAGGCAAAGACAACATCCCCTTCCATGTCATCGTCTTCCCCGGCCTCCTCCTCGCCAGCCACGAGGGATACAACCTTCCATGGGAAGTAGCCAGCACAGAATACATACAGTTCGAAGGCCAACGCTTCTCCAAGAGCCGAAAGATCGGCGTCTGGATAGACGAAGCGCTCGAGCTCGAAGATGCGGAATACTGGCGCTACGCCCTCATCAGCCTCCGCCCGGAACAGAGAGACACGAACTTCACTTGGGAAGAGTTTGAACGGAAGATCAACACGGAACTCAACGATGTTGTAGGCAACTTCATTCATCGAACCATCACTTTCATCAGTACCAGATTCAAGAATAAGATCCCGAAGTTCACCCCCGACAAAGAAAGTGATCAAAACATCATCAAGATTCTTCGCGAGTCGCCAAAACGTCTGGATGAGAGGCTTGAACGCTTTCGATTGAAGGAAGGCCTCGAACAAGTAGTACAGTTAGCCAGGGAAGGCAACCGGTATCTGAACGAGAGCGCCCCATGGCACTCGTTCAAGACAGACCCTGCAGAGGCCGGTCAAACTCTAGGCGTAGCCGCACAGATCGTGGGCACGATTGCAATACAGCTCCAGCCATTCCTCCCAATAACGGCAACACGAATCCATCGAAGCCTCTTCCTAGGAAAGAGGCCAAGCTGGAGCCTCGCTGGCGCGATCAGTACGAAACCGGGTGCTAGAATCAAGCCAATGCAACCGCTCTTCCACAAAGTGTCAGCCCAGAATCTCCGGACCAGACTCGAGGAAATACGGAGTGCGATAGCTATTGAAACTGAAGCTTGACTTTCACGTGCACACAAGCGCATCCTCAGATGCTCATACTCGACCAGACGAACTCGTTCCAAGATGTAAGGAAAGAGGCCTCGACGGTCTCGCGATAACCGATCATAACGTGCTAGCAAGAGGCGTTCCTTCAGAATTACTGATCATTCCTGGAATAGAGGTCTCCAGCCGTGATGGACACATTATCGGTCTGGGCGTATCAGACACCGTCCCAAGAGGATTGTCAGCCGATGAAACAATCCTACAAATCAAGCGGCTAGGGGGCGTCTCGATCGTAGCACATCCCTATGACCTCCTTCGCTCGGCGTTAAACCCAGAAATTCTAACGACGATCCCGGACGCGATCGAAGTGATCAACTCGGCCAGCATGCTGCACTCCATCATCTGGAAACGAGCGAAAGCCTTCGCTGAGAAAAGGAAGCTGCCCCAAACCGCCGGCAGCGATTCGCACATTCCCGAAACAATAGGAAAGGCCTACACGATCGTTGACATCGAATCGAGAGACGTAGCCTCAGTTCTAGACGCGATAAGAAACGGACAAGTCTCTCCTGAAGGACGACCTTATCATTTCAGTGATAGGGTGAGAAAAATTATCAGATGAAAAGCTGACTAAGCCAGCTCCATCTCATACAGTGGCATTCGGACAGCGACTCTAGTCGATGTTGATTCGAGTCCATATTCCATATCGTACAAGTCTTCGATCAGATCGTCGACCGTTCCCAGTGCCATGTCGTAGCTGTATCCCGAGAGGAATATCGACAAGCTCGATTTCGCCTGACACTTTGTACTCACATGAACAAAATCAACGTCATGACCGACAAGAGACGCAATTGCTTCGTAAGCTTGCGCCGCTTGACCGTTATTGAGCGACTCGATTCCTCGGAACAGAAGAACCGCACCCTTCGCTTTAGACAATGGAAGACTAGCGGAAGGGGTCGTAAGAGCATCAACCACAGCAGACTGAACTCTCTCTCTTGATTCAACTGGAGCAATACATACAGTCGCAACTGCTCCTAGGGAGAGAATATTCAGGATCTGTTGACTAATCATCGGGCTGCTTTTAACAACAACCTCTGAAAGTCCTCGGACGGCGAGAGCAGCCGTTTCGTCTGCAACTCTCTCCGAATCTAATAGAGCCGGTTTCTGGACTGAGTTATCGACAATGACTGTGCAATCGCAGGCTTCCACCATCTTCTTCAAACCGCGTAGAGCAACAAAACGTCTCTCGCGCTCATGGATGAAAGGCAGGGCCACCACTGAAACCACGGGCCTGACCTGGTTCCGGTGCCATTGGGCGATGAGTGGTGCGGCCTTCGTCCCGGTCGCGCCTCCGAGACCCGCCAATAGAATTGTAAAATCGGATTCCTGGGTGAAAGGCGCAACTCTGTAAGCATACAATTGGCCTTGTGCACCTCGCTGCCTTGAAAGTTGAGAATTAGTCTCCGAGGAATCTGCTAATAGGACCTTGTTCTGCGCTCTCGACTCTGATAGCTGGCTGCGATCAGTGTTGACAGCCACACAGTTTCGCGGACTGATTCCTCCATCGATTGCCTGGCTCAGAAGATTGTTTCCTGCTCCTCCTACTCCAACAATTGCTACTTGCGAGCCGTGAGATGATATTGGTTGATGGGTGACTATTTCCTCTGTGGACAAGGTAAGTGGAGTGAAACTACTGCTTCTGATATATACAAATCCCAAGCAGAGGTAATACGATTCGAATACGAAATAGCTCGCCAAGCGACACCTATATATAAAATGGTGGGGTCTTGCCGAGCACGCGCATGTCCAAAGCGGAGACTTGCGCCTTAGTCATCTGCTAGGCGGAGATGTCAATCCAGACTTTGATTCTTGAGAGGGCATCTCTTCGTTCGAGACTTGGCGATCCTTCGAAACCGATGGGTTGTTCCAGTGCAGTGTCAGAGTCTTCGGATGCGATGCCTTCACATCATCTATCCGCGTGACAGATGCATAGTGCGGGGCATCTTTCACCAGTTCTGGATTAGTCTCGGCTTCACGGTACACTCCGAGAAGGGCCTCGACTAGTTGGTCCAGATCAGCAATACTCTCGGTCTCTGGAACTTCCACCATCAAAGCCTCGTCGACAATCTGCGGAAAGTATGTCGTAGGAGCATGGACGCCTTTGTCCAGCATTCGTTTAGCAAGGTCCATCGCCCGGACCCCTGTTGAGTCGTAGAGTTTCTTTGCACTTAGAACAAACTCGTGTTTCCTAGCTCGGGCGAAGGGAAGGTCGTACGTGCCGCTTGCTAGAATACGAGACAGGATGTAGTTTGTGTTGAGAACCGCAGTCTCGGCGACCGTCTTGAGTCCCTCGGCACCCAGGCTCATAATGTAAGCATAGGCGCGGACGAGAATCCCAATGTTACCGTGGAAAGCCCTGATCTTTCCGACTGTATCTGGAACATTGTAATCGTAGAAGTACTTTTTTCCATCAAATCCTATCAGAGGAACCGGCAAGTAGCGTTCTAGCTCTTTCGTCACTCCGACAGGACCCGCGCCTGGGCCTCCGCCTCCGTGGGGAGTCGCGAAAGTCTTGTGAAGATTCAAGTGGACAATGTCAAAGCCCATGTCGCCAGGTCTGACCTTTCCGAGCAACGGATTGAAGTTCGCTCCGTCATAGTACAGCAAGCCCCCTGCCTGGTGTACGGTCTTTGCGATTTCGAGAATGTTCTTCTCGAAGATTCCCAGAGTGTTAGGGTTCGTAATCATCAGTCCCGCAGTGTTCGGACCTGCTAACTTCCTCAATTCATCGAGGTCAACCATTCCTTCCGAGTTCGATGGAACAACCATCACCTTGAACCCGGCCATCGCTGCACTAGCAGGGTTGGTACCGTGGGACGAGTCCGGCACTATCATCTCCGTTCTCTTCTCCCGCTCCCCCCTTGATCGATGATGAGACCGGATGATGAGGCAGCCCAAGTACTCCCCGTGAGCTCCGGCCGCAGGCTGGAGGGACATGCGGCTCATCCCTGTAATCTCCGCCAAGATTCTATCCAAACGATAGAGGAGGGCGAGCATTCCCTGGACGGTCGACTCGTCCTGTTCAGGATGAAGCTTCTCCAGCTTGTGAGTCTGGACCGCTAACTCGGCCGATTTTGGATTATACTTCATCGTACAACTACCCAACGGATAGATGCCTAGGTCCGGAGAATAGTTCTCTTGAGAGAGCCGCACAAAGTGTCGAATAACTTCCGGCTCAGAGACCTCAGGAAGTGGCGGGAGACCGTTTCTTCGCAGAGCGCTTGGGACGGCGTCCCCAAGGTCCCCAGCAATCTTTCTCTCAGTATCGCTAGGTCCCGCCGGGCTGTGGCCTCTCTTACCGGCTTGGGATTTCTCGATAATGAGGGGCTCGTCCCACGTGGCTTGATGGTACATGATCTCTATCCTCTCAAGAGCTTCGTCATCAGACCCGAGAATCGATCGATAGCTTCGCCGGTGTGGATTTCTGTCACGCAGAGAAGAGAGCTTTCACCAAGCTCAGGAAAATCCTTGACTAGGCTCTTGCCTCCGTGCATCCCGGCTAAGAGGAGTTTGCGATTAACCCTAGATGTGATGCCTCGAGCCCGTTTGAATGTAACGACAAATTCTTGGTAATGCTGTGCCTCAAACCTTGGGACGGAGGCTTTTGGTATTTCCTGGAGCCTCTTGATCGCGTACCTCGTCTTTACCAGGATCGATTCGAACAAGTCGTGTAATCCGTTGGGTCCGAGGAGTGAAAGATAGGCTGCTGCGCCAATGCCAAGGAGAGCCTCGTTTGTGCAGATGTTCGAAGTGGCTCTCTCTCGACGGATATGCTGTTCTCTCGTTTGAAGAACCATGCTGAATGCTTTGTCTGTCCCATCGATTGTGGTCGTCATTCCAATGAGTCGACCTGGAATCTGTCGGAGAAGATTCTCCCCCTTGCAACCAATTATTCCGAGTCCGGGACCGCCAAAATTCATCTCAGATGAAATAGACTGACCCTCCGCCACTACAATGTCCGCGCCGTACCCGCCTGGTGGCTTCAGCCCGCCGAGTGAAATAGGGTCGAATCCGATAATCGAGAGAGCGCCTTTCTCATGGCACATCGAAGGAATCCTCACAACATCGGCGTCCAGCGTTCCGAAGAATGAGGGCACTTCACAATAAACTGCCGCGGTCTCATGATCAAGTTTTGACTGTAGATCGTCGATGTCCGGGCCTCCTGTCTCTTTGTCGTACTCGAAGGCTTCGACTCTTATGCCAACTGGCTCGGTGTAGTTTCGAAGCACCGATAACTTATCAGGGTGAAGACTTCTTGGAACGATGACCTTGTACTTTCCTGTCGCGCGAACCGCCATTCTCGCGGCCTCCCCGAGCGCAGTCGACCCGTCATAGAGGGACGAGTTTACTGCGTCTACATCGGTCAAGTCGCGGATCATAGATTCGAATTCAAAGAGCGATTGTAGAAGACCTTGAGAGATTTCGGCCTGGTATGGTGTGTACGAGGTCTGAAATTCCGTTCTCGAAACTATGGCTTTAACCGCTGCTGGAATGTAATGGTTGTAGATTCCCGCGCCAAGGAACGAACTGTAGTCTGAACCCGACTTGTTCTCCTTGAGAAGTTGCTCTATGTTTGAGCGGACTTGCTGTTCAGAAGGGAATCCATCCACCTTCAACGGTCGATTCAATCTGACTTCTCGCGGAATGTCGGAATAGAGTTCGTCGAGCGAGCTGATTCCAATAGTCTTCAGCATGCTAGTTCGAAGCTGATCGCTCGAGTTGGGAATGAACGGGTGGCCGGTTTGCGCCAAGACTACCTCCGGTGCGCCGGTTCAAAACCACTGATAACCCTTCCTTCAGCACACTGTTGCTTTATACTCCACACGTCCTCGCTGGGTCCCGACATGGCATCGCTAGGGGCGAACACGGTCGCAATCCTAATCGCCCTAGGCTCGTTCCCCGTCTCTCTGGCTCTAACCAGATTCTTCATGCACTGGAACGGAAAACATGGAATAATCGGAATCGACGTGCACAAACTGAACCGACCGAAAGTCCCGGAGATGGTCGGAGTGGCGGTTCCGATCACCCTCGTCCTTTTCGCCGCAATCTACGCGATAGTTGGCGGATCAAGTTCGATACCTCTTCTAGCCTATGCTCTCGTCGTTGGACTTGCTGCACTTGTAGGCGCGGTCGATGATCGCCTCAAGCTGAGAGGAATCTTCAAGCCGCTCCTCACTCTTCTTTGCGGCTTGCCCATCTTGATTCTGGGACTGACATTTCCAGGTCAAGTCTACACCTCAACTCTGCATGTCCCTTTGTTCGGGGGTTTCCATCTTCCAGTAATCTATCCTCTCACAATACTGGTCGCAGTCTCTGTGACATCGAACACCGTCAACATGCTAGACCCTCTCAACGGATCGATGGCTGGAGGGGTATCGATAGTTGCTGGAGGCCTGCTCATTGGCTCACTGCTAGTCGGAGCGGGTTCTACGCCCGTCGGAGTGAGTTCTATGCCAATCTTTCTCTACGCCAGCTTGATGTTCTCACTGTTAGGATTCCTATATTACAACCGTTTTCCCGCACGAGCATTTGCGGGAAATGTCGGTCAACTGTCCATCGGCGCTTCTATAGGGGCACTAGCGATTCTAGGAAGAACTGAAATCGCAAGCATAGTTGCAATCTTCCCCAACATCCAGAATTCCTTCTTCTTCCTCTCAAGGATTCGACGCTTCACGGAACATAGGGAATTAACCTCAAGACCGACAAAGCTCCTCTCCGACGGGAGGCTAGCCGATTCCGAAGACCCGCGTGCGCCGTTGACCTTGGTCAGAACGCTACTCATAGGTCGTCCCGCGCCCGAGAACGAAATCGTATCTACAATATGGATGCTCTTCCTAACCTCAACGAGCTTAGCGGTGATTACTCTTCTCCTGACAGGAGTTCCGCGATGAACAAACGCGCCGTCGGCTACGAACTAGTCGTTTTTGTAACGCAGTGGGGTCTCATGCTTCTCGGGTTTGGTATCCTTACCAAAATCATCGCACCCTTGAACCTTGTGAGCCCAAGCTTGTCTATTGGCCAGTATCTCGACGCAGCAGTAAAGGGGCTCATCGCCCTCGTTCTGTCGGTGGCGTGGCTTTTCATTTGGGACCGTCAGGTAAGGCTCTACTTCCATAGACGTGGAAAATAGACTCCGCCATCAGAAGACTTCTGCGGCCTTCCAATGATTCCCTCGAACCATTGTAAACCCCATGTCCGTGTTCTTGGTAAACCACAAATCATCTGGAATAGCATTGGTCTTGGAGCAGTCGGGTATCTCCTCTTCTAGCGCTAATCTAGCCGCGAGCCAAGGGAAATTCCATTCGGGATGTCCAAGTCTTATCGAGGCAAGGGAGAGATAGTGAACATTGGTCGTGAACCGACAGTTGATCTCAGTAGGACAGGGAACACCTTTCGCGTCCTCTTTTAGGTCGACACAGAAAATACCGTGAGGTTTCTTGGAAACGGACCTTATCGCTTCCACTGCTTTCTTGTTAACTATGTCCGAATGAACAACCCGGTTGAGCTTCGATGTGCCTCCCGACCCCACCACGCGGTGGCCGACCCAACTCAGCCTCTCGCGAATCATAGAAGTGACCAACCCGCCGTTATTCCAGAGAGACATGAAGCAATAGTCTCTTCCCGGAAGATACTCCTCCGCGACAAAGTTCGCGTTGATTCCTTGATCCCAATGGAACTTGACCCAATGTTCCGCGATGCTCGGGTTAGTTGCTCTACAACTCATGAGGCCGCCCGCTCCTTCTCGGGCGCGAATCCAACACGGATAATCGAGCTGTCGGAGCTTCCGCGTGTTGGAAGAATCATCGTGAGAGATGAGGACCGGTTTCCTTCGGAGACCTGCCTCGTTCCAACGCGATAGTGCTGCGAATTTGTCGAGGCAAGTAGAAACCGTCTCAATGTCGGGAAGGAATATCCGCGCGCGGATTCTTGAACGCTCCGCAGAAACTCGCTCAACCTCCGGGTCGGGCTGTGGCATCACCAGCTCAACCTTCTCACTTTCAATGACCTTGTTCAACGCGGCAACATATCCACGGTCATGAGCGCCGGGAAGATGGAACGAATAATCCAACCACATGTTTAGTTCTAGACTCGTCCTGTCTACATCGCCTCCGGTCAGTACTAGAGAGCGTCCGTCCTTGCTGACTCTGAGACTCCAACATACGTTGTGGCCCGCGCTTCCCCCCGCTCCAGTGACCAGTATGCTCTTCATCCGTAAACCTTGAGAAGTCGTTCAAGAATCGGAGCAACTAATAAGTAGGGAAGTCGTGCGTCGCACTCCAAATTCGAGCTCGGCTAATGGTCTCAACTGATGAGAGCGCTCTTCGCTGTACTTTTGCTACTCGCCTTAACCGTCGTTATTCTCCCTCACCCCACTATTGCGGCAGCAGACTGCCAACCAACAACTTGCTCCGCATCATTCGAACGAACTATCTCAACTAACACCTGGGGCGTCACTACTCTCAATGACTACGTTAGCCTGAACAGCACAGTCCCTGTTACCCACCTCACGATCGGCATTCCTGCTAGTGTCAGCGATGACCTTCGATTCACCGTAGCGACAGGTCAAGGAGTCAACCTCCAAGTCTCCAAGCAAGCCCCGACACCGAGCCGTAACTACACTGCCCTCAACGTTCAATTTCCAGCAAGTGAAACCAAGTTCGTTTTCAACGTCACCACAGTATTTGCTGGACTCCTATCGTACAGCCCTAGTTCGAACAGCTTCACATTCGAAGCTAACCCCTTCCCGCTCCTCGACGGCACATACAACGTCACAAGAGCAAAGGTGACCCTCCGGACTGGCGACTGGCTGTCTCCCAAGATCCCACTACCTCTCAACCAGACGATTACTGGCTCCCCAAATGGAGTTTTCACGTGTACGCTGCCTAGCACTGGCTCTGATAATTGTCTTGGATCGAGACCACTCGACTTTGGCAACTCTACCGTGTGGAAAGTTACTTTCGCTTCTTCAGCGACTCAGAATGTGTTAACGGTGTCCGCGGGCAGGCTAATCCAGATCTTTGCTACAGGCGCTTTGCAAGTCACCGACAGCTACAACGTCACAAATTTGGGTCCAACTCTCTCGTCGGTGGCATTCAAAGTGCCAAAGGACGTGTCGAGTATTACGGAGAACTATGTTCTCGGAGTTGAAATTGACCAGCCTGAGACAGCCTCCACACCTACATCGAACCCAGATGGCACTAGCACAGTGACATTTACGCCCACCTTCGGCGCGGTGCAATTCAACCAGTCATTTAGAGCTAAGATAGCGTATACACTCTCTCCCAGCACCTACATCTCGACCAATTCTCTGGGAATTTTCACGGTGAACTTCGCAATGTTCAACAACGTGCAGTTCACCGCCCCGACTCTTCAAACAAGGATTGTTACACCATCTGGCTTCAGGCTAAACACACTCACCGGACAGGTGCCCCAGATCTCTGGCAACCAGATCTCTCTCTTAGCCTCCCCCGTCACCCCGATCAGCAGCCTAGGCTTCTCCATGACATATCAGTTGGACCCATTCTGGGCGAGCCTAAGCCCACTCACCTGGGTAGGCCTTGTAGAGGCAGCCTTGGCCGGCGGCGTCCTCGCAGTTCTGAGTAGACCTAGTGCTGAAGGGGCAATTTCAGGCGCGCCATCTCAGCTCATCACGAAATTCGTAGAATTGTACGACGAAAAATCGTCCATGAGACTTGAATCCGACAAAATGGAGGAAGACCTCGCGAGAGGCGCGCTGAATAGATACGATTACAAGCAACGAAGGCGAATGCTCGACCGGAGGATGACAGAGGTCGACCGGACACTATCACCAGTCGAAGAACAATTGTCCGCGGCCCAAGGACGCTACTCGGACATGATAAAGCGGATTGAACGGGCTGAAGTGGAACTTAACGTCATAAAGACAACAGCCAATGACCTACGAAACCAGTATCGTAACGGCAAGATCTCCAAAGACCTCTACGAATCTCTAAACGCAGACCTGATGCGCCGCAAACAGAAAGCGGAACAGACTATAGACACGATAATCATTAACCTACGAGAGGAGATCAGGTAGACTCCTCCGGTTAAGTCAATTGAGACTTACGATCGAACAGTACGGGCGCTGGATTTCTAACGAATTAGATGACCAACTACGCTCAACTAGATCCAAAGCCGCAAAACTCGTCGACGAAGCGAAGAGAGCTGTTGGCGAGGCGCAGAGTTTCTATGACGATTTGGCCAAGAAAGGCGATAGGGACATGGCGACGAAGAAGGACGCCGCCTCCTACAGGGCCGCACGAGTAATCGCGCATGGGGCTCACGAAGCAGCAGCACGGGTCAAGGACATCGTAATTCCATCGGAGACCAGCTGGGAGTCCTTGAAAATCGTCAAGGACGGTCTCTCAGTAGCGAGCAGGTCGATTCGGGACCTCCGAGACTCCACGGCCCGAGAACTTTCCGGTTTTTACATTCTTGATATGCGCTCGTTCGGCGGAACACTGGATCGGATATCGAAGAGCGGCGAAAGGCTCGCCTCATTTCTGGAAGGCGAGGGCTCAAAACTCCAGAGGGCAAGAACGATGACAGGAATTGTTGAGAGCATCAAGATAGCTAGAGGTGAACTCGAAGAGAAGGTCCGGGAGCTGGGCGGAGTGAGGAGAGAGGTAGAGGGACTGGGTCGTTCCGAATCAGATCTGACCTCGAAGGTCGACCAGTTAGAGGCAAACGCTAACCTTCGAGAAGTCTTAGACATCGAGAGAGAGCTCCGTAAGGAGAGTCGCGCCTTTCGAGCCGAGACCCTAGCCCACCTTCAGAGACCCTTGCGAAGGCTCGCAGATCTCTCCCTGCGTGGCGAGTACCCGCTAGGCTCAGATGAGCGAGAAGCCCTGTCCGCGTTCGTCAAGTCTCCTTACAAGAGCTTCCTTTCCAAATCGACGGGAGAATATTTGGCAAGGATATTGGAAAACATGAAGAAGGCGATCGACTCTGGCAAGATGGAGTTCAAACCGAAAAAAACTGGCAGGGTCTCGGTTCAGTTGAACCAGTTGATCGGGACGACCCACTTGGCAGCGAAACAGGAGAAAGGGAGACGATTGCTGGCGCGGAGACGAGAGCTTCTGCGGATTGCTGAATGTAAGGATATGTACGATCGACGGAAGGGATTGCTGTCGAAGATTGAAGAGACTAGGGGAGAAGAACTGGAGCTTCAGGAGAGGATGAAGTCAGCTGCCTCGATGACCGAGGCGGTGAATAAGCGGCTGGTAGATCTTCTGAAACAGGCCGAGATGAAGACTCGAGAATATGTTGGAAAGGAAGTAGAGCTAGAAGGAATCTCACTCTAATCGTTTGAAGAGGCTCTGCATGAATCTTATCGGAACGGGCTTACCGCTCATGCTCGCCTCAAAGTAAGTCTTGCAAACGTCGCACTGCCAGACTTCCATGTCACGAATCTGTGCTGGTGCTCCAGCTTCAAAATCCTCTCGAACAATATATCGACCCACGAAGTCAAGCTGCAGATCGCATTTCGTGCACTTCAACGGGCCACAACGACTCTAATTCTTGTGGTGCTCCACCAAGAACCGGTCTGCATCCATGGCCGCCTTGCACCCATCCGCCGCTGCGGTGACTGCTTGCCTGTACTTGTGGTCCCGCACATCGCCTGCGGCGAAGACTCCGGGGACGCTTGTCTCAGTGTCTCTTCTGGTCACAATATATCCTTGAGAATCGAGGTCTACTTTGTCCTTCAGGAACCCTGTGTTTGGCTCGTAGCCTATTGCTACGAAGACTCCTTCCGCCTTAACATGGCTATCTTTTCCGCTCTTCAGATTGTGAAGCTGAACGCCGGTCACTTTGTCGTCGCCGGTAATTTCGTTGACGGTTGAATCCCATACGAAATGGATCTTTGGATTCGCAGTAGCCCTTTCCTGCATTATCTTGCTAGCTCGGAGCGCGTCCCTTCGATGGACGACCGTTACGCTGTTCGTAATATTCGCCAGGAACGTGGCCTCCTCCATCGCTGTATCTCCGCCCCCTACCGTTACAACGTCCTTACCTTTGAAGAAGAATCCATCACATGTTGCGCAACTGGAGACTCCCCTTCCCCTAAACTTCGTCTCCGACGGCAGTCCAAGCCACTTGGCGTTTGCACCGGTGGCGATGATCACGCTCTTGCCCTCGTACGACTTTCCACCAGCAACGACTCTGAACGGTTTAGATGAGAAGTCGACGAATGATACGTCATCGTATATGATCTCGGGTCCGAATTTCTCCGCCTGACGACGCAGTTTCTCCATCAATTCAGGTCCCAGCACTCCTTCCGGAAAACCAGGGAAGTTCTCAACGTCTGAAGTAATCATCAGTTGACCGCCTGGAATTGAACCAGCTAGGAGCAGCGTCTTTCGTCCAGCCCTGCAAGCGTAGATCGCTGCAGTATATCCTGCGGACCCGGAACCGATGATTATCACATCGTGCATGGACGACTCCTAGTTTAGGGGTCTCGGAGCGATTTATGCGTATTCTTGAACAGGTGAAGGCTAGAAGTGTTCTTGCAAGACTTTTATTGAGAACACTAGGATCGACGAGATCGTACTATCCTTGTTCGAATATCAAGGCCTAAAGATAAGCTGGCTCGGACACGACTCTTTCCGGATCAAGAACGGGAAGACCATAATCATCGACCCCTTCAAAATCCGTCCAATCCCCGAGAAAGCCGACATTCTACTTATCACTCATGAACACTACGACCACCTCTCAATAGATGACATCAAAAAGGTCGCCAACGAAAACACGACCGTCGTAACCATCCCAGCTGTAAAGAAAGAACTGTCCAACCTCAAAGTCAAAGAGGTAAAAGCTGTGAAGCCTGGCGATAAGCTCAGGCTAGGAGATATTTCAATCGAGGTCGTCCCCGCCTACAATCTGAACAAGTTCCGGGAGCCCGGAAAGGTCTTCCATCCGAAGGAGGATGGAAAAGCGGGCTACATCATTGGAATCAAAGGTGTCAGAGTTTACCATGCAGGGGACACGGATGCAATCCCAGAGATGAAGGGCCTCAAAGCGGACGTCGCCCTCCTCCCGGTAAGCGGAACCTATGTTATGACGGCAGAGGAAGCAGCCCAAGCGGCGAAAATGGTAGAGCCAAAACTGGCAATACCAATGCACTATGGAGTAATAGTGGGATCAGAACAAGACGCCCAGAAGTTCAAGCAGCTAGCAACAGTCCAAGTCCAAATTCTAAAACCAGAATAATCGAGGACCAGCGAAGACACTGAAAGTCAGCGTCACCACGAACTGGCTAAACGACCACCGCCATTCGAAAAACCTAGCAATTCTAGACACCAGAACAAGAAACTCCTACGTCAGGTCGCACATCCCCGGAGCGATTCATGCGGACCTCTTCCACTACTTCGTTCCCGGAACCGACCGAAAAGGCCTACGGAAATTCCAGGACGAGCTCGCAAAACTCCTTGGAAACATGGGACTGACCGGGAAAGAGACGATAGTTGTCTACGAAACTGGTTTCGGAATGCGAGCTGCAAGAGTTGGATGGATGCTCGAATACGCAGGCGCACCCAAGGTCTCTCTTCTAGAAGGAGGATTCCGTGCTTGGCGCAAATCTCACCTCCCAATTGAAAACAAGCCCGTAAAACCAGATCAGAAGATCTTCCGACTCAGACCAGTCCCAAGACTCCTCGCGACCGCCGACGAGATTCGCACAAGTCGGTCATCTCTAATCTTGGACGTGCGGAGCGAAGGAGAATTCACAGGCAACGAGGGACGAGACTGCGACAAACGCCGAGGACGAATCCCTCATGCTCGATGGCTTGAATGGACCTACTTCCTCCAAGACGGGAAGAGGTTCAAGACAAGATCCGAGATGGCAAGAGATCTCAAAGAGAAAGGATTGAGCAAGAATCGACTGGTGATTACTTACTGTCATCGCGGAGCTCGAGCCGCGGCCGCATACTATGCCCTCCGGTCAATCGGATACGGAACCGTCAAGAACTACATTGGATCCTGGCACGAATGGTCGGCTCGAAAGAACCTGCCCGTAGAAAGATAAGATTCTTCACAGCGCGAAAGAGGCTTAGTGGCTTCGAAGCTTCGCCATAAGATCGTCTAGGTTGTTGAATTGTCCTTCCGGCAACGTCTCTAGAACAGTAGAGATCTTCCTCACTTCTTCCGTGTCTTGAAAGACCTTCCATCCCTGATCCTTTAAGAGACGAGACTTTGTCGTCGGAAATCTTGCATCCTCGCTCAACACCTCGCGGATCGAGTCAGCTCCAACGCCACTTGTTATCTTGGGAAAGTATCCTTTCTCGATGAATGATTTGACTCGTCCCGCGTCCCGGTACATCCGGACCCCGTGAAAGGCAAGGATGCTCTTCTCGAATTTCGGGGCTGAAGCCTTCTTCGCAATCTCCCTCAGCTCTCCATCGTCAAACTCGTAGACGTTCTCCTCGCCCTTTCCAAACAGCCGACTGTACAAAACTCTCCCTTCATAACGAGGTTCGCTATTCGAGAGATCGACAGAGTGAATCGCCCCCGACTCTTTCATAATGTCGAAAACTTCGTCCGAGGGTCTCGTCCCTCTGAATTCGACCGCCAGAGCGGTCCCGCCAGAACTGAATGTTCCAAGGAAATCCCTAACTCTAACGGCAAGTTCGCTTTCTTTGATTGGCGAGCTGGCACTTATCAGAACCGTCATGACCTCCGCCTCAAGCTGTTTACAAACTTCAACGAGTCTCTCTAGCAGCGAACGAGCTCCAAGAGGAAGGTTTAGGCCATAGTGATCAACGATGATCCGAGGACATCTTACCGAGAAACGGAATTCGTCTGGGACTCTCTTTCGCCATTCAGAGGCTGAGGAAATGGCCGGCAGTTCGTAGTAGCTGCTGTTCAGTTCGACAAAGTCGAAGGCTTGAGAATACGCCTCGAGGCTGTCCGTCCCAGGGACCTGAAAATAGGCCCAGCCTCCCGCCCCAACGAGTAGCCGAGACATATCTTCAAGAATCCATTCCAATCCCAGTTACTAAGGATTAGAGGTTGGCGAACACGGGCCGATTCCTCCTAGGGACCTCCGGCTGGTCATACGCTGAATGGGTCGCCGTATTCTACCCTACCTCAACCGAGAGCAAGCTCGGATTCTACAGCAAGATATTCCCAACAGCTGAGATAGACTCCACTTTCTACGCGTTTCCGAAGGAGGGCATGGTAATAGGATGGGACAGATACTCCCCCCGCAACTTCGTATTCAACGCCAAACTTCCGCAGACCATAACCCATGAGCGACTCGGGGCACTCGGAAAGCCGATCGAAGAAGAGCTAGACAAATTCGCCAATCTGATGCTTCCACTGAACAATAGCGGAAAGCTCGGCTGCTTGCTCATCCAGCTACCTCCCAGATACAAGTATGACTCTAACCATCTCGAAGAATTCCTCTCACTCTTGCCTCACAGCTTCAAGTACGCCATAGAGTTCCGCCACAAATCCTGGTTACGAGATGAGACTTGGAGGACTCTTTCCAAATACAACGTCGCCTACACAATTGTAGACGAGCCACTTCTACCGCCTGAGGTGCATGTGACAGCTGACTTTGCCTACATTCGCTGGCATGGCCATGGCCAGAGACCTTGGTACGACTACCATTACACCGAGAAAGAATTGGCGGATTGGGTGCCGAAGGTGAAAGAGGTCGAAGACTCTGTCAAAACCACGTACGGCTACTTCAACAATCACTTTCACGGATACGCAGTAGAGAACGCGCTCAGTATCCTGAAGATGCTAGACAAACTCACGCCGGCGCAGGAGGAAGCGCTCAAGCGCGCGAGAACCCACCTGAAACAGGCAAAGGAGAAACCAGTAGGGCTAGGAGAATTTACCAGGGGAGGCGAAGACCGAGCAAAGCTCGTAGATCTTTTGGGAACCGTGATGGGCGAGACACGACTTGCTAGATCCTTTACGATTCCAGATGAAGACGTGAAGATCAAAGAAGCCAACCTCAAAATCATCAGCGCCAAGATCAGAGACTACACGCTCAAGATGGACATGGGTTCAAAGACGATTGTTCACGATTGCGGTGATTGGGAGCGCGCGATCGAGACCCGTCAGCTGTGCAAGCATATTGGAAAGGTTCTCCTGACCATACCGGAGCAGGTAGCGCTGGCGTGGGTCTCGGCTATTCACGAGAATCTTGATGCTTGGAAATTCCAGCAGCCCAAGAAATAGTGGGTACGAGCCTGTCTTCTGCGAACCTGCTACTCAAAGTCAGGAACCAAGTCGTCGATTGTCGGCGATGCCCGCGCCTGGTCCAGTACCGCGAGGAAGTTGCTCGAAACAAGAGAAAGGAGTTCGTAGACTGGCAGTATTGGGGTAGGCCTGTGCCCGGGTTCGGGGACCCTGACGCTTCGTTGTTGATTGTCGGTCTGGCGCCTGCGGCGCATGGTGGGAACCGGACTGGCCGGGTCTTCACGGGAGATCGAAGCGGCGACTTTCTCTACAGAGCCCTCTACAAGGTGGGTCTTGCAAATCAGCCCACGTCAGAGAACTCAGACGATGCGCTGAGACTAAATGACGCATATGTGACGGCCGCGGTCAAGTGCGCTCCGCCCGACAATAAACCATCCACAGCGGAGACAAGCAACTGTTCTCGGTATCTCGCCAGCGAAATAGACTCGCTAAGAGATCTGAAGGCAATTCTCTGCCTGGGACAGTTCGCCTTCAACGCTGTGATGAAAATGATTCGGAGCAAGTACAATCTCCCGCGACTGCCCGCAAGATTCGGCCATGGAAAAGTGTTGAGGCTTGGCCAAGGAATCCCTCTAATCATATGCAGCTATCATCCGAGTCCGCGGAACACTCAGACGGGTAAGCTGACTGAGAAGATGTTCCTCTCCGTTCTGCGAAAGACCCTTCGCGATGGAAAAATCGCCCGGAACAAGCCCTAATCCCGAATCGGGGCAGGCGATTTGAGATCGCGAGGTCTTCACGCTGATCTCTACGCTTGATCTGCAATTGGAAAAACAGTCGACGGTTCTATTCTGCGCGTAGAATGACTAAACTCGCCCGGTTCAGTTTCAACTGCCGAGACCCCATTCCGAAAAATGTCAAAAGCAGTTGCTCCCCGCGACACAAAAATCGAGGTCTCGAGGGACTAACAAAGAGTAATCTCCTCACTGAATTCGACGGAAGAAATCCGCAGACTGTACGTTTCAAACGCGACGGGCGCGGAACAAGCCCTAAACATGAATCTGGGAAACCGTTTTCAGATCGCGAGAGTTTCACGAAGAGCTATAGGCTTGATTTCCATTCTGGAAAAACGGTCGACCAGCCTATTCCAACCGGTAAAGCGGAAGACTCGCGTAGATCTGCTTCAACTGGGCGAGAGCCCTCTAGAAGAAGGGGGGCCGCAATTTTCTTCTCGCGACGCGAGAGCGCTTTCTCTGGATGGCAGCTTGATACGGTCTTGCATTTGTCGATCGTTTCAATCCTTTCGTCTTGTCACTCATCTTCCGGTGTTTATCTAGGCGCTCATCTATTCGGAGACTAGACGAGATACGTTTTGCTCCCATCGATCGCAGAATACGATGCGAGACTTCAACCGCTTCTAGTATGGTCCCGATATTTTCGGCTTCTAGCACGCTCGACATCGGTGTAACATCAAGAGTCAATCCGGGAATCTCCGACATCGCCCGCACCGCGGCTTTGACGTACTGCCCTACACTCGTCCCCGCTCCTATGGGGTGGATGCTGAACTCTGCAATCAGAACAATCCGTCTCGCCTTCGGCTGCACAGACAACTGATAAGCAACGGGGGAGAGTTTAGTCTTTACTAGCTGACCAGCCGGTTCTCTCGTACCCCAGGCTTCTGGCGTAGTCCGTGAGACTCTTCATACTTCGAAGTCTTGTCGATGTCAAGCTCCATCAACTGCACTGTCGCTTTCTTGATTATGCCGAAGATCTCCTCTAGCTCCCGCTGCTCAAAATCCTTCAGCGACAGGTTCCCGATCCACTGCATCCATCCTTGCATGCTCTTCGCGAGAGTAGAGCAGCATAGACCAATACCATACACAATGTCTAACCTGTCCCTCGGGTCTAGATCGGAGATGCGTTTCACTCTATTCCGGGCCTCTTCAACCCACGACTTCGGTTCATCCGACAATTCCATTTTTTTGTTTCACACTCTATTTTTCGAGTCGCGACCTACCGCAACCGGCCCAAGAACGCCTAAGACCGACCTACAATTGATCGCGTTAAGAATCCACTCAAGAGTCAATATTAACGTTTGGTGAAACCTTCGGGTCAAAGACCCTAGAACAGGAACTCAGCAATTGCTGTGGCAATCACAGAGACAGATCAACACCGCCGACTAATTTGGAAGCTCCCGCAAAATACCATCAACAGAACGGATAGACAGCGAGTAGCTGACCCTCGCAAAGATCAATCCTAGCATCCCGCCCAAGAAAAATGACAGTTGGAGAGAGAAAGGCAGCAGGAGAAAGACTCTCGCAAGAAGAAGGAACAGAAGCGGTAGAGACATCAACAGCATCAATAAGACTCCCAGAAAAGCTCCTATGATCGAACCGACTATCGTCACGAACCGTGGCCGGGGTCCGTCAGAAAAATCTGGATAGCGACTGCCGATCGCAACACCGAGACTCGCTTCCGCCAACACAAGCGTAATGCCCACGGCGATGAAAGTCAGAGCATCTAGAATCGAGACCTGGAAGAAGAATACTGTAAGCCCGAGCCCGAGAACCAGCCCGATCGTAGAGATCAGCGACGTAAACAGAATCTTGCTAGTCACAATCGTCCCCGCCTCGATAGGCAGAGAACTCAGGTTCCACAGTCTCTTACCTTCTTGACCTATCGAAGTCATTCCGAGGAACAGTGTCCCTAGACCCACTCCGAAAAGAAGTGGGACTGCAAGGAACAATGGGCTGATCAGACCCGAGGCTGCACTGGTGGTTGGTGCGGGAGAGAAGATTGCCGGGAAGGAGATCATCACCGGCAGAATTATAGGAATAGCCATCAACCTGACCACCTCCTTTCTCCGCGTAGCAGAACGGACCTCACGCCTCACAAGCGCGAGCGAAATTGCGCTGACTCCGACCCTCCTCAGTCTGCTGACACCGGATATCGTTCCTATTTTTGAGAAATGAAAAGACGAAGGTGTTGCAACCCAGAACTTTGACCGAAGAGCGAGCGCGGTAGAGGATAAGATGGCGAGAAATCCTAGGCTCAGCAGGAGGAAGTAGGCTGAACTCAACGGATTGGATCTTAGGAGGCTGGTGATGCTTAACGTTGGCCAGAGTAACGGTATGAGAATGGTTGCAGCATTCTCGCTTGAGACAGAGTTGATGATACGTATGATGAGGAAGCCACTGAAGAGGGTCTGAGTGAAGAGCAGAATCAGTATCACACTGAGAATCCGTAGGAAGATCATCGAGCGCCCGCCCACTCTGTTGAAAGCTGTGCTAGCACGAGCGAGGAGGGATCGAAGAATCTCGACGGTGACCGAGCCGATGAACGCCGCGACGACGCTAGCCGCTACGAGTACTAGAAACGCGGTGGTGTTGCCGGTCAGGATCCCGATAGGCAGACTGAAGCCCAGAGTGACTAGTACGAGCGGAGAGTAAGTGTAGGCGGTCGAGAGGGTTGAGGCAAAGACGTATTCTGAAGGAGAGATCGGAAGCCAGTTTATCGAGTCTGCGGACTCAGAATCGGAGGAGGCGTTGAGCTCCCAGAGAAGACCCATCGTGAAGAAGAAGCCGACCAGAAAGATAGGAATCCCGCCGAATATCGTCTCGACGATCAGGCCGATATCCGCGGTACTTGCACCCGCACCTCTCAGAAAAGAGACTGTGGCAGTTCCGAAGCAGACCCCGGCAGCGAACATTACCGAGCCTATCAGGGCGATGAGGAGCGGCCGATTAGTGATGCTGTTTGAGAGAAAACTGCGTCTGGTATTCCGAAGGCGTGAGAGCATTAGAATCTTGGCAAACTTAAGCAGCACACGGACTCTCATCTCCGGAGAGCCTCAACAATATCCTCGACACCTTTTGTGCCAGTCAGTTTGAGAAAGACGTCCTCGAGGCCGGAACTGGAGAGGCCGGCCTTTTCTCGCAACTCTTCTGCAGTGCCCTCAGCGAGGACGCGGCCGTTCTGGAGAATTGTTAGACGGTCACAGATCGCCTCGGCGATCTCAAGCACGTGAGTACTGAAGATCGTAGTGACTCCGTCCTTCGCGAGGCTGTGGATGAGCTCCTTGACCACTCGGGCAGACTTTGGGTCTAATCCGTTCAGCGGCTCGTCCATCAGCAGGATTTTCGGGCGGTGAAGGATAGCTCCCATAATTGCGACTTTCTGTTTCATGCCTTGCGAGTAGCCGGTGATCGTCTCGCCTTGCTTACCTTCAAGGCCGAGCGACTCGATGAGTCGGGTGATCCGCTCCTTCTTATCTTCATAGCCGAGACCTCTGACGTCCGCGACGAAATCTAGATATTCTGTCGCGGTCAGGAACTCGTACAGCCTCGCTGATTCCGGAACATAACCGACAAGACGCCGCACCTCCATGGGAGCCTTCTGTACATCAACGCCGAGTACTCTAGCCCATCCCGACGATGGATGAATGAGGCCGAGCAGAGTCTTCAGCAGAGTCGACTTACCGGACCCATTCTGCCCCAAGAGGCCTCGAACCTCTCCCTTCCCGACAGATAGCGAGAGATCGCTGAGACCTAGGACCTGCCCGTAGAACTTGGTGAGATGCTCCGCTTCTATTGCCGGGCTGGGAGAATCCATGTTCCCATGCTTCGAAGGGGTGGCGGAGAGTTTTAGCCTGTTGTCTCTAGACTCAGAGAAAAACGGGAAAAGAGGATAGGATTGTTGGACTATTCTGTGGGGCCTGGTGGGCCAGTGACTGGTCCGGGTGGTTGGTTCGGTGCCGGGCCGGTCGTTCCGGGCATGGCCATGCTGGCCGTGCGTCTGCGTCTGAAGAGGAATGCGAAGACTCCTCCGATGCCGGCGGCTACTGCGACCGCGATGAATATCGCTGTGAGGAATCCGAGGTTGCTGGCGGGCTGGTAGTACGCTGTGTATTCGGGATCATTGACGATCCGATATCCATTCCATGTCGGATAGCTGATGATGTACAGGTAGTCCGTGACTGTGAAGCTAACCAAGCCGGT
>MNHO01000031.1 GCA_001919285.1 archaeon 13_1_40CM_2_52_13
TACCGTAAGGGTAACGGTCAGGGTCGGAAGTATCGGGGTAGGATGAATGGATGGAGTTTCAGTGAAGCCCAGCGACAGTTAGAGTACAAGGCTAGATGGGTAGGCCTGCCCGTCGTTCGTCTGTCTAGGCGTGAGACCAGAGGTTCCAGCATGACTTGTCCGAGATGCGGGGAGAGACTCCAATCGGACAAGAGACTGGAACGCATGCTCTGGTGTGGAAAATGTAGAATCGTAATGGACCGGGACATGGTGGCTGCGGTCAACCTGGCTCGGCGGGGACGGGTGAGATTCGCACGTTCCCGGCCTCCCACCGTTATGGAGGCGCAAGGCGGGGCAGTTGAAGCAGTGATGGGGAATCCGACGCCTACGGTAATCCCCGGAGTCGATGCTCCGAAGCTAACTCATTCAACGGAGAGTTAGCAGAACCATAGGCTAGTGCGATGAGTGGATCTGTTCTTGGGTTTTCCTTCGAGAGCGATTCTTATAGCTTCGTTGCACATCAAACGGATTGTTTGAAAGAGCCAGTCTAGGGTTTGTGAGGGCTTGTAGCGGAAACGTACGGACCTTACCGATCGCACGCTGTGTTCAAGCCGAAACCAGAATTTTGGCTGTAGAGGCGCCCGAAGTTATTATCCTAATCCATCCGATAACAATTTGCCAGAAATCTGGTTTTCTCAAACCAAGAGGCTTGGTTACCGCTTGACTGGTTCGGGGGAGAGAGTCATTTAGAGGTGAGTCCTGAATAACTTATGTCCCTCCCAGTACCCGATAACGAGGGTAATTTGACTGTCAAGGTTAAAAAGGGGCAGAGGAACTAGGAGGTTAGAGAAGTATGGCAATAAGCATAACCGATAAGGCAGCAACGAAGGTCCAAGACTATCTGAAGCAGGTCAACGACCAGAACCTCGCACTCCGCGTATTCGTAAAGGCGGGAGGCTGTGCAGGCTACCAGTTCGGTCTCAAGCTCGACAAGACAGGCACCAGCGACGTTATCGAACACAGGAACGGAGTGAATATCGTAGCCGACCCTAAGAGCGCGGATCTCCTCGGCGATGCCGAGATTGACTACGTAGAGACTGAGATGGGTGGAGGCTTCAAGTTCAACTTCCCCGAAAGCTACCTAACCTGCGGTTGCGGCCACAGCTTCGTACCTAAGGGCAAAGAACAAGCCACCGGTGCGCGTAGTCCAGAAGAGCACCACCAGCACGTCTAAGACCCCATCCAAGATTTCTCCAACAATATTCCTGTTCTCTGGGTCAGAGGACAATCCATGCAACGCCACGCCCAAGTCTACCCTAGCAAGAAAACTAGCGGGTACGATGTTGGGCGCGTAAGAGCTGATTTTCCCATACTCAAGCGAGAAATCAACGGAAGACCCCTAGTCTATCTCGACAACGCTGCAACCTCACAAAAACCAGTTCAGGTAATCGAAGCCCTAGACCGGTTCTACAACCAGTACAACGCTAACGTCTACAGAGGAGTCTACCGGATAAGCGAAGAAGCGACAGTAGCCTACGAAGACGCCCGGCGAAAAATCGCCCAACTCATCAACGCCAAGGACCCATCCGAGATAATCTTCGTACGCGGAACAACAGAGGCAATCAACCTCGCAGCCCATTCCTGGGGACGATCAAACATCGGCCTCGGCGACAGCATAATGCTCACAGAGATGGAGCACCACAGCAACATTGTTCCATGGCAACAGCTGGCGCGTGAAAAAGGAGCCAGCCTGAAGTATGTCGGAATCACAGAAGAGGGACAACTCCTCCGACAAGATGTTCGTCAGCATCTAGAAGAAGGAACAGTCAAGCTCTTCGCCGTAACCCATGTTTCCAATGTGCTGGGAACAATCAATCCAATTCGAGAACTAGTGCGGGAGGCCCATAAACACGGATGCAAGATCCTGGTAGATGGAGCCCAGTCCGTCCCGCATATGCCGATTGATGTTCAGGATTTAGACTGCGATTTCCTCGCATTTTCAGGCCATAAAATGTGCGGACCCACTGGAATAGGAGTACTCTACGGAAAGCGAGAGCTTCTACAGCACATGGAGCCCTATCAGAGTGGGGGAGAAATGATCCGAGAAGTCCACCTCTACGAAGCCACCTTCAAGGATCCCCCTTTCAAGTTCGAAGCTGGAACCACTGACATAGCGGGGGCAATCGGCCTGGGAGCAGCAGTCGACTATCTTTCAAAGCTGGGTCTCCGAAACGTTAGAGATCACGAAAGGGAAATTACGAAGTATGCACTGGAAGCATTGGGAGAAGTGAAGAGCTTGAAGATGTACGGGCCTACGGACCCCGAGACTCGCGGAGGAGTCGCTAGTTTCAACCTTGCAGATGTTCATGCACACGACATGGCGTCCATGCTGGACGAGGATGGAGTAGCCGTGAGGTCAGGCCACCACTGCGCCCAACCTCTCATGGAGAGGCTCGGAGTCGCCGCAACCACTCGAGCAAGCGTCTACCTGTACACTACTAAAGAGGAGATAGATCGCCTCGTCGCCTCCGTAGAGCGGGCAGGAAGAGTCTTCAAAATTTGAGTTCAGTCTATTCCGAAATCATACTCGATTATTACCGCCACCCTAGAAACAAGGGAACCCTAGATCATCCACAGATCAGTGCCAAGGACTCCAACCCTCTCTGCGGCGACATCATAGAGATGCAATTGGAGCTGGACAAGAACAGCAACGTTAGTGATGTAAAATTCAACGGGCAAGGATGCGCGATCAGCCAGGCCTCGGCGTCCATGCTGACGGAACTTGTGAAAGGGAAGAAGCTAGACGAGGTGCGGAATATTTCCAAGGAAGAGATACTCTCCCTGATCGGCGGACAGCTAAGCGCGGTCAGACTGAAGTGCGCTTTGCTTTCGTTAAAGGTTCTGAAGACCGGAGTCTACAGCTATCTAGGCTCGGCGAGTAACTCTAAAGAGGAACTATCTGCACTTTAGAGCTGTCTAGCAATTTTCGGTTTGTAGCCTAGGACATGCGTGAAAGATTCCCTCTACTTAGCACTAGTACTGTCCGAAGGATTCCTTTTCTGTTCCTTTAGTTGTTCTTGGACATTCTTGAAAAACTCGTTGTTCTCGACCTTCTTGGCTTCTGCATGAATCGCTTCCAGGTCAACCTTCAACACTCTCCGCACCATCCTTCCCCGTCTATAGACGATAAACGTGGCGAGGACAGCCAAAGCTGCCACCAGAGCGATGACTATTATCCAAACGTAGTTGAACATCGAACTTTGCGGGGGTTGCTGTGTGGGTGCAACCGTGACTAGAATTGAAGTTGTGCCGTATCCAGAGTTGTCATAAGCATCCGTTGCGTTGATCTGTATGAGCCATATTCCAGATGGGTTGGTGGAGTTGATGGTGTAGCTCCCGACCCACTTGCCCCGGCTCTGGTCATAGGATAGCTGGAGAGAACTACCGATTCTTTGGCTGGAGTAGAAGGCAGTAGCTGTAACTGTGCCGCTGGTGAAGTTATCACCTCCAGGCGTTATTACTGAGCTATAGATGGCGACGACGTTGCCTATCGTGTAATTGTTGTTGGCTGTGGTGGCGCTGATGGTTAGGGTGGCTGATGAGACTGCGAAGCCTCTCACTGCGCTGGACGAGGGTCCTGTGTTGCCGTATCCGTCGTCGTATGCTCCTGTGTCGATGCTGGCGACCCAGACGCCGGTGTTCGCGTCGAGGGGTATCTGATAGGCTCCCTGAAACTGTCCGATGTTGGTTTTGTAGTTCGCTGCTATGTCATGGACGGTGACGCCGTCGGGCTCAGTTATTCGAATGGTTGCGGAGCCAGTCCTGGCTTGGACGGTGTTAGGATATGATGCGGTGAAACGAAAGTTCTCTGTCTGAGTTCTCTGCAGCGAGTTCTGGGTTATTGAGAGCTGGGGGATGGTCATATTTGCGGTGTTGATGAGGAATGGTTGAGTGTCGGGCGGAGTTTTTGTCGTCTTTGATCCGGTAATGGTTACTGAATAAGTTCCCAGCGAGATGGAAGCAGGGATAGAAGTCCAGGTGAAGGAAAGGACACCGATAGAGTTGGCTAGTCTGCTTGTTGGGAATCCAGGGGCAGAGCCGCTGTTGGAGGCTAGTCTGATGGTGATATTTTCGTTGGCGGCGTAGCCCTGTGCGCTCATGATGACGGAGTCCGTGCGCTGGTATGTGTCAGCGTTTGTCAGCTCAACTCGGAACGTGCTCGTTGCTACCGGGTTGCTGTTCGGTGGAGGAGTGGTCTGAGCGACACTGATGGAGTAGTTTCCTACCTCTGTGATAACTGTGCCGAAGTCAGCGGGATAGTTGACGCTTGTCGTGAATGCGGAGGGCACGGTGTTCACGTGCGTGGTAGCTGTGTCAGTTGTGCTATCTGGCTGTGTAACGGTCCAAGTAAACTGATAGTTTATTCCCGGAAAGGGAGTCGTCACGTTGAGAACAAAAGTGATGCCTATACTGTTGCTCTCTTGGATTCGGGATGCAGACTGTGAGAATGAGTAGCTCTCTCCGGGAGCGTGGACTGGGAGACCCGCGAAGGAGATGAACAATATCGCGACTGTGAATGAGAAGGCAATCTTGCTTCCTGGTTGGAAAAACGGTGCCTCCTAGGCCATTGTCCATTCTACGCCCGGTTCGAAAGAGGACATTGCTTGGAGCTGCAAAATTAGGGTGGGAGGACGAATTGACTAAAGGCTCGTGTTACTCGAAACTCGATCAGAGAGTAAGAAATGGAACCAAGAACTCTACTTTGCGAAATTCGCTGCAAACCTGGCGGTGCTTAGTGGTTGTTGCATTACGTTTTCTGGGCTGGTGGATACTTCAGCCTCGGCACTAAATGGCCCGCGTGAGCGCTTAAAGTCAACGCCCAAGGAAGCACAATTCAAGTGATCGGCAAGAAGAACTAGCCCAAAGGGCTCTCACCCAAAATTCTCTTTTTCCTTGCCGAGTTCCTGGTCGACGTTCTGTCCTACCTCGATGAGCATACTCGCTAGCTGGGGTCCCTTGTCGTGCGGGTCGAAGGCCGCTGGCTTCATGTCTAGGACGAGCAGTCTAGATAGATTCTGTCTTTAGGTAGGATGACTTGACTTGCATTATTCCCTTCTCTCGCTTCAACTCCCCCTCCAAACTCGCGATATCCAACACCCTCCCTCGGACCAGCAGGGCGCAGAGACAGTGTGCCTCGTCGATGTGAGCGTGGAGCGAAGAGAGTATCGATTGTCTATGATGATGAGATGTTTCTGTAATCGCCTCGTCAGTGCCCTTCGTCTCATGGTTGTAGACCATGACGATTGATCCGACAACGCTTCCTCCCTTAACTCCCGTTTCGAAATCGGAGATGAAACCCCGCATAGCAGCCTGCAAGGCCTTGGACCTGTCTCCGTAACCACTCTGGCGAGAAACCCTGTCAAAGGCCTCAAGGAGCCCGGGCGGGAGGGAGATGCTGATTCTGGTTGTTAAGTCGGTCATTAGTTAGTCATACCTCAACATGGTATTACTGGGAGCATCGAACTCCGAGAAAAGTATTACCAAGATGAAATTTTATATTATCCGAATCCGACTCGTCAGCCGAGTTATTCTGCGAAGCTCAACCATGAGCCATCTAACTCTTGAACCGAGCGGTTCCGACATTGACTGAACAGGCTCTAGAAAATTCTGGGCTCGGTCTCTCGCGAGGGGAGAAATTCTCGGTTCTCCTAATCTATTCAGCGATAGGCATCGCTACACTCATCGGGTTCGCGGCGTCCCTAGTAGTGGGCGCACTATCTGCTCGCTTAGCAGCACTAGGAATCCTCGCGTACACCTTCGGACTCCGTCACGGTGTCGATGCTGACCACATTGTCGCCATAGACAACACGACCCGGAAACTCCTACAGGACGGAGAACGTCCACTTACGGTGGGCACATGGTTCTCCCTCGGTCATTCAACCATCGTTGTTGGAGTGATAGTCGCCTTGGTGCTCGCAACCCAATCGGTTGTGAATCAGATACCTGTGCTTCACAGCTCTGGAGCAATAATTGGGACTACTGTGTCGGGGGTCTTCCTCTTCCTGATAGGGTTGATCAACGCGATCATAGTGCTAGGCATCTACAGGACCTTCAAGATGATGAAGCAAGGGAATCTAAACGAATCCGAGCTTGAGAACCTCCTACAAAATCGGGGATTGTTGAACCGATACTTCGGAAGCCTCTTCAAGATAGTCAGGAAGCCATGGCAGATTTATCCCATCGGAGTGCTGTTCGGGCTCGGCTTCGACACCGCAAGCGAGATCGCCTTGTTCGCGATAACCATCGCACTCGCGGTCTCGTCACCCATCCCACTCTGGATGGTGCTGCTCCTTCCTTTCCTGTTCACATGTGGGATGGTCCTCGCCGATACTACAGATGGCATAGCGATGCGAGCCGCCTATGGCTGGGCCTTCCTGAGGCCGATCCGGAAAATCTACTATAACCTGACGGTGACTGTGATTTCAGTTGCCGTAGCTTTTGCGATAGGGGGAGTAGAACTCTTACAAGTCATTGCTAGCGAGCTGAACTTGACCGGCCCATACTGGGACTGGCTAGCGAGGCTCGACTTCGAAACCATGGGATTCGGGATAATAGGAATCTTCCTCGCAGCATGGCTTGTATCCACAGCCTACTGGAAATTCAGACGATACGACGAATTATACAACTAGAATCCGTTTCGATGAGTACTCCAGTCGAAACTTCCGGTTTCTCTGGAGGATCGCTATCGGACTACTTTGAACACGTGATCCCATGTGTTCAGTGACATACCGACTCTTGCCCAGAGTGGGACGAAGGCTTCGAGCCAGCCCGCGTTTTCGATGCCACCGATATCTATTGCTCCTTTCCAGCCGAACTCTTTTAGTATCTTCATCACCTGCTGCTTCGCGGCGGGATCGTTTCCGCAGATCATCATTTCGACATCTTTGAACTTAGGATCGACCATCTGCGAGTTTGGGACAGTGTTGAAGCATTTGACGATCTTTGCGGATGGAAGCTTGCGTTGGACGCGTTGACCGAGAGAGTCTGTCGGTGAGTACAACATCCCTGGGGGAGGGCCTCTTGAGAAGTCGAGTTGGTTGGTCACGTCGATTACGAGTTTTCCATTGAAGTTTTGTGGCTTGGCGAGGTCGATCGCCGCTTCGATGGCCGAGCCGTTAGTGGCTAGGACGAGAATGTCCCCGAAGGCAGCGGAATCCGCAAAGGTTCCGGTTGACGCGTGCTTTCCCGCCTGATCGACCCATGTCTTCAGCTTGTCACTGTTTGGAGTGCGCGAGGCGATCTTCACCTCGTGCTGCCGACTGACGAATCCCTTTCCGAGGGCTCTGCCCACTTCGCCGCTTCCGAGAATTCCAACTTTCACCATTTCAACATCCATTCCAGAAGATCGGATACTGGGGTACTATTAACGTCGGTTCTGTTAACTCTTCGTTGGTTGAGTTAGCTTCGGGGCATCGACTCCAGGGATTACCGTAGGCGTCGGGTTCCCCTTCACAGCTTCAACTGCTCCGCCTTGCGCCTCCATCGGAGGCCGGGAACGTGCGAACCTCACCCGTCCCCGCCGAGCCAGGTTACATCAGAGAGGCATACGACGATAAGCTAACAGAGCTTCAATAACCAATCGTTATATTATCTAAGCATCTTGCTGCTGAATGATGAAAGCGCGGAGAAAGACAATTCCACCCAAACTGAAACTAGTCTCTGAGGCTATCAACGACGCGATCGAAGAGGCGAAGAGGATAAAGGAGCTTTCAATTCAGGAAGAAGTGATCGTCGAACTCGACAAAGTGAACGCAGCCCTTGAAGTGGCGAAGGAAGAGATCACGAAGATTATGAAGTAGGTAGAGAATCGCTCCGGTGCCGTGTATCCACGCGTAAGTCGTTAGACACGCATTTGCCGACATTCCGCGGCCGTGGACGGCTTAGTACTGGCTTGCCCAAGTGTTAGCATTAACTATTAATAAATTGAGAGCTCAGCTGAACAGAGTTGGAAGAGAAACGCCCGCGCGCTCGCCACCGATTCGATTTCTCTGGAAAGACCAGAAACAGAGATGCTCAGACAACCACCGACCAGATTCTTAACAGCCTGAACCGTCAAGCACAAGCCACGCTGGACGTGAGCGAAGATCAAGAGAATCTTGTGGGAGAACATGCTCAGATCGTTGAGTTGGATCAGCTAGCCGAATATCCTGGGGGTAGGAGGCTTGGCCGTTGGCTATTTGTTGGAATCTTACTAGCTAGCGTTGTTTTTCTCTGGGCATTTGGCCTTTTTCCTAGGATCCTCTATGTTGAAACTGTCGGCAGTATCGACAATTTGATCTCGATGATTCCGAGTGGTGACATCGTGATTATCGTGACAATTTGGGTGGCCGCTATGGTCATTGGTCTGTTAGGAAGACGCGCTCGTCACGTATCGAAAAGGCGGATTGGCTGAGATATCATTCAGATTAGAACTTTCTTGAGAGGGGTCTAACTTCGACCTTTCTTGGGAACTTCCTGCGGACGTAGCTGGATAGGAGAGGACCTTGAAGAATTATGGAAGTGAACGCTACTCCTAATACCATCGAGGTGATCACGTCTCTTGATGGGATCGTGGCTGGTAGGGAGGCTACCAGTGCAATGGATAGGGCTCCTCTCATTCCCCCCAGCATTGCCACGTTCTTCCAAGATCTCGGAATAGGTTCTCCATTGATCTTGGAGGTTCCGAGTAGTGGGTAGACGGATGAGAAACGTGCGATTGTCACCGCTGTAAACGCAAGTCCGATTGGTAAGAGATTTGCTTGAATCCTAGCTAGGTCGGTGCTGAGTCCGATGTAGAGGAAGGCTAGTGAGTTGGCGATGAAGGCCGTGATTCTCCAGAAGTTTCTGACGGTTCGAGTAGTTTGAGGAAGAACCCATGTCCTTACCGTTGAGTTTCCATAGTAGAGCCCGGCGATCGCGACAGCTACTATTCCTGAAAAGCCTAGAGCGCTTGCGACGGTGTATGCGCCGTACACGGTGGTGATAGTTATCATGGTTTCGGACATGGGATCAGTTACAAGCCTTGAGAGAAAGTGAGCTCCCAGCGCGACCAGCAGGCCTACGACTACGCCTCCTCCGAAGATCTCTGCGAAACTGATGACCGCTTGGATGAGGGAGAGGCGGGAGACGTCTAGTGACGTGAGAAGTATGGTGAAGATGGTTATTCCCGTGGCGTCGTTGAACACGGCTTCTGTTTCCATCAGCGTCGAGAGTTTTCGTGGAAGCTTTGCTCGTCTGAAGATTTCGAGAACTGTAGCTGTGTCGGTCGGGGCGATAATGCTGGCGAACAGGAAGGATGGGAGGAGCGGGAGTCGGATTATCTGCCAGAGAAAGAGTCCTCCCACAACCGTTGCTATGACGACTCCCACCGTGGCGAGCCGGAGGGCGGGTCTCGCGACGGCTCGAAACTCTTCGAATCTAATATTCATCGTCGTCTCGAAGAGTAATGGTGGGAGGACAAGTCCGACGAAGAGGCCTCCTCCTACCAAGCTGTCGTAGAGCAGGGTAACTCCAAGGATGGATGAAAGTGACGAGCCCGCTATCGCGACTCCGAAGAGTACGAGAATTATTGTGTAAGGGGCTCTGGCCTTGCTTGAGATGATTGTCGCTGTTAGCGAGATTGCGAGAAAGGCAGAGAGTATGATCTCAAGGGACGGCAACGCTCAGACGAATGTTTAGTCGAATTGGTAGAAGTAGTTGCCTCTAATTCTCGACAAGTTTCTGCCAGAGAATGATTTAGTCAAGACGAGCGTCAGAAAGCCTAACTCGGCAAGACGGGCCTTCATGGCGGTGGCGGAGCAGGCGATCGTTTGAAATCGAAACAGTCCGACATGTCATCAGCCTGCGCGTCCGTTTGGTTAAGCGCAGGCAGTCCGAAAACCGATTCGCAGAAACGGACAAGACTCACGTGCGAGTGCAGCTTCTTCGAGATGTAGCCGGATCTCGCGAACGGGCTCAGGACAAGACAGCCAACCCGCGAGCCGTAACGGAACTGTGTTCCCATGTAGGATGGTTGCGGCGTCGCAAGCTTCCAGGCTTCGACGTTCGGCGGGTCCACGTGGTCATACCATCCACCCCAACAATCCCAGGTTAAGAAGATGGCAACTCTCGGCCAGAGCCCGCCCTTAACGATGGCATTTACTTGGTCGACAGTCCACTGCATGCCAGTCGTAACATTTCCCATGGGACCCCTCCCAGGGTCTTGTGGATGTTCGTCAAACTGGGTCGTAGCCAGGACCCAGGAAACACTGGGCAGTTTTCCAGCAAGCGCATCCTTCGCGAACTGGTTAGAGGTGAACTTGTTCCTCCCACCAACACCGCTAAGATATTCAAACGCGTATCCCCCATAGTTGCCCCAAGTCAGTTTTCGGGCTTCAAGGCTCAGTGGAAGCGAGGAGGAGATTCTAGAAGAATCTCCGGGTTTCGGGTTGTCTATGAAGGGAGAGTCGGCAGCGATGAGCATCAAATGGTTCGGCGTCGAAGGCCCAGCCACGTCGGTGAAATACTGGTCGCAGAGCGTGAATTTTCTAGCATAGCCGAAGTAAGCTGGTACGTCAGCCTCGACGAACTGTTGCCGGACCGAAGTCGTATGGCGCGTTAGCCAGGCACTGTGACGATGGTCCGGGTCCCAAGGCGGTGGATTCGGGGACCTCGGCATTATCATTCCATTGGCTCCAGGGAAGGTGCCGAAGTAGTTGTCGAAGCAGTGGTTCTCTTTGACGATAATTACCACGTGATCAATTTTGCCGGAACTTAGCCCAATCGCCGGCTGCTTCACCGTAACCATGTGAGATTTGGAAGAATCCGAAAGAATCTATTTTACGCTTGTTCTACACCCATGAGCAAATCTCGTAGACTTGAGCTGTGTATGTGACATGAACTTCACATACTAGGCCCATCTTGCGTCTCACTGGATTTCGGGAGTCTCAAATTGAAAAGTTTCCTTTCAGTGACCGATGCTTCCAAACTAGAGATGGATAGAGTTCTCGCGAGAGCCAAAGCGATCAAGACTCTCATCAAACGAGGACGATCTCTCGCCACGCTAAGCGGGAAAATTGCTGGACTGCTATTCGAGAAGCCGTCGACCCGGACCCGGACGAGCTTCGAGGTTGCTGCCCGTAGACTTGGTGGAGACTCGATCTACCTTGCAGCTAACGAGCTTCAGCTTAGCAGAGGAGAGCCGGTGAAGGATACAGCAAGGATTCTGGGCGGGTACCTTGATGGGGTTGTCGCCCGAGTCTATGCGCACGACACCGTGGTCCAGTTGGCCAAGTATTCGCGGGTCCCCGTTGTCAATGCATTGAGCGACCTTGAGCATCCGACGCAGATCGTGTCCGATCTCTTCACTATTCAAGAGGCGAAGGGGAAGCTGAAGGGATTGAAGCTCGCTTATGTCGGCGACGGGAACAACGTCTGCAACTCTCTACTTCTTGGCGGAGCAGTAGAGGGAATGAGCATCTCGGTAGCATGTCCTGCAGGCTACGAGCCGAACGCGACAGTTCTCAGCGAAGCGGAGAAAACCTCTCGGTTCTCAGGCGGCAATATTGATGTGTCTCATGATCCCGTGGAAGCGGCTAAGGAAGCGGATTTGTTGTACACGGATGTCTGGGTCAGCATGGGCGACGAGGCTTCGAAGGAGAAGAGAATGAAGGATTTCGATGGATATCAGATCAACAATGATCTTCTGAAGGTTGCCAAGAGAGATGCCAACGTCATGCATTGTCTCCCGGCGCATCGGGGTCTTGAGATTACTGATGATGTGATTGAGGGTAAACAGTCGATTGTCTGGCAACAGGGAGAGAACAAGCTCTACGGTGCCGCGTCCGTCCTGGAATGGCTCCTGCGTCAAAAGTAGCTAGGCGGCTCTCTTGGATTCCAGAGTCAAAGCAGAGTGGGATGCTCTACAGGATGTTGTGATTCACAGACCCGGAACTGAGATGTTCTTTGGGCTAATCGAGCCCTTCGCTTTCCTCTATGAGCGAGCCTTCAACATGGACGAGGCCATCCATGAACATAGAGAACTCGAACACGCACTCGAACTGACCGGGGTAAGAGTCCACCGGCTGAAACATCTTGCGATCAAACTGGCGAGGGAGGACCCCGAGCTAGTTGGGATGCTGACGAAATATGCGAGAGGGATTGTGAAGTTCGAGGGTCCTGCTGCTGAAGTTAAGAGGGCACGTCGCGAGTTCGAGAGGAACTTACCGGAGCTCGGCGTAGAGACCATCTTCAGCGTCCTGGTCTTCCGTCCGAGTATCAGACTGGATCAGAAGAGAGGGGTGAGAATGATGTACCCTAGAGTACAGCTCGACGTTCCCCTGGCGAACCTGTTTTTCATGCGAGACCAGCAAGTTGCCTCAGACCTCGGATTGATTGTTGGCAGAATGTCCAAGCCGCAACGTAGGATGGAGCCAGACATCACCAGCACAATACTGGAAATGGCTGGCGCAAGAATCGTCAATCGCGTGAAGGCACCCGGAACGTTCGAGGGAGGCGATTTCATACCTGCAGGCAAGCTGGCGATGATCGGGATAGGCGACAGAACAAATCTGAATGGCGCCAGTCAGGTTCTCCGCCGCGGGACCAACTTCGAAGAGGTTGCTGCGATTCACCAACCAGCCCATCCACTCATCCCTGGGGACGAGCCCGACCCGATGATCAACATGCATCTGGACACCTACCTCAATTTTCCCGGAAAGAACATTGCCGTGGGATGCATACCGCTTTTGAAACGAGCCAGAGTTGAAGTTTACCGGAGATCATCTCTTGGACACTACAAGAGGATGAGCAAGACTCCTAACCTGTACGAGTACTTGATGGGTCACAGGTTTACGATTGTTCCAATAACGACGCTTGAACAGATGTGCTACGCTTCAAACTTTCTCTGCGTAAAAGATCACAGTATCCTTGCCATCGAGGTTGAGAAGGTAGTGAAGAAAGTCCTAAGAAACCTGGAGGCAAAGGCCCTCGCTGACCCGCATCGCTATCGCGCCCTCTTGGAAGAAGCGAGAAAGGACTTGGCGAGACTCAAACAGTCAGACCAGTTCTTCCCACACAAACGCGAGTTCCAAGAACTTTCTATCGACGTGACCTCGCTCCAGCTACAGGAGATTACAGGAGGATACGGAGGCATCCGCTGCATGACCTGCGTCCTCAACCGAAAACCCTCGAACTAGGTCCAACACATGAAAGTATTGGTAAGTCTAGGAGGCAACGCCATTCTCAAACACGGCCAGAAAGGAACAGCGGAAGAGCAAGAGACGAACGTGCAAAACACCGCCAAGCACCTTGCCGCGCTTCTTCGCAGAGGCGAGAGAATTGCCATCACACACGGCAACGGCCCACAAGTTGGAAACATTCTGCTACAGAACGAGATATCAAAAGAAACGTTGCCGCCAATGCCTCTGGACGTTTGCGGAGCTGAGAGCCAGGGAATGATAGGCTACATGCTTCAACGAGCACTCCGCAGCGAGCTAGAATCAGCGGGACAACACATCCCCGTTACGACAATAGTTTCCCAAACGCTCGTCGACCCAAAAGATCCAGCCTTCAAGAATCCAACAAAACCCGTAGGACAATTCTACACCGAAAAGGAAGCGCGACGCCTACAAGAATCGAAAGGATGGCATATCATCAGTGACAGCGGACGAGGCTATCGAAGATTGGTTCCCTCTCCCACCCCCTTGGACATCCTTGAGAAAGAGACGATCATCCGACTGTTCGAAACCGGGAATGTAGTGATTAGCGTGGGTGGGGGTGGGGTCCCTGTGATTAGAGACAAGGATGGTAGGCTAGGAGGTGTCGAAGCTGTTTTGGACAAGGATCGAACAGCTGCCTTGCTAGGCAAGACTCTCGGAGTTGAGACTCTGCTCATCCTGACTGATGTCGAGAAGGTGTTCATCAACTATGGTGAGCCGGATCAGCGGGGTCTAGATAGTATGACCGTGCAAGAATGTAGACGGTATCTATCTGAAGGCCAATTTCCTGCTGGCAGCATGGGTCCCAAGATCGAAAGCGCAATTAGTTTCCTGGCGGGATCTTCGGGAAAAAGAGTAATCATCGCTTCGCTGGAAATGGCTGAAAAGGCCCTCGAGGGAAGCGCTGGAACCATGATTACGAACTAGAGATTCCCCTTCATGCTAGGTCGTTAGTGTTCACAGTTTGAGCCCTAGAGAATAATAGGACCAAGGCCTTCTTGTCAGTCAGGGAACGGACGCAGAGACCCTCTCCTGAGAACCAGAAACATGTCTCAGACTCGAAAGCAGAAAATCCTGGGAGATGTGAAGCGAGCACGCCGTAGAAGAACACTCACAACCACCGCGGATAATCGTGGTTCTTATGACAGCAGTCGTAATTGGGCATCATACTCTTACAACGACAGACACAGGTAACCGACACGCTTGTTGGTACCCCCATATCTTCCATTATGCATGGATATTTGTGGGGAGTGAGCAACAACTCGCTAAACGCGGCCATAAACGCTCAAGGAGTAACTCCCTTGTAGCAGGTAGCCGGGACTAGTTTGACCTCAAAGGAAAGCCAGAGTTCCTTTACATTTGGGGCGGAGTTACTGTCCTTACTGCGCAGCCGAGAGATGGAGCATCATTGTCGCGCTTTCAAAGTTTGGAAATTTCAGTGGGCTGACCTACATGCTTTCTTCTGCGTCTGACATAGATCCCAGCACTCCAACCTTCTCATTCGTCCATTCCACTTATTCCAGCCAATATGTTTCATTCGTAAGCGTGGAGACACAAGATCGGTCAAAAAACACGCTACAGGTTCCCTCATCGGATGAGCAGAACTTGATGAATCAATGGGACCCGGGCGGTGCAATACCATTCATCGACGTGGGAGGACAGTACGTTGTTCATCCCGCTCCTAGTTCTCCCACACTTCATTCTGGTTCCCAATACGATCCAAGTACTCTTTCCGGCCAGAACTGGACCCAGATAGGCATACAATTAGACAGTCCAAGCAGCACCGTTGCTCAGCGGATAAACGGAGCAGCGGACACTCTGATATCTGCTATTTGCAAAATAGATAATGGTCAACCCGATAGTGTTTGCTCACAGTCCTACGCCCAGATAGCCATAACCCAGGCACCCATCCCCGACGAGCCAAACGCCGCTCACCGGGCAGTTCAATCCCGTCCAGGTATCGGATAGAATTGAGGCTCCGGTTCTTGGAAAAGGCTGGCTAACACCTACCTCCTATTTTCTCTTATTGGGATTGGAATTGCCATTTATATCGCGAACGAGTATCTTACCCAGAATTTCACTTCTTGTAACATAAACCCGCAGGTTTCCTGCGGAGGAGTATTCCAGAGCGGGCAAACATCTCGCGTTGGAATCCCGTTCTACGCGATGGGCCTCGTATCGTTCCCAGCGGTATTTGCTATAGGTCTCTTTACGAGTCGGCTAGGGAAGAAAGCGGTCAATAGCCAGATACTGCTACCGGTCCTAATGGTCGGGAACGTCTTCACCGTCTACCTCTGGTACCTTGAACTCGCCGTCATTCACATTATCTGTCCATTATGCGTCAGCCTGTACGCGGTGAACTATGCTCTCACACTCATCGTTCTACTCCAGTTTCTGAGAGAGCCGGATATTTCCAGTGGCGGTGTAGAACCACTGACTGCCCAGCTAGCAATGCTGAGGATCTGAGAAAAGAGTCTAGGCTCTTGCGACGCCTGACTTGTGGCTCTGAGATAGTCCCTCCCAGTCAGGACCCTCAGTCCTTTCACCTTTGACAACCAGCACCGATCGCGGACACTTGTGCACTACTCGCTCGGAGACGCTGCCGAGAACTAGGCTACCAATGTTCCCGAGCCCCCTACTACCAACAAGGACGATGTCAGCATTAACTTCCTCTGCACACTCGCATATCTTGTCGACAACATTGCCTGAGAGAATCCGCGACTGGATCCTAACTCCGACGGCACCGTATTTGTAAACTCCACCGGTTCCGTTATGTGGTTCCACTGAGAGACTATTCTCGGGAAAATGCTTGAAGATCAGGTCCCGGTGAAGGGTTGCAAATCGATTCTGCTCCTCAACGATATTGAACTGCTTCATCGGGTCCGAGCTGACGACGCTAAGAACAACTAGGTCGTTCCGTAGCACGACCGCCAGTTCAGCAGCCCGGCTCATCACATCATGAGCATGATGAGATTGGTCGACAGCGGCGAGAATCGTCCTCATCGTTCGAGCACACATCTTCATGGTTTGTATGAATTATGCTTGACATAACTGAGACATGCCTAGCGGAGTGACAGAACGAAGCGTGAAAGCGGCACAGCAGCGCCCGATGTACACCCGAACCGAGTTTGTGACGGTAGAGTCGAGGGCAAACCTTAGGACTAACGTGCAAACGGGTGTGATCGAGTCAAATGGAGACCCAGACACTTAGGCCACCTAGTCAATCTGCCCCAACATCCTTGAAATCCATGTTCAAGAGGCTGCTTGTCGCCTTGGATGGCTCTGAGAATTCTGCTCGAGCGTCCCAAGCAGCCCTAGAGCTCGCCGAGAAGCTCAAGGCTGAACTCATTGTTCTACACGCAATAATTCCCCCTGCACTCTACTACCACACGGAGATTTCACCGGAAGGCCCGGTAATCGAACCGCCCACTCACGAGAAAGAGATTGATCTGTACCTTGAATATGCTAGGAGAGTAGGTCACGTCATTGTTGACGGGACTGTCTCCGAGGCAAAAAAACGTGGCATCACGGTCAGGGCCGATATTCCTGAGACAACTAGTTCCGTGGTAGAAACTATAGTCAATCAGGCTGTCAGAGAAAACGCTGATCTGATAGTTGTCGGGACCCGAGGGCTTGGCGGGTTCAAGAGGCTGTTACTGGGAAGCGTCTCGAGCGGAGTGGTGGATCACGCCCACTGTCCGGTGCTGGTCATCAGATAGAACGAGCCGCAGAACTAGGCGAGCTGTCTTTAAGATGGACGTCGAGAGGCGTCATATTCGGCTCCAGCGCCCCCGCGCGCTAGATGTTTGAAGAACAGCTCCACCAAGACTTGGGACTGAGCAGTGATATCAAATTCCAGAAAGGGCATGCTTCCAGAATAACAAGGCTGGTATTAGGTCGGACGCTAAGAAAAAAAGGGAAGTTGGAGAAAGCTCAGACTTTGTTGAGAAGAGCCCTTACGACGTCTTCTGGGCCCTTGTAGTTGTTGTCAGGGAGAGACTTGGTTACGAATTCCTTGTCGATGGATGGAACGTCTGTCATGTTGTTGCATGCTGCTAGGACCTGTGTCTTGTTCGCTGGGTACTTGATGTGGTGCTTGATGTGTTCGAGTTCAGTTTTCAAGTTACTCATGGAGTTCGTCGCGTTGTGAGATGGATAAGAACCTTCTTCATGACAATCCTTTCCGCTGCCATACGAGAATTAACGAAAGAAAAGAAGATGGCATACGCGGGCATGTGCGCGGCTCAATAAATTCTCAAACGTAGCAAATAT
>MNHO01000045.1 GCA_001919285.1 archaeon 13_1_40CM_2_52_13
CTACATGCGTGAGTGGGCGGTTGAGGTTCGACCGTTCACTGCCAAGAAGAGACTACTCGTCTCTGAGGCGCCAGGGCTCTCAGGTGAAGCAGTGAAGGGGAACCCGACGACTAGGGTAATCCCCGGATTCGATGAGAGCGAGTCTAGTCCTCGAACAAACCGAAGACTTGACAGAACCCTCGGGTCAACGGTCTAGGATTTGGAGCTTGCGCCCCGCAAAGCCCGGTTTCGGGTTTTCGAGAGGTTTAGGGTGCCAAGCGGGGATTCTTAGAACCCGTCCACCGAGGTAAAGGTACCAATCTCCTCTTTTGAAATGGTCCAACGGTTTCTTCTCATGGCTACTCCAGAGAACCCGATGGCCTACCTGCTCGAGTTTGGTCTTCGCAAGATCGAGAGGGATAGGCCTGAGCTAGCTAACGATCAAAAATATGCTGAGCTGAAAGGCCAGCTCTTACAGGATGCCGACGGGCATTTCCGCGAGATACAGGCCACCTACGCGACAGTCTTGAAAACCCAGTGCCACTGTGGTGGTCCGTTGGAGCCGGTGGATCATGATTTTGGTCGAAGCGGCGGGATGATCTACGACAGTGTAGTAGCCAAGTGCCGATCTTGCGGCTCAACCCAGTCCTTCCAGTTTCCAAAGGAGGGTTTCATCTCAGAGGCGAGGTCCGCCATGGCTTTGAGGGATTACCTGCAACGGACCTACGGAGTTGATTACGCCGGGGTAGCCATGAGTGAGCTACAGAATCGCTCTGTCGGCGGATCCTGAAAAGGCTACTGTGTCCCAATCGTCTTTTCGAACAGACCGGATTATACCAGAATAGTTGTCAGATTCTATCCAAGGATATAATCGGGAGACTAGGCCTGGCCTTTTTTTTGGTGACTTGAAGCAGAGGACGAGTATGTTAGAGAGGTAGATGTTGCGAAGCTATTCGGACATAGGAACTAAGTCAGGCTAGACACTCTGCCCCTTTTTTAGTCACCGGCACATGATGGTTTTATTGAGGCTTTGTCCAGCACTCATACGCGCTCGTCAACGAGTGGAAGGCAATCGATGAGACTACTTCTTCGGATTCTGATTATCGGCGTTGTGCCGGTGCTGGCAGTCGGTATAACATTGGCTACGGTTGACGTGCCCTCGGTGTCAGCTCTGTCCTTCGTTTTCATAGGCGACGTCTACGGCTATGGTTTTCCCCTGCCTTGGAAATACTATCCGATTTTAGGTCGCCTGACTTGTCTGACATGTCCCCCAATACCCCCCTCGTACAACTGGTTCCTCTTTACGCTGGATGTTTGCTTCTACATGGCCATTGAGTACGCCGTGCTTTTCGTCTACGTCAAGTATCATGCAGACAAGCGGAGCGCTCAAACTCATCAGGCATAGACGGTAGGCCGCCAGCCATCCGCTGACATTATGCCAGCACGGACTAATAATATACGATTTACTGCTGTGTCCCAATCGTTTTCTCGTACATTCTTCTGAATGTCCAGCGTAGTGCATTCTTTAGCTCGTTGAGCCTACGCTCATCGCCGTAATTCTTAACGTGTATCTGTTTCAGAGCATTTGCTTCTCGATCTATCTCGTAAGATAGAACGTGGTCAGGCGAGAGCTCCTGTTTTCGAGTCGATTCCTCATCCTTCACATGCAATGGTTCGAGCACCTTGCCTACGAGGAATGATCGGAGAGGTGGAGCGTTTGCGTCGAACTTGATCTCCTTTGAGGGAACAATCCGAAGATCCTGGCCCTCGACGAAAATGTCAGCCAGCAAGACCCCGCTGATCGTTCTGATCGTTTGGGGAGGATTCGAATCGATCCCTATCGGCGAGTCTGGAGTAGACTTCGGAAGCTGGACTCGTCGATAGCTCTTCTCTGCAAGAATGCTGTCTACTGTCTCGAGAAACGATTGTAGGTTATGGATCTCAGTCTGGTGTTCTGCAACTTTTTTTTCAAGGTAGGACTTGAGCTCGGCTAGGCGTTTGGTGGTCTTCTCTTGAGTGTCTGACAATCGTTCCGCTGTTGAACTGGTTTCTGGGATTCTTAAATAATCCATTCCTGCACTTTTGCCCGTTCATCTGGTGTGTTGGTTGGAGGAAGCTGTCCGGGTCCAGGATGTTCTCACGGGTAGCTTGGATGGCAAAGAGGTTCTGGTGCGAGGGTGGCTTCAGAACAAACGGTCCAGTGGAGGAATCGTCTTCTTGTTCATCCGGGACGGTTCAGGTGTTGTACAGAGTACCGTCCGGAAGGGAGAGGTTGACTCTAAGGTCTTCGATCTCTTTCTCTCAACTCGCATAGAGTCTAGTGTACAGGTTGAGGGAGAGGTCAAGCCTGACCCGCGTGCTCCAGGTGGAAGGGAGATCGTGGTTCACTCAGGCAAGGTAGACTCCGCGGCCTTGGAGGAGTTTCCGATTGCGAAGCAGTTTCAGGGGCCTGACTTCCTGCTGGACAAGAGGCATTTGTTTGTCAGGAGCGACAAGATGCGAGCAGTTCTCAAGGTCCGGGCGGTCGTACTATCGGCTGCGCGCTCGTGGCTGGACTCGCACGACTATTTGGAAGTGCAAGTCCCGACCCTAACATCAGCGGCTGTAGAGGGTGGCGCGACGCTCTTTGAAGTGAAATATTTCGATGGGAAAGCGTACCTTACACAAAGCTGGCAGCTGTATGCGGAGGCGCTGATCGCTAGCGTTGGAAAGATCTATACGATTGCTCCGTCGTTTAGGGCGGAGAAGTCTCGGACCCGTAGGCATCTCACCGAGTACTGGCATCTTGAGGCGGAGGCGCCGTATGTTGGCTTGGATGGTATTATGGAGGTCGAGGAGCAGTTGTTGAGTCATGTCGTTGAAGATTTGCTGGAGCGAGCAAGCTCGCAATTGGCTCTGTTCGAGAGGAGGCCAGAGGATCTAGAGAAGGTCAAGCCGCCGTTTCCTAGGATTACCTACGATGATGCTTTCAAGATGATCGGTGGGGAGAAGTCGGGGATCAAGTGGGGTGATGATCTGGGCTATGAGCAGGAGAAGATTCTGACGACGCATTTCGATCGACCCTTCTTTGTGACGCGGTATCCGAAGAAGGCGAAGGCGTTCTATCACAAGCCCGACCCATTGAACCCGGAGGTTACTCTCTCCGTCGATCTCTTGGCCCCGGAGGGCTATGGTGAGATTACTGGTGGTGGGCAGCGGATAGAGGATTACGGCGCGTTGGTCGCAAGGATCAAGGAGGAAGGCTTGGATCCTGAGAGCTATGCTTGGTATTTGGACCTGCGGAAGTTTGGTAGCGTTCCTCATTCTGGATTCGGGATGGGATTGGAGAGGGTTGTGTCTTGGGTCTGTAGGCTTGAGCATATTCGGGACGCGATTGCTTTTCCGCGTCTGATCAACAGGGTCTATCCCTAGGGTTCGCGTCTGACAGACGACGCCCAGAGAAGCACTCTCGTGTCGCGAGAAAAAATTCCTGCCCCTTTTTTAGGGGCTCTCGCCAGCCGGAACGTTTTTCGGCGAGGATTCTGGTTTGGAACGCAGAATAGGTTTGAATCGTCGTCTTCAATGTCGGGTTTCTACCCTAGGGGCAAGCGTGAAAAGTGGGGTCACAGAATCGACGGGGTTGGATTTGTGATCTGGGCTTGTTCTGACCGATTTGCCGATCTAAGTTACCTTTTCTACTCTGAAAAGTAGGACACTTGTCTGGGTGCCGCTGACTCACGGATCCCCTACGGAATCGCCCAGAACAAGCTCAGATCAGAGATCATAGGCGAGGTAGCATAGGGTGGCTCTTTCACGATTGGATGTTCCCGTAAATGCCCCGTATTGCTCGTTCAGGAGGAACCTATCCGGTCCCTTGAAACCGGGTGGCTTCTGTCTTTATCCGCTCTGCGATCTCTATGCTCGCACGTTTCTGAGCCTGTCGGGTCTCAGCCCCGATGTGGCAGGTGACGACCGTCGTCCCATTAGGAAGGTTGACCAGTTCCTTCTCCCACTCATCCACCGGCGGCTCAAGGTGAAAGACATCGAGTCCCGCGCCTCTGATCCGCCCATCCTTCAATAGCCTGAGTAGAGCGGGTCCTTCCACGATGTCTCCTCTTGATGTGTTGACAAGATAGGATCCCATCCTCATCATTCGCAGGCGTGCCTCGTTCAGCAGGTAATGGGTCTGGGGAGAATATGGGACATGGATAGTGACGATGTCGCATCGCTGGAGCAGATCGTCTATCGAGTCTGTAATCTCGTAGCTCAACCCTGGGACCCCGCGAGGCCGGATGACATCGTAGCCGAGAACCTCCGCCTGGAATCCTACAGTTAGGATTCGAGAGACTTCGTTACCAATCCGCCCGGCTCGTCCGATAATCCCAATCTTTTTCGATTGTAACTCTTCGCCCATCAGCTGATTCTTTACCCACCGACCCTCCTTCATGCTTCGATCCGCGAACGGAATCTTGCGGAGCAGGCAGAGCATCAGCCCGACGGTGAGTTCTGCGACGCTGGTTGTGGGAGCGCTTGGCGTATTGAGAACGGTGACTCCTTTCTCCTTCGCTGCTTGAAGGTCGATGTTGTCGAGGCCGACACCGGCTCGTCCTACAATCTTCAGTCTGGAATTGCGAATCAGATTGGCGTCGACTTTTGTTCTGCCTCTAACTATCAACGCATCATACTGGTTGATGATGCTGGCGAGCCTTGTCTTGTCGATTCCGGGCTGATTGTCTACCGTGAAACCGGCGTCTGAGAGAATCTTGACGCCTTCGTCGTCGATTGGGTCCGAAATCAGTACTCTCAAAGCGCGCAATCAACCGTTCGAATCTGTCGTTGACCTCTTAGGGAGCGGCGGTCTAAGCTTCCTCAACAGCGCCTGAGCTGCAATAGTCACCGGGTCCCAGACCGGCGCGAGAGGTGGCGAATAGCAAGTCTCGATCTCTGCAAACTCTTGAACTGTCAGTCCGAGGTGGGCCGCCATAGACGCGAAGTTAGCCCTGAGCGTCGCTCCCTCTTCGCCCACGAGCTGAGCGCCGAGAAGCTTCCCGTTCGCGGGATTCCCGAGGAGCTTCACGGTTAGATCCTTGCCGCCCGGATAGTAGGAGAGCCGTGTCGATCCCGTTGTTCTGACGGAGACCGGAGTGATTCCGATTTGTTGGGCCATAGCGGTCGTTGGACCGAGGGTTGCTACTTCGAGCCCGAAGAGTTTCACGGTGGTCACGCCAGTCGATCCCGGGTATCGCGCCTCGCCTCCCGCAGCATTTATGCCTGCAACCATTGATTGCCTAACCGCCGTCGTGGCAAGTTGAAAGAACACGTGTCTGTGTGTAACGAGGTCGAAGGTTTCGATGCAATCGCCCGCAGCATAGACATTTCTTGCAGAAGTCAACATTCTATCATCGGTTCTAATTCCGCCCGAGTCACCCAGAAGTATGTCTGCGTCCTTCGCTAGTTCCGTGTTAGGCCTAATCCTGATCGCAACGATGACAGCTTCAACCTCGTACGTGCGACCCGAGATTCGAACTCCGCTCACCTTTCCCTTGTCCCCGAGAATCTCCTCCAGAGTCGACTGCAGATGATATTCCACACCATGCTCCTCTGCTTTCTCTCTAACAACTGAGGCCATGTCGGGATCGAGAATCACCGGGAGAATTTCCGGGACTATCTCCGCTTGCAATACACCAACTCCCCGTACGAGCAACGCCTCCGCCATTTCTGAACCGATGAGACCCGCGCCGATGATCGCAGCCTTCCTCGCCTTTGCTTGTCCGAGATAGTTCGCCAGTCCTTCCACGTCATTCATAGTTCGGATCGTAAACACACCGTTTAGTTCTGAACCTGGAACGGCAAGAGTTGTCGGACTGGCGCCTGTCGTGAGGATGAGATTGTCGTACTGAAGCTCGGTTGTGGGATGATCTTGCGACTTGAGCTCTAGAATCCGGCGGTCAGGACGAATCTTTGTCGCTGTAACTCCGAGCCTGAGGTTTACTCTGTTCGTATGCTCGTAAAAATCCTCATCGTAACCGATCAGCGATCGCATTGTAGGAACTATTCCGCTGAATGCATAAGGGAGACCGCACCGAGAATATTCAGGAAGAACCTCGTCGCCCACAATCGTAATCTCCGAGGTCCTATCAGTCTTTCTCGAGTAGAATGCAGCCGTGGTGCCGGATACTCCACATCCTACAATGACTATTCGCCTAGCCATAAGATTCCGCGTATGGAATCGTCCGATAACGGTTTCTCTTGCGCTGATCCCCCGGAACCTAGAGCTAGTTTAAAGTGGAAGGATTGGGCCAAGGCAGGACGAGGATTATGACAAAAGCCACCATGGATAACTTCTTGAAAAACGGCAAAGGACTCCTCCTGGCCTACGATCAAGGCTTCGAACACGGCCCATCCACAGACTTCAACGAGAAGAACATTGATCCTAACTATGTCCTTGATATCGCAGTCAAAGGACAGTTTACTGGTGTCGTACTTCACAAGGGAATCGCTGAGAAATATTACAACAGCAAAGTCCCTCTGATAATCAAGCTCAACGGGAAGACAAGTCTCCCGAAGGGTGAGCCTATCTCCACGCAAGTCTGCAGCGTCGAGGAGGCCATCAGCCTCGGAGCCAAAGGAGTCGGGTACACGATCTACCTCGGAAGCGCCAACGAGAATATCATGCTGCAAGAGTTCGGCGAGATCCAAGAAGACGCCCATGAGGAAGGAGTACCAGCCATCGCTTGGATCTATCCCCGAGGAGAGGCAGTAAAGAACGACAATGCTCCCGAAATTGTCTCTTACGCCGCCAGAGCGGGACTCGAGATTGGGGCAGACGCTGTCAAGATCAAATACTCAGGAGACCCGACCAGCTTCAGATGGGCCGTAAAAGCCGCCGGGCTCGCCAAGGTCTTCATGTCTGGAGGACCGAAAGCTCCGACAGACGAGACATTTCTCAACCAAGTAAAAGGGGCAATGGACGCAGGAGCGACAGGGCTGGCTGTTGGAAGGAATGTCTGGCAACACACAGACCCCTTGAAGATGTCAAACGCGCTACGAGAGATTATCTTCAACGGGAAGGAAGTGGACCGCGCGCTTCAGCTTGTTGTCGCAGAGTAAGAGTTCGATCAACTCTCGACCCCGTCTCTTCCCGGTCTCAGTCTCTGAGGACGATCTCGATGAAATCGCTAAGAGGATTACTCTTAGTTGTGAACTTCAAGACCTACATCGAGGCGACAGGTAAACGCGCAATTGAGCTAGCGAAGATTGCAGAAGATGTCTCAAGGGAGACCGGCGTAACAATCATCGTAGCGCCACAGTTCACTGATATCGAACCCGTCTCAAAGACGGTTGATATCCCAGTCTTCAGCCAGCACATAGATCCAGTGAAACCGGGTGCGCACACGGGCCACGTACTCGCCGAGGCTGTCAAGTCATCGGGAGCCGACGGGTCTCTAGTCAATCATTCAGAAAAACGGATCAGCGCATCTGAGATCGCTAGCACGGTGAAATTGTGTTCCGACGCCGATCTCGTATCCGCAGTCTGCGCAGATACGACACAGGCCAGCGTCGACATCGCAAACATGCTGCCGGACATGATCGCTGTCGAGCCCCCCGAACTCATAGGAACAGGCATTTCCATTTCGAAAGCTCGCCCCGAACTGATTACCGAGAGCCTAAAACAGATCAGAAAAGTGAATCGCAGCGTAAAAGTTCTGTGTGGTGCCGGAGTCACGACCGCGGAGGACGTGTCAAAGGCGCTGGAGTTGGGGTCCGAAGGGGTTCTAGTAGCAAGTGGAGTCGTAAAAAGCAAAGATCCATCGGCGATTCTTCAAAGCATGGCTGGCATGATGCTTTCCGAGCGGAAGGGTTTGTACTAGGCGTAGACTAAATACGTCGTGCAGACAAGTCTCTCTCCGTGGGCGGTCATGGTTCAGAAAGGCTGGAAGAGCAATGACCGTCTGATTCGAGTCTTTGCGTACGGCTCTGTCGTTTCTACTTACATTCTTATCGTCATCGGTGGGTATGTGACGACAAGCAATTCTGGCCTTGGCTGCGGAGAATCTTGGCCCCTGTGTAAGGGTGCGGTCCTTCCCGCTCTGAACAATCCCGAAGTCGTGATTGAGCTTACGCATCGACTCTTCAATTCTGTAGTGGGAGTGTTCATCCTCGGAATGGCCATCGTTGCTTGGACAAGATACAAGGAAGCAAGTAATATCGTTCTTTTGTCCACAGCGAGCCTCGTAGCGTTGATCGCTCAAGTACTTCTCGGAATGGTAACAGTCACTACCTCGCTAAATCCTATTGTTGGCGACGCGCATCTTGCACTCGCCTCGGCAATACTTGCAATTGTCGTAGCCAATGTTGTAACAGTTCGAAATCTTACACTGAGACCGGCCGAACTGGAGAAATGATTCTCGATCGTTTACCGATATAGCTAGTGCAAAACCCTTTAAAAACGAAACACCCGGGAGCAGAAAAGTTCAGAGAATCCGCGGATGGCAGTCTCCAGCACTCAGGTCCAGTTCGACTCCCTCTTCGGCCTATTCACATATCTTGCCATAGCAGTCTCTATAATCGTCTTCAGCCTTCTGATATATTTCGTAGTCAAATACAGGGATAAACCGTCTTCCCGCCAGCCTGACGACACTCCGATACTGGGCAAGGTACCGCCCTCAAGAGGGCATGCCCGGAGTGTCGTGGTTACAGTCTCGCTCTCAACCATAATCTTGGTCGCTCTGATAATAGGAAGCTTCGGGGCGATCGACAACATCCTTTCCCCACCCGCGCCCTCACAGGTCTGCGATGGTTGCAGCGTGCTGGTTACGGGGCATCAATTCTACTGGAACTTTGCCTATCCTAACGGTCATTCAGACAACTTGGTTCTTCGAGTGCCCCTTGGGAATAGCATTCGCCTCAATGTCACCAGTGCAGATGTTTTTCACGACTTCGGAATCATCGGCCTCGACATCAAGACAGATGCCATACCCGGCCGCACTAACGTGATGTGGTTTACGACCTATAAGGCTGGAAACTTCACGATCCAATGCTTCGAGCTGTGCGGAATAGGACACGCGACAATGAAAGGAATCCTAAACGTGGTAGATGAAACGACTTTTCAACAGTGGTACACTCACACCCGAATTACTTGTTCGCCTAGCTCAGTTGCCGTGAACCAAACCAGCCAGTGCACCGCTCTCCTTAGCGACAGTTCCCCCAGCGGCTTAGGTCTTACCCCGAAAGGCAACGTGACCTTCAGCACACCAGCGCTTGGCTACTTCAACACTCGAACGTGCACTCTCATGGCAGGCACTTCGAAGGGTACCGCAAGTTGTTCTGTCCTCTACACCCCTACCGCAGCCGGAACGGGCTCCGCGAGAATCACATCGGTGTACGGCGGTGATCCAACTCAGTCCGATAGCTCTGGGAACACGGCCATCCTAATCGCCTGAAGTGGTATTGGAATGGGTCAAAGATTCGCTTATTCGGCAAAGAGATGGCTCTACACCACCAACCACAAGGACATCGGCATACTCTATATCATAACATCACTATTCCTCTTCGCCGCTGCGGGCGTCCTCGCAATCACTATGAGGACACAACTCTCAGCTCCCGACAATAATGTCCTTACAGCCAATGTCTACAATCAATTTGTCACCGTTCACGGTCTTCTGATGATTTTCTGGGTCCTGTCTCCGTTGGCTTTCGGTTTTGCTAATTTCGTAATTCCCTTACAAATCGGCTGCCGAGACTTGGCCTTTCCTCGACTCAACTCGATGAGCTACTGGTTCTTCCTATTCAGCGGTGTGATGATGATTCTCAGCTTCTTCTTCGGGGCGGCCCCGGACCTTGGTTGGACCCTTTACTCACCGCAAAATACTGGCCAGTTTAGCCCAGCAATCGGTTTCAACCTCGGAGCTGGCGCTCTAATCCTAATGGTTGTCTCAATAACCATGAGTTCTATCAATTTTCTCGTTACGATGTTCAAGATGAGGGCGCCGGGGCTCAAGCTGAGGTATATGTCTGTGTTTCCATGGGCGATCCTCGTAACAATTTTCATGATGCTTTACGCATTTCCATCGTTTCTCGCCGCCGTCGTTCTGCTTTATGTCGACAGAGCCTTTGGCACAGTATACTTCTCATCGATCCAGGGAGGCTCGCTGCTCTGGGACAACGTGTTCTGGTTCTTCGGGCATCCTGAAGTATACATCGTATTGTTTCCCGCCATTGGGATAATTGCGGACATAATTCCAACTTTTGCCAGAAGGCCGCTTTACGGCTCCAAGTATGTTATCGGATCGTTGGTTGCAGCAGCACTGATCAGCTTCGTGGTCTGGGGGCATCACATGTTCGTTACGGGGATTGGAATAGCCTCAACAAAGTTGTATACAGTAACCACGATCGCCGTTTCTCTCCCCTTCGATGTCATTGTAATCTCACTCATCGAGACCCTCGGGTTCGCCAAGCTCCGCCTCAAGGCTCCTGCCCTCTTCGCATTGGGGGCTGTAGCAAACTTCATTGTTGGAGGGATCACCGGGGTCTTTCTCGCATCAGTCGCGCTGGACTATGCACTGAGGGGGACATATTTTGTCGTAGCGCATTTTCACTACATAATGGTAGGAGCCAGCATTATTGGTCTCATTGGGGGCCTCTACTACTGGTTCCCCAAGATTACGGGCCGAATGTATGACGAGAGGTTGGCCAAGGTTCACTTTGTATTGTCAATGATCGGATTCCAAGTTCTATACTTCCCAATGTTCCTCCTCTTGGACATGCCAAGAAGAATAGTGACGTATTCACCTCAGACAGATTGGGGTCTCCTCAACCTCACCGCTACGTTAGGAGGCTTAATATTCGGTGGAGCACAACTTCTGTTGTTCTACAATCTGTACCGCAGCTCTAGAGTTGGCCCGCCCTCCGGTCCAAACCCTTGGGACGCGTGGACCCTTGAGTGGGCGCTTCCCTCACCTCCGCCTCCTCACGACTTTGACGTCATTCCTACTTTCCAAGCTGATGGAACCATCCGCTTCGGCTCAGGCCCGGGACTTCCAAACGGGTTAGGACACTCTAACGAAATCGGGAACCCGAATGGGTCGTCTGTATCAAACAAGACTTCACCGTTGCATCACGAAGGGCTTAGTCCTTGGCCAGTTCTAATGGCGTTCGCAGCGTTCATCTTCTTCCTAGGTTTGACAATCGGAAAGCCAGCAAACCCACAACCGGTTAGCTATCAGCCCTTCTGGCCTTTGATCGCTGACGGGGTCATCCTAGGCATCATCTCCCTCTTCGGCTACAGCAGAGAGACGTTCACCGTCCATGAGGATACCCACGTTGAGAGTTGGCCCTTCAAACAAGTTCCGAACATGAAGCTCGGAATCTGGACGTTCCTAGGGGCAGAGGTGATTTTCTTTGGGGTCTTGATAGGCTCGTACTTCTTCGTAAGAACCAACGACGCAGCGTGGCCGCCAGCAGGCTCGCTTTTCGAGATCAGGAATGGATTCGCGATGACACTTGTCCTACTCACCAGCAGTCTCACCGCGATAATGGCTCTAGCCTCCGCCAGAGCAGGAAATCGGAACGGGCTAATTGCTAGCCTTGGAGGAACGCTCGTTCTCGGTGCAGCGTTTCTCTACATCAAGGCAGGTGAATGGTTTAGCCTTGGCGCCAGCGGGGTCTTCCAGAACTATTCCCTTCCGGCAACCAGTTACTTCATCACGACCGGAACCCACGGAGTTCACGTGTTCGCGGGTATGTGCATGACAGTATACTTATTGGCCAAGGCGATAAAGGGCAAATATCTTCATGGAGATCACACAACGCTTGAACACTTCGGCCTTTACTGGCATTTCGTCGACATAGTCTGGGTATTCCTGTTCCCACTATTCTACTTGATCTAGTGATGGCGATGAACACAAACTATCTCTACCTTCTCGTCTTCGCCGCCCTGATAGCAGAAACCGATATCGAGGTAAATCTTTCATCAATCATCGCTTCCAACGCGTACGTTAGTGTCCTGTTGGGAATCGCGGCGACAAAGGCGATTCTCATCGCGATGTTCTACCAGCATCTCAAGTATGAACCAAAATCTCTTTCATCATGGGTTATAATTGGCCTGGTAATTGCAAGTCTCCTAATGGGACTCAGTTTCGTACAGCTGCACGTGGGACACCCCTAAACGTGCGCAGATTGCCTTGACCGCAGGCAAGAAGCATGCAGTCAATTAGTAGGATTGTTGCTATGACGTTCAGTCGTTGGGGAATAATTCTCCGCAGTCGTCAGATGCAGCTTACCCTTCTGGGAGTCTCCCTTGCATTCGGTGGTTTGGCGTACTATCAGGGACTGTTGGCGCTTATCCGGTATGATTCGCTCACATCAGGCTTAGTTCATGATAGCGGATACGCAGTCTTTGCATTACTTCTCATAGGACTTGTGTTGTCCTTTTCTGGTCTATCCCGCTTCGTCAGGCAAAGCGGTTCGGGCCCTTGGTGCAACTCATTTCCGACGTTGCGATTCATCTCTTCGGTGTTGGAGAAGAGACCCTATTCACGTGTCTTTGCAGCCTCATCTATTGGCTATGGGCTAGCCTTCGGGGTAACATCGAGCACTTTTGTTTATCAGCCGGGCCTCGCTTTCAGCACAGACTACGGCGTCAACGTCCCTTCTGTCGCAGAGGCGTTGTGTTGTGGCGGGTTCGGCCAGATGCCTCAGCTTGTTATGTACTTGACGCAGAATCTTGCCATTCTACTCATTCCCATTAATCTGATTCTGATGTTCACAGCGTCTTGGCTGGTCGGACTAAACACTGCCTTGGCTACATACTCATTCAGGAACGCGCCTAAAGTCGCAGGCCTACGATGGATTGGTGGACTCGGAGGTTTCATCGGACTTTTTACCGCTTGTCCAACCTGCGCGAGCTTCTTCCTCCTGACGACAATCGGACTTACCGGAGCAGTATCGTTGGCTGCGAGCCTGGCCTCGTTTCAGGGTTTCTTTATAGGAATAGGCATCACTGTCCTTATCGCAACCCCCATCCTAGCTTCGAGCCGAATACTACGGCAACGAGCTTGCGCCCTTCCCAAGGAGATGGATGAGTCAGTCGCAGAACTACAGAGTCGCTGAGCGAGAACTTTCTAGGAAAGTGCGGGTCAGATTTGTCATCCCGGCCAAGTGTAGGGGTCGACGATCAGATCGACAGCTATGACTGAGAACAAGAAACTTGGGATTTGAAGAGCTGCCCAAATGCGATTATTGCACTACGAGTGTTCCATGCATCCATGGGTGGAGTGTGCAATAATAGTGGTATGTGCCTACCGCCAGCGTGAGGTATGGAGAGGAAGGCCACTTCCCGCCGTTTTGACCTATATTGCCTGAATCGAATGATTGTAGACCGGCAGCATTGGCGGTCGGGCATCCAAGGGTGTTCGAGCTGGTTGCATGAGCTGGGTCGCAGGTAGTGACGGTGTGAGGAGACCCTCCTGTGTTAGTCCATTGGATTGTCTGACCGTGTGTAATTGTGACGTTAGCATTCCCGCTGGAGTCCTTGAAGCCACAGTCCGGTGGATTGGCAGTCTGAAGGC
>MNHO01000055.1 GCA_001919285.1 archaeon 13_1_40CM_2_52_13
GGAATCGCAAGCCCTGGGCGTCGAGATCATAATTCGCGGAAAACTTACAACCGAGAGATCAAGATTCGAAAAATTCCGGGCCGGGTATCTCCCGAGAGTCGGAGACCCAGTTCTGAAAAGTGTGAAAGTGGCAGTGGCAGATGTTCAACTGAAACAGGGCCTGTTTGGCATCAAGGTCAGAATCCTGCCTCCCACTGTGGATTTCATAGACAAGCCCACAATGAAGACTCCACCGCCCAGTGTCACGCCGGCCACTACGGTGCAAGCGCCTATCGTGGAAACCCCAGAGGTAGAAACTGAGAAGGAGGAGCCGATTGGCAATACTGCGCAAGCGTGAGATGAAACAGATGCTTCCCGAAGAGCGGAAGAAAAAGGTCTCAGAACTCAGGGCCGAACTCACTACAATAAGAACCTCTGTAAAGTCAGGAGGAACAGTAGAAAATCCTTCAAGAGTGAGGGAGCTTCGCCGAACCGTTGCCAGGCTCTTAACAGCAGAGAACAGTCCAGTCGTAACGGAGGAAGCCGGATAGATGCCAATAACTCTCCAAAACATTTTGGCTCACGAATGGATTGGCCTCCAAGTCACAATCAGAGCCTCCTCAGACCCAGGACTCACAGGCCTCCTTGGGATCGTTAGAGACGAAACAAGAAACACTTTGCTAATCGAAGCTCGCAATCGACTGGTCAGAGTGCCAAAGGGTAACGCTCAATTCATCGCAACCCTGCCGGCAGGAGAAATAGTTCCTGTTGAAGGGCTACTTCTGAAGCGTCGACCTGAAGACAGGGTAAAGAAGGGGCTCGCAAGATGGTAGTACGCAACATCGGACTCGATGTCAAACCCCCAAAGTCCGGGTGCAACGATCCCGTCTGCCCATTCCACGGAAGCCTATCGGTCAGAGGAAGGGTCTTCGAAGGAACAGTTTCAACTTCAAAGTCTCCGAAAACTGTGTCGGTAGAGCGAGCCTATTTGCACTATTATCCAAAATATAGCAGATACGAGAGGCGAAGAAGCAGGACCCTCGCCCACAACCCTCCCTGCATAGCCGCGACAACAGGCGACCTAGTGACCATAGCGGAATGCAGGCCGCTAAGCAAGGAAGTTTCGTTCGTCGTAATAGATAGGAAAGGAGCAGCAGAGTAAACATGCCCGCGCCGAAGACTAGAGCGGTAAGCGCCCGTGGCATGGTCGAGTACAGGCCTAGAATCGCTCGTGGCCTTCCCGTCGGCTCCCGGCTGACCTGCGCCGACAACACGGGAGCAAAAGAATTGAAACTCATAAACGTCCGAGGATATCATGGACGGCTCCGACGAGTACCCGCAGCCTGCGTCGGAGACATGATAATGGTCTCAGTTTCTAAAGGCAAACCCGACCTCAGAAAACAAGTCTTTCCAGCAGTCGTTGTTAGACAAGCCCGAGCGCTACGGCGGCCCGACGGAACAAGACTCTCCTTTGAGGACAACGCTGCAGTCATAATGACCCCTGAGGGTGAATTGAAGGGAACAGAGATCAGGGGACCCGTGGCTCGAGAGGCTGCCGAGAGATGGCCTCGAGTAGCAAACCTAGCTTCAACTGTGATATAGACTATGGCGAGCTCGAAACCCTCCAAGCAGAGAAAACGGTTCTTTCAAGCGCCCAAGCATAAGCAGCGAAAGATGCTTTCAGCTAGATTATCCGACGACTTGACCGTGAGGCACAAGGTCAGACGCATCCCACTCAGAACTGGCGACACCGTGCGCATAATGCGGGGCGAATTCGCGGATTTGGTGGGGAAGGTGGAGAAGGTGGAATATTCGACGGGAAGAATCTTCGTGGAGGGCATGACTCGGGAGAAGGCGGCCGGCGTCTCGTCAAAGCTTCCCGTTCATTCTAGCAAGGTACTCATCACCAACCTTAACCTGTCTGACAAGTGGCGAAGCGGACTCCTCTCTGAGAAGTCAAAGATGGTGGAGGTATAGGCAATAGCACGCAAAGGGGGATCCAGACAGCTCAAGCGCGAGCCAGCGCCGGGATTCTGGCCAATAAGGCGCAAGGAAAGAACATGGGCGCCGAATACGAGACCTGGCCCCCATTCTAGAGAAAAGAGCATACCGCTCGTAATCGTTATCCGAGAAATTCTAGGATATGCTAGAACATCCAAGGAAGCAATCCGAATCGTCACTAGCGGCAAAGTCAGGGTAGACGGGGTCGGTAGAAGAGACCACCGGTTCCCCGTCGGACTTATGGATGTCTTGCAGATCGAGGGTGCCGGCCAGATCTTCCGGATCCTGCCTAGACCGAATAGGGGACTAACCCCAACTCCGATCCTTGAAAAGGAAGCAGGCTTCAAACTCTGCAAGATAATCGGGAAGAGGAACATAGAAGGAGGAAAAATCCAGCTCAATCTTCATGACGGCCGAAGCATCATTCTCCAAAGTCAGAGCGGTAGGCAGAAAACGGAAGGAGAATTCGCTCCCGGGGGGGCAATGCAACTCGGCCTACCCAAACAGAACGTGATGGGACTGGTTCCGTTTCAGACAGGCGCCTTGGGCTTGGTCTTCGACGGGAGAAACCAAGGAATCTCCGGAAAAATCACCACAATAACTCCTGGAACTCACGCCCGCCCCAAGATAGTCAAGATCGAGACAGCGAGCGAAGCCTTCGACACACCAGCAGAATACGTGATACCGGTAGGAACTCAAACATCGCTCGTTGGGCTTGGAGAGAAGTAGAATGTCTCAAAATATGGCGGAAGAGGAGTCGAGCAACCCTCTCAGAGTGGTTAGGATCGAGAAAGTCACATTGAACATCGCGACCGGCAAATCGGGCGAACCACTCGAAAAGGCGAAGAAAGTTCTCACGCAACTAACCAACAAGACTCCGACAACCAAACAAGCGAAGAAGGCAATCAAAGATTTCGGTGTCAGAAAAGGAGAGCCGATAGCAGCAGTTGTGACGTTACGCGGGAAAGACGCGGCCGAGTTTCTGAAGCGGGCGCTGGACGCGGTCAGCAACAAGGTCAACGAGAGGAGCTTCGATGACTATGGCAATGTCTCCTTTGGAATTAAGGAGCATATCGAAATCCCCGGAACCAGATATGTTCCCGAACTGGGAATATTCGGCGCAACCATTCACGTCACGCTGGGACGGCCTGGATATAGGATACGGTCGCGAGCCATTCGTCCTTCAAAAATCGGGCGCAACCACTACGTTTCGAAGGAAGACGCCGTCAAGTTCATGCAGAACAACTTCGGAACAACCACAGGAAACTGAGAACCGTCATGGCCAAGCTCAAAGCGAAGAAGCAGAGGAAGTATGGAAAGGGAGCGCGCCCTTGCAAACGCTGTGGCCAGTACGGACCTATCGTTAGAAAGTATGGACTCAACTTCTGCAGACAGTGCTTTAGAGAAGTAGCAGTGGGACTCGGATTCAAGAAATACATGTGACCAAGAAATGGAACCAATATCCAACATGTTCTCATCCATCCTCAACAACGAACGTAGACACAAACACGAATGCATAGTCTACCCCGCATCCAAACTGATGGGCCAAGTCTTGCGCGTGATGCAAAAGTACGGCTATGTGGGAGAGTTCGAGTTCGTCGACGACGGTAGAGGAGGAAAATTCAAGATACAACTTCTGGGACGGGTCAACGACTGCGGAAGCGTAAGACCCAGATTCTCATCTACGATTGGAGAGTTCGAGAAATGGGGAATACGCTACCTCCCATCTCGAGACGTCGGAATACTCATACTCACAACACCGAAGGGAGTCCTAGCGCACAAAGAGGCGCGCGAGGCTGGAGCTGGAGGACAGCTCTTGGGATACGTCTTCTGAAAGGTGAAACATGACGACAAGGTTCGAGACTCTTCAAAGAACAGTACCCATCCCCGACCAGGTGGTTGTGCAGGTCGAGGGACGAACAGTGAAGGTAAAGGGCCCACTAGGGTCATTGCAAGAGGACTTGTCCCATCTACCAGTTTCGATCAACGTTAACGATAACAGGGTCCGATTAGAAACGATCTGGCCGAGAAAGAGGGAGATTGGAATGTTAGGGACCGCGGCCGCTCATGTGCGAAACATGCTTAGGGGAGTTACGCAGGGTTACAGGTACGAACTGCGAACCGTCTACGCCCACTTTCCTGTCACTGTCAAGGTGGATGAGAAGGCGAAGGTGTTGAAGATCGAGAATTTTACTGGCGAGAAGACGCCAAGATATGCAAAGATAGTTGAAGGTGTAAAAGTGGATGTCAAAGGCGAGGACATCTCAGTTGAAGGCATCGACTTGAAATCTGTGAGCCAGACTGCGGCGAACATTCAAGACAGTACTAAGATAAAGAAGAAGGATCTTCGAGTCTTTCTTGACGGAATATACGTCTCCGGAAAAGGACCTGCACAAACGTCAACCAAGGCGGCAAAGTGAGAGATGGCAGGATCAAAACCCGAGTTCAGACGCCAAGAGAGCTGGAGGTACAAGCGGGTCAAGGAGAACTGGCGCAGGCCCCGAGGCGTTACGAGTAAGATGAGAAAAGAGGAGAGCGGGTTTCCGGCAAAGGTCAAGAACGGATACGGCTCAGCTGGCTCGACCCGTGGACTCCATCCTAGGGGTCTCGTCGACATGCTTGTCTGGCGAGAAGTTGAACTGGAGAAGCTGAATCCGAGGATACACATCGTTAGGATTGCGGCGCGTGTTGGAGAGAAGAAGAGGCGCGGAATTCTAACGAGAGCCAGGGATCTTAATTTTCACATTGCAAATCCTGGGAAGGAAGAAGGACGAGCGGTAAGCGAGACACCGGCAGGGGATCAGAAGGCGTTGCCCCCGGAGACGAAAGAGGAGAAGATGGAGGAGAAAGCCGAGGTCTCTGAGGACGAGGGTCTCGACAAGACAGAGGAGAGTTCTGAGTGAGTCTGAAGAACCAGAAGAGACTGGCTGCAAGCCTTCTGGGCGGGGGATTGAATAGGGTCTGGATCGACCCAGAAGAGAATGACAGAGTCCAATCGGCCATTACTCGGGACGAGATCAAGAGTCTCATACGCGAAGGTAGGATCAGCCTCCTTCCGAAGACTGGAGTCAGCAGAGGTAGACATCGCGCCAAATCAGGACGGAGGAAGAACGCCGGAAGCAGAAAGGGCGGCCAGAAACCCGGCAAGGGCGCCTGGGTTCTCAAGATCCGAGCGATTCGCCGACACCTTCGATGGCTTAGGGACAAGAGGCAGCTCTCGGCTGGAAATTACGCAACTCTATTGGGGATGGCGAAAGGCGGCGCATTCCGTAGCGGCTCGCATGTCGATGAGTATGTAAAGGCCCGACAGCTGGTCAAGAAGCGTTGATCCATGGCTGACAGTCCCCGCTACTCGCTCCCATACCGGCGACGGAGAGAAGGCAAGACAGACTACAAGCTGCGCAGAGCGCTGGTGAAATCTGGCAAACCACGCGCCGTGGTCCGACTCAGTAACCAGTACGTGACCGTTCAAATTACTGACGCAACCATTAACGGTGATATCGTTAGAGCCTCCGCTTCCTCCAAGGAGCTTCCCAGCCTTGGCTGGAAAGGCGGGCTTGGAAATCTTCCCGCTGCATACCTTACTGGCGCGCTAGCTGCGCGTCGCGCGATTGCGAGGGGGATCAAGGAAGCGATACTGGATATTGGATTAAAGGGTGCGACGAAGGGCTCGAAACTCTTCGCCGCGTTGAAGGGCCTTGCAGATTCCGGTCTCCTTGTTCCGCACTCTCCAGAACGGCTTCCCCCGATGGAACGGATCGGAGGAAATCACATCGCCACCTACGCGAAATCATTGGCGGGCGAGCATTATCTGTACAAGAAGCGCTTCAGCGCATATCTGAACCGTGGATTGAAGCCCGAGGATTTGTCCGGACATTTCGAAGAGGTTAGGAAGAATCTCTCAGCGGCGCCATTGGAAGCGGCCAAATGAGCCAGCGCCCGGGCCAGGAGGTTGGATGGGTGCCGAAGACAAAGCTCGGTCGACAGGTCCAACAAGGTGAGATCATATCGATGGAGGAGATATTCACGCAAGGATTGAGGATCAAAGAGCCGGAAATTGTTGATACACTCTTGCCGAATATTCAGCAAGAAGTCTTGGGAATAGGGTTTGTCCAGAAACAGACGGACGCGGGGGAGAGGTCGAGATTCAGAGCGGTAGTTGCGGTGGGTAATGGTGACGGGTTTATTGGGATTGGCGAGGGGAAGGCGCGGCAAGTCCGGACGGCGATCGACAAGGGTACTGTTCAAGCGAAGCTGAATATTATTCCCGTCCGGCGGGGTTGTGGAAGCTGGGAGTGCCGCTGCGGGACCCAGCATACGGTTCCGTTTAATGTTACAGGTAAGACTGGGAGTGTCCGGGTGGAGGTTTTGCCTGGGCCACGGGGTCTAGGACTGGTTGCCGGGGAGATTCCGAAACAGGTTCTTCGATTGGCTGGGGTGAGGGATTGCTGGACCCGGACCTTCGGATCTACATCGACGTTGTCGTCGTCTGCATTGGCAGTGTTTGACGCGTTGACGCAGACGTACAATGTTGTGACGCAGAGCGACTGGGTGAACTAGATGGAGCCGTCGAACAAGAATCCCATCCTCGCCGTTAGGCTTCGCGGGACCGCCTCGGACAACCCGGATGTTCAGAGGACAATGGAGTCGCTCAGACTTGAGCGGACCTTCCAGGCTAGACTCTTAGAGAATACGCCGTCGAATCTGGGAATGCTGCGCTCAGCAAAGGTGCTCGTTGCGTGGGGTGAGATCAGCCCGGAGATTCTGGGACGCGTCTTAGAGAAGAGGGGTGAGCGTGATGGCGCTGATGGACTAGATGATGGTTTTCTCAGACTTTTGGGAAGTTCGAGTTTTGACGATTTGGCCAAGGCGGTCGTGGCGGGAGAGACGAGTCTTCAAGAATTATTGCGGGCTGGTTTGAAGGTGCCCTTTAGGTTCCATCCTCCACGTGGAGGGTTCAAGAGGAGTCTCCGGCGGGCCGCGACTGACGGTGGCGAGTTGGGCTATCGGGGTGCGGATATCAATGGTCTGGCCAAGCGGATGATCTGAGTCGGGCCGAGTAGGAACGCCAATATAGTCTCGGACGATCATCTGGATTCTGGCGGTGTAGTGTCTTGGCCCCGCGCAAAGAGGTTCGTAGACGTCGTAGTCGTTCGGGCTGGTGGTTTGACGTGTTTGACGAGATGGAGCGGATGGACCGGCTTATGGATGATATGATGCGGAAGGCAGTCGAGATGCCGAAGGCGCAGGAGGGAGCCTCACCGTTCGTGTATGGCTTCTCCATGTCTGTCGGTCCTGACGGGAAACCAGTCATACGGGAATTCGGAAATGTGGAGCCGGGTGCACGGGGTCCGCTCGTCAAAGAAGAGCGAGAGCCGCTCGTCGATGTGATGGATAACGGGAAGGAGGTGGTGGTGGTCACTGAGCTGCCGGGGGTCGAGAAGGACGACATCAAGCTAGAATCGACCGACCGGGCCTTGAAGATCAGTGTGGAATCGGCGAAGAGACGCTACCTAAAAGAGCTAGAGCTGCCGCACATGGTTGATCCCCGGACTGCGAAGGCCACATACAAGAACGGGGTGCTAGAGGTGCGGTTCGCGAAGAGCGACGAGAAGAAACCCACACGACCCATACAAGTAGAATAGGCTTCGAAGAAGGATTACGAGAAACACCGCATCCGCGTCGCGAGAAAATTTTCAACCCCCATTTTTCTAGAGGCCTTTCGCCAGTTGAAACTGTTCTGGGCGAGTCTCGCGTTTCCACGCGCAGAGTTGAACGGTCGACCGTTTTCCCGAGTGCAGATTGAGCGTAGAGGTCAGCGTGAAGATCTCGCGATTTCAGATCGCCTGCCGCGATTCGGGATCAGGGCTTGTTCCGAGCGATTTCCTGGATCAACTATGTCGTCTTTTCTACTTGGAAAAGTAAGTTCTTGCTCGTTCTCCTACTATTCTTACTCTAAAAAGTATGTTCTTGTTCGATGAAAACCCTGAAAACAGAGAAGCCTGCAAGATCGTCAGGAAGTGGATTGGAGCGCCCCAACCTCCCAGACCCTCTACGACCAAGACCCATAGAACCGCTGCCCTCACCACTCCGGCCGGGACAGTACATTGGACCACGAGAAGAGGAACTCGGAAGAATACTCAAAGAAATACTAGACAAGCTAACAACGATAGAAAACAGACTCAAAATAATAGAAGAACAACTCAAGACAAGACGCTGACAGTCGAGCCTTATTGACGAGAGGTCTTCGAGTATTCCAGCTCGGATCTCGCCGCCATTATGAAATCGTTCTGGCTCAAGCCCTTGATCGCGTGGGTTGACAACACTACTCTGACCCGACGCCAACCGATGAAAAGGTCTGGATGATGATTCTCAAGCTCAGCAATCTTTCCCAATGAATACGCAAAATCAAGACCCGCAAGATAGGACTTGAAACGGAACTCTCTCTCGATAGTACCTGACTGAAGAACCCAACCCGGCAGATCGTTCAAACGCTCGCTTGCCTCATCCACTGTGAACGGTTTGGCGTTATTGCAAGGAACACACTTTCCTGACGCTAAACGCCGGATTCCCTCAACTCCTGATGCATTTTGCATGTTGACAGTAGGCTCGGAGCTAAGGAAAAAGTTTGCAGGGTCGCTATCTGGAAGAGAAGAATTATCTTACGATCAAACTTACCGAACTATTAAGTTGTTTGATGTTCAGAAGATGAGAGCGTGAGACTAGCACCGGCAGATCTACCATCGCGCCCTCCAATTTCTCTGAACAGAACAAGGGAATTCCAGGCGCCGACAAGTGTAGATGTTCTGGTGCCCAGCTTGAAGGAGCTTAGTAGCGAATTCGTAGCGCACATTCGCAGTCGAATCCCGGTCCATTGTATCCTTACGTCTTCAGCAATTGGGCCGGCAAGAGCCCGGCAAGAACTCATCCAACGCGTGGACACAGATTGGTTCTCCTTTGTTGATGATGATGTCAAGCTGAGACCGGATTGGTGGTCGGCGGTGACTGGAATGATTGGACCAGACGTGGGAGGAGTTGAGGGCCTGTGGAGCTACTTGGCCGGGGACAAGAGGGTCGATGATTACACGCGTGCTATGGCGCGATTGTCAAAGCTCCTGCGTCAAGAATCCTGGAGAGACAGAATCGACAGAGCTTTCACCGGCGACACTCTCCTCCTGGCGGAAGCTGTCAAGAATATTCGCATGCCGAACATACCTGTCTGGGAAGATGAATACATCCGTCGCTGGGTCGAGAAGAATGGCTACAGGTGGCTGAGGACGCCGAAGGTCGTGTGCGACCATCTACGCACCTACAATCTGAAACCATCCTACAACGTGGGCAAATACGGCTATTATATGGGAAAACTGAGGGTGAGGAGCCAGCTCAAACGACTATCGCAGCTTCCAATAAAGGTCCTATTCTCCCTGGCCTACACAGGCAATCCAGCGACCGTAGCGTTTGCGATCGACAAGGATGTGAATATTTTCAAGGGCGCCCTTCAAGCATATGTTCAACGTAACAGCGGCTCCCCGCTCTACTCTCTAGCCCAGCCATGAGAATTGTCATCGTTCACCCAAGAATGAGTCTGATGGGCGGCGGAGAAAGGGTCGCGATCCATTCAATCAGAGAAGCGCTGAGAGAAGGACATGAGGTGTATCTCGCGACCGAAGAGTTTGACGTTGACAGTTTTGAGGACTTTTTCGGGGTCCAAGGCTTGTTCAAGAATGTCCAGCTACTCACCTATCCACCCTTTCGGCGAATAATTCCTAAGGCTGTACTCTACCAGAGACTCATCTATAACCAATCGAGGTTGCGAAAGATTGTTTCCAAGAGAAGAGCATTCGATCTGATATTGAACACGGCGGAAGTAGCCAACCAACCTTCCGCTCGATTGCCAGCGATAGAGTACTGTTACTTCCCAGAATATTTCAGCCACTTGGAATCCGACCGGCTATCAGGACTCTGGGAAATGTACTATTGGCCGGCCCGAGTATTCTACCGTGATCGGGTCAGCCGCGTCGGCCGTCTCCTAGCAGTCTCTAATTTCACCAAACAGTTTGTGAGAGAGAAGTGGGGACGTGAATCAACGACTCTCTATCCTCCCTGCCCAATTGACTTGTACGATAATTTGGGGATTCCGAAGGAAGACTTGGTCATAACCGTAGGTAGAATAGCACCGGAGAAACGGATGGGACTCTTTTTGGAAATTGCCCGAAAACTGCCTAACGTCGAGTTTGCAATAGTAGGAAGCATAGCAACAGAGAGGAGGTCCTATTACGAAAATCTGAGAGATGCCGCTCCGAGCAATGTCTCTTTCATATTGTCGCCTCTAAGAAAGGTGAAAGAGCTCCTGGGAAGGGCGAAGGTCTACGTTCACTCTGCCCAGAATGAGCATTTCGGTATCACCATCGTAGAGGCCATGGCCGCCGGTTGCGTCCCTGTGGTCAATGACAGCGGTGGACCACGCGAGATAGTCTCAGATGATGTAGGCTACCGATGGAATCACCTCGACGAGGCAGTAGGACATGTCTCGAACTTGATTAAGGACGAGAGTGCGCGAGGACGATTATCGAAGGCCGCGTCTGCTCGGGCGAGACAGTTTGCACCCGGTGCTTTCGAATCAGCACTCGGAAGAGTATTGCGCGAGTACGCGTAAAGACGACAAATGAACAACATCATAGCGTAAGAAGCAAAAACGAACGTTGCATCCCCGACGATCCTCCAAATAGCCTAATCCTCGCCGACGCAAGAAACATCTAAGTTGACCCAGTCCTTCTCATTATCTAGAGCGAAACAGCCCTTTGATTCTCCGCAAGCGTTCGCCTGGATGGTCATTGATTGACTGGCTGAAGCATCTCGCTATTTCTTGGAACTGGCACATGGCGGGCGACGAGACTGTTAGGATTGGCCCGTACGTAGCTGAACTCACTCCTTACTATTTCGAACTCATGTGGCGAGAGTGGCAGTCTTGGAAGAAATGGTATCTTCCCCCGTGGTCGCTCAAGGGAAAAGTAATTCTGGACGTGGGGGCAGGGTGTGGTGAAACTGCCCTCTTTTACTACCTCCACGGGGCAAGGAGAGTAATCGCCGTCGAACCTGAGTCCTCACTTGTTCCTCTCCTGAAAAAAAACATGGCTCATAACAAGTGGGACATGGAGGTAGTAGAGAGTCCATTCCATGCTTCAATGCTAGACTGGAATTTCGACTTCATGAAAATGGACGGGGAAGGTTGTGAGGCTCAACTCCTGACATCGAACTCTCTCCCGCCATGTGCTATCGAGGGTCACAACAAGAGAGTCGTCGATCGTCTTAGAGACAGATTTGAGACGAATATCTTGCCGCAGAAGGATAACTGGATCCTTCAGAATTTCGCCGAACTACCCCTTCGCGCACGTAAAGAATCAGAAGGCACTGGGCCATAGTGCGCAGTTACGTAGCTGTGACAATCAGTAGAAGACAGGAAACGTTCTCGTTAGGGATTCCCTTCTTCTGCTATGCAGAGGAAAGCAGGTATGACAGGTACAAGGACCAGCGTGAAGAAACCTACTACGTTTGCGAGAAGCGAAACAGAGCAATGACCAAGGCACTGAAGAACTATCCCGCGGCGACACACGTACTCAGTCTTGATTCGTACTACCTGAAACAGGTAGCTCCCCTGAAAGAACTGATTAGGATGTATGAAGAAATCAATGACGACAACATTATCCTCGGAGGGCCCATCTGGTATTATAGACTGAACAGGCTGTTCGATAACAGACCTAAGTTCTACGACTCTTGGGGCTCCCCTGAGCTAGTCAACATTCACCCAAAAGATACCGAGCATTTTCCTCCGATTGTACAGGTTCCCTCAATTGGAAACTGCGTCATCTTCCCAGTCTGGGTATGGAAAAAATACGGTTTCGAAACCCCAGAACCTTTTCCGCACCTCGGCTCATGCTACACACGACTGTGCAAGATAAGTGGATTGCCAGTTCTGATGGACATGAAAGCCAGACTCACGAGAGACAGGACAAACAACCCAGAAGCATACTATCCTTTCAAGAAACGGTTTCGAGTTAGTGTAGGGGAATACAAGCACAGAGTGCTTCGCAGACTTCGGCGAGAATAGAAGTCCTCCGGTGTGATCTCCTGAAACATCTTGAGCCTCTGTTGAGACATCTAACGAACGGAAGAAATAGCGGGTTTCGGGTGACCTTAGAAGCCGAAAAATGCGCCAACGAACAACGGCAATCGCTGTCAGAGAATGTAGACTCTGCAGTGCGCGGCGATTGACCAGAGTCCTGTCTTTAGGAAATCAGTTCGTTTCTGATTTTGTCACACCAGCCGGAGAACACCCCAAATCACCTCTGGAACTTGTGCGCTGCCAGCATTGCGGGTTGATTCAGTTGAAACACACGTTCCCAAGAACAAACTTGTACAGACACTACTGGTATCGTTCAGGAATCAGCAAGACGATGCGGGATGCTCTAGCAGATGTCGCAGCCAAAGCACACCGAGTAGCCAAGCCAGCCGCGGGGGACATAGTAATCGACACTGGATGTAATGATGGAACACTGCTTAGGTCTTACCCGAAAACTGGGCTGAGACTGGTAGGGTTCGAGCCTGCCGAAAACCTCGTCGAGGATGCGAGAAAGGGGACTGACTGGGTCTTCAACGACTTCTTCAGGGCAGGAATCTTTGGCGAAAAGTTCGGGCGCGAAAAGGCCAAGATCATCACGAGCGTCGCGATGTTCTACGATCTCGAAGATCCCAATGGGTTTGTGACGGATATAGTGAAGTGCTTGTCTTCAGACGGGGTCTGGGTGGTCCAACAAAATTATCTGACAACAATGTTGCAGAAGAACGGTTTCGACAATATTGGTCACGAACACCTCGAATATTATTCGCTGAGCACGATGGAGAGGCTCCTTGCGAAGCATGGGCTTGACATCTTTGACGTTGAAACCAACGACGTGAATGGCGGAAGTTTTCGGACATACGTGTGTCATCGAGGAAGTTACCCGGTAGGAGAAAGCGTGGAGATGTTGAAGAGAAAAGAAGAGCATCTGCGACTGAACAGCCTCGATTCTTATCATGCCTTCGCGGCGAACATACGCAAGATCAAGTCCCAGCTTTTGCAACTTGTCAGAAATGAGGTAAAAAACGGGAAGACCGTGTACGTGTACGGGGCATCGAACCGAGGAAACACGATTCTCCAGTACTGCGGACTCGATTATCACCTGATAAAGAAGGCAACAGATGCTAACCCGGAGAAGTGGGGGCGAAAGACGGTAGGTACCAAAATACCCATCGTTTCGAAGGAGGAGGCAAGAAATGACAATCCCGATTACTTCCTCGTTCTGCCTCATCACTTTCTTGAAGAGATCAAGGCCGAAGAGGCGGACTATCTCAAACGGGGTGGAAAATTCATCGTACCCCTTCCCAAAGTTTTCGTCGTCTCGTGAGGTCGACTCCCTATCAGATTCGAAATAGTGAACTTAGGGACGGATTATCCTGGCAAAATAGAGTATTTTGCCGACGCCAGGAACTCCTTCCTTTCAAAACACGAATGGGTATTGTTTGTTGACAATGATGAAGAAGCCAGTAAAATGCTCTTGAAGTATCTTAGTCAACTGGAGCCAAATTATCCGTATTACTGGATACGACGCATCAATTTACACAACGGTAGATATCGCGAGGCGTTTAATCCAGACTTCGCCCCCCGACTCGTTTCGAACAGAGTCAAATTCGTGGGCCGCGTTCACGAGAAAGTCGTCCCTAAGGACCCCCATGGCATCATAGACCTGCCAATAATCCACAACCATCTCGGTTCGTTCAGTTACAAGAACTACTGGTATCAAGACCTGCCGGGGTACCGGGTGTGGCTAGGAGTGAAGAAGGCGATAGAGGTAATCAGAGACAGGTGACACTTCAGGCCGCATTCAGACCTATAGCCAGTCTGGAGGAGGCCGCGCAAACCTCGGCCAGCTTATCCTAGATGTGAGACACGATCAGTTGTACGCGATCCTCGTAGTCGGAATTGTCGTCGACGAATTATTTGAGTTCTTGCTTACAGTTCGGAGAAGATTGAAGAAAGCCCTCTTTGGAATCTCTCATAGCCAAATTCTTCGGCTCTAAGTCTCGAGGCTTCCGAGGGAGCCATCTTTATGGCCCGATCCACCATATCGGGAACATCTTCGATTCTCTGCCAACGATAGCCTGACGAGTCATCAACAATTTCTCTTGGACCTCCTGAATCATGCACTATAGGGACGCATGAGGCGGACATTGCCTCAACCACAGTTATTCCGAAGTGCTCGTTTCGCATGAAGTGAAGGTAGACCTTTGCCTCTCCTAGAACGCTATGGTACAACTCTTTCTCAGGATCAAATACTATCTTCCCATTGTGAGGAGTTTGACTAACCAAATCTTTGGAATACTCACTTGAATAAGGGTCCCGAGTGAGGAGCATGACAAATTCGTATTGGGGCCTAAGCCTGGCAATTGCCCAAAAAAGTTCAAGTTGCTTCCCTGGAATCGCACGTGCCGCAGTCACGACCATATCTCGCTTCGAAGTTGCTCTTACCATGTTACACGCTGGATAGAGCACTTTGCTAGGGCGCTCCCACTCGCGATCAAGGCTCTCTTGAGAGTACCGAGATATCGCTAGAACCAGTCCAACTCTAGATATTTGCTGCTGGTAGTGGAGCCGGAGAGACAGGCTCCTTACGGTCCTTGGCAGTGAGGTGGGAAATGAAAAGGTCTTCGGAAAATATCCCCACTGGATCACTGGTCGGTTCATGGTGGGGATATATCCGGGGTCCTGGGTGGAAAATACGAGATCAAAGTTCGGATCATGCACCTTCATAGCTTGCTTGAGCACTTTCCGCTGACCTCTTAGGTGACGAAAGAGGTGAGCTGGCGTCCCGAACTGGTCCTTCTTGTCAATTGATTTGTAGAGCATTAAGTTCGCTCTGGCGAACAGTTGTCTATATCCGAAGAACTTTTCCAGTTTCTCTGGTTCGAAACTCGAGGAAAGTATTGTCAAATCATGTCCGCCAGACTGCAACGCGCGGATCGTATCACAGCAGAGCCTCTCCCCGCCACCCAAGAAGGTCATGACCGGGTGAACAATCAATATCCTCATGAAGGGTCACGATTTCCTATTACTTCTCAAGGTTCCGACACATGCGTTAGTCTATGCGAGATGCAAATTCCACATTGTAGGTCCGCCGTGGGGTGGATAACTTGCGTAGAGGCTTCGAAAGTGAATAGTCTTGTTTCATGTGTTGGTCCGCGAGCCTTAGTCATTTGTCGGGAAGACGAAAGCTTCCACCAGGTTGAAATCTCATGCTCTCACTCTGCCTTTGACTTTGTTAATTACTCGTGATAGGTCTCTTGCAACCCATGGCAGGAAATACACCTTGGGATTACTTCTAAGAAGTCTTCTGCGAAGAGAAAGAGACTGTGTATAGAAAAACCGTAGCGCAAACTGATTAGCGACTCTATCTTCTGCTCCTAAATCCCTGAACGTTAGAGGTTCGTTGATAAAGTACCCATCGAATTTCTCTCCGAGCCTCATGAACAAGAGCCAGTCCGAGAGAATATTCCAAGAAAAATCTATACCGCGCGCGTATTCGGTCCTCGTAAAACCGGCAGATGCATGAATGAAATTGCCCAAGAACAGTTGTCTGGCAACCCTGGGTCTGGCGACGATTCCGGGGCGGAATGGCTGATTCATAAGCTTCGAGTCACCATTAGATTCAATGCAGACATCCCACGACAAACCTAGCCGTCCCTTCGTACCTGACCAGACCTGCAGATGTTTCTCCAGTCTTTTAGGCGAGTAGTAATCATCGCTGTCGAGAAAAGTAGAAAACTTCCCGAGGGCATTATCGACGCCGATGGTTCGGGCTAAAGCAACGCTACTATTTGAGGGGCGAGATAGAAAGCGGATCCTGCTATCGGTTCTGAGTTCGGCAATCTTCTTCTTGTTTTGAACGGAGCTGTCATCTAAGATGATGAGCTCCCAGTCTTCGAATGATTGATTCAAGACGCTGTCGGTGGCTCTCTTGACAAGGACGGCTCTGTCCTTTGTAGGCATGATTATGGAGACTTCAGGCGCACCGTTATGTTGCGAAGTGTTCGCCTGGTTTTGTGACAATACCGTTAGAGGATGACGATTCCTGTCCATATACTTCGATTGGGAAGAAGGGTCGGCCGTCTCGTTCTTGATGCTGCTAGGAGACTCTTCATGCCCAAGTGAACCCATTTCTTGAACATGCGCACTCGCAAGGAACAGTCTCTAAAAACTTCCAGGGAGGAGAGCATCCTCTTCATGCATGATCGCCCAAGCCTATCCTTGCGGTGGTCTTTCGTCCATTTTTTTCACTGACTTTGCTCAGACCCGAGGAACGAGCAGGTATACGAGAGGGAGGATTGAAATCTGAAGACTTGTCTGGATAGTCGTTGCCGAGTCCTACTTCTTTGAACTCCACCATACTTTGGTCTTTCTCGCTGCCTTGTTAACGATGTTGCCCCAGTCCTCTTTGATTCTCCATAGGACCACGTTTGGCATCAGCTCATCGAGTTTGATGAGCTTGAATGGGAAATGAGTCTCGATGACCATACCGCGTTCTCCTCCTTCGATGTCGCACTTTATGGAGTCAAGGTGAGCGAGGATTGGTATGACTCTATTGTCGTTTGCGAAGTTGGAGCAGAGCTTGTCGTAGCATTCCGAATCGGCTTCGATGGATATCACTTTTTCAGCGCCATGATTAAGATAGAATTGCGCGGTCTCGCCGCAGCCCGCGCCCAAGTCGAGAACTGTTTTGCCAATCGGAAGATATGCGCGATGCCACAGTTCGAGTTCCCCCTCAAGCGTCACCCTATGGCTGTTATCAAGCTCAAGTCTCTCGAAGTCCTTGAGTTCGCACATCAAGGATTGCCCTCAGCGGACCGGGGTTCCTCTTCTACTTGTCGCCTTCTGTGACGGGAGAAGGCCGCACACCCAACTTTGCCGGACGTCCGACGTATTTCCCGTCCAACAGGCCCTCGGCTTTGTGAAGAAGTTCTTCCAGTTTCTTTCTCTCGTCGGAGGTCATTGCCTTCTGTTGATCAAGCATCTTGGCTAGACCTTGGACCGTAAGGACCCATAACGGCAAGAATACCTCCTGTTCTTTACCCGGAAGGACCTTGTAGATGTAGGGGTTGGACTCTGTAGAAACAGAAGCATCGGCGGCGTAGGCTCCAGTTCTCTTCATATGATACAGTCCCGCTGAGATGCACAAGGGGACGAGAACAATCAATGCAAGTATCGCGAAGATCGTTAGACTCTGAAAATACGTATCCAGGAACTTGTTCTCGGATACTCCCAGCTTGTAAATGACGATGATGTTGCTCGCGAACCCAATGAAGAAGGCAATGTACGTGTTGTAACCGGTTCTAAAGTAGAACCAGCTGCGGTAGATCAGTTTGGAAAAATTCAATTATTCGTCCTCCGCTTCGATCGGAGCCCGCCAAATCCTTATATCAATATGTGGCTCAAAAAACCGCGAGTTGTGTTTTCGATGCAGAAGCGAATCCTTCTACTACCTCTGATCTGGGGCGCTTTCGGCATCGGAGAAGTACTAATCCTTGGCTATCTTTTCGGGCCGATAGTCAACAACATTCCCTTTCCTCAAAACGACAAGCCAATCGGTGGCTCATACCTACCAGCCCTATTCTTTAGTTTCGCCGCGATACTCGCGGTTCTCGGTCTCAGCCTCTATTCACTGGGGATCTGGAATATCGACCTTTCGGATCGGAAAGTAAAGACTGATATCGCGGCTCTCGGAGTCATGTTCGCAAGCGGTATCCTCGTCTTCTATTACGCCATCTTTCTCTTCCCATTGGCCGTGGCCTTGGTCTATTTTCTCGCCACAAACATAGACTAAGACCGAATAACACTTAGAACAGACGATTATGGACCTGATAGGTATCTAACCGCCAGGCAACGGGCCTCCATGCTGAGCCAGACCCCGATAGGCAAAACTCGTCGCCGATGGGAGGACAAGAGGCTTGAAACAGCGCGGTAGAAAGAATACGGAATCATCTCGCCCTTTGCTGGTAGCGTGGGCCCCCTTCTCTCCCACTCTCGTCGAGGTGGGGTCCCTCGTCGAGGGGCGAGTTGTCTTCCTCAATGTTCTCTTTGGGAAAAAATTGGCTGCTCCCTTGCGCTATGCATATCTGGCCCTCAGAACCCTCTCACTACTTGGAAAAGAACGGCCGAAGGTCGTTCTGGCTCAGAACCCGCCGATCTTCCTTCCGCTTCTGCTCGTTCTCGTGAAACGTCTCAACGGATTCACACTGATAGTTGACCACCACGCCATATGGAGCATGAAGACCATTCGCGCTCCTCTGCTCTCTCAAGGGATTGCGGTGCTAGAAAGATTCGTTGCGGAGAAAGCTGACTCTAACATGTCGCCCAACAATAGTTGGACGAAAGAGCTCCGAGCAAGAGGGGCGACCGACGCTTTCACTTATCACGACTTCATTCCGCAATCAGCAAGAGGTGAAAACGAAACCAAAGATTGGGCTCCATTTCCTCTTCCGCCACATCGCTTCCTGGTCGTCGCCGCTCACGGGGGCCATCCTCAAGAACTCTTGAAAGAAGAGGTAGCGGCAATAAGCGGACTTGACGGGTACCTACTTGTCATAACAGGGAAACGCGAAAAGCTAGCGCACAGAATAAGCAGGCTTAACCCTCCGAGCAACGTAATCTATCCGGGCTATCTTGATGATGCGCGTTATGACGCGCTCAAAGGAAATGCCGACGTTGCCCTATCGCTAAGCACTGAACTGAACACTGTCCCGCACGCAATACACGAGTACTTGGCCTACGGAATCCCGACCATAGTCCTCAAAGATTCGCTTTTACGCTCACTGTTCGACGGGGCGATTGTTGAGATTGAAAATGCGGATCCTGGGACGGTGAGACAGGCATTAACGAGAGTAACTCAGGATTCGGCCTTTCGCAATAAACTGCGTGAGAGCACTAATCGAAACTATGGGCAGCGCCTCAAAATGCATCAGGGGGAAGTTTCGAAGCTGAAACAGGCCCTCACCCCTGGTTGAATGATGATTGAATAGGTGGCCCGCATCAATGTTTTCAAACGCCGTTGTTCGGTAACCTGTTCGGGGTCTGTGCTAGACTGGATTGATCGAGTCAAGGCTCACGTAGTAGATCCCAATGGAATTCGATTCTAAGAATACGCCAAAGGTCACCTGTTGAGGTGTTGCCCAGCCCTGGGCATGCCAGATCGAGTCTGGATTCAGCGTGATTGTGTTCCACTGAGACCGTTGCGTCGGGATGATGACAGTCGTGTTGGTAGGATATGGCGTGGTCGTCTGTTGAGTTGTCTTGTCGGAGAAAACATAGTACAGTAGGTGGGTCCCGTCTGTGACACTAGCTGCGAAGATTAGGTTGCTTGCAATATTCGTAGTGAGCGACTGGTTGAAGTGGATGCCCACCTTCGTGGCGTTGAGCAAGACCTTCTGCGACAGCGCCAAGCTCTCGACTCCCGATAGGGGGGAGGTGTAGTTCAGGATCATTTGCACACCACTCCTTCCGTTAACTCCCAGCGGTGTTATGCCAGACCACACAGGGTCAGTGTTTGTGAGAGAAAGCTTCCAATCGAAAGGAACCCTGGTTCCTACGCTCGGATCTAGGACCCACCACTTCAACCTGGGGTTCGGCAAGGGCGGAGCAGGAATGTCTGACTTCCATGATGGTGATTCACCCAGTAACTGTCCAGTCAACTTGTCATAGATCACGATGTGGAATTGGTCGCCGCGTGGGATGGCACTCAGAGCGTCGGGAGCACTGATCACATAAGAAGATGCAGAACCGCTACTCAGCGGCGAAGTCGAATTGCTATCCCAGAAATAGGGGAGGGGACTATACTTGACAAAGAAGATAGGCGATACTGGTGTCGAGAGCATGTTCGTAACAGTCACGTTGATTATAGTTGCTGCCCCAATGCTGTCCGGGTCCATTATGCCGTTGATCTGGATCGAGGTACGCGGACTCGAAACTTGAGTTATGTAGGCTCCAGACACTCCGGCAAAAATCACGGTCAGCGTCATCACTATCATCAAGGACGGTGTCAGCCGTTGACGCAAGATCCTGAGTAATGTTCCGGTTGGAGGCCGCCAAGCTATGCTTGGGAGTCTCGTCGTAAACCCAAGCCTGAAATTTGGACCACCAAGTCGGCATAGTTCAAGGACAAGCGGGAAAAGCCAGTACGCCATGTAATTGGGGAAAGATCGATAGTAGAAGAAGAAGATAAGGATCGGAAACGCAAAGACTAGACTATTCAAGCCACGATAATGCTTCGAGTAGAGATACAACAGAAGGCTAGAGGCGCCTGCCATGACGACTAGGAAAAACGAGGATGGGAGTGCAATTCCAAGGTCGAGGAGAAAGCCCGACAAACCTATTCCGCCAGGAACCTGTGCCGGAGCGTTTGGCAGGAATGGCGCTACAACGTCGGCCCACCAGGAGCCTGGAGTGGAAATGATGAATGGTAGATTCGGCAAGAAGAACGCAGAAAGCATCAACCCAGCGTCTTTGGCCAGAGTGCGCAACCCGGAATGGGGAGTCTCCTTCCAAACGCGAATTAGGAGGAAGGGAGCAATCACAATCGCTATCTGTTTCACTGCAATGGAGAGGCCAAGCGACACCCAGCTAGCTTTGGGATGACGGTACCAGAGAACCGCGGTCAGAACCAGAAAGAAGGCCCATACGCTATCAGTCCAACTACCTGCAATCACGACCGAAAACAAGGTGAAGGGTAGAACGCTGACACTCTTCAGTCTCGCCGGAGCTAGAGCGAATATCGTGAGGACTGACATGATGTGGAAGATGAATACTGTGTCTCGGACATCATGCAGGCCGAGCAAGTAGAATGGAACAACACTGAGGAAACTTAGCGAGGGATAGGCAAGATGAAAATCGAACGAGCCGTCAACACCCGGGGTGTAGAACGAAGGGGAGAAGCCAAATTTGTCTAGCAGAGGCTTGATAGAGAAACCGTAAGGACTCTGTAACTGCAGGGCCCTCAAGACTCCCATGTAAGTGCCCACCACCGTATCGGTCGTGTAGCTGACTACGAGGAGCCTAGATATGACAACGTAGAGCGATATGAAAAGAATCAGGTTGCCAATTAGGGAAAGCTGGTTAGCGCGAGAAAAGGTCAGATTTTTTCTAAACCCGGACACCAAGTTGAATAGTCCAAACCCGACAAGGCCAGCAGCGAGGACTAATGTCGCAACAAAATTCAGCTCTACTGCGACCAGCCACAAGCCAGCCCCCATCAACATAGCCCCAGATAGCCCGAGGCCGACCCGCGACAACCGTGGCGGCTTGGATAGACCTTCTTTCAGCCCCATGTATTCCTTGACCTTGCCCGCGGATCGCCGGAGCCCAGTTAGGAATTTCGAAAATATCAAACGGCCGATCACGTCTGCAGAGTCTCAGGTCTTGAACAGATTAGGAGATTAGGTTTTTCCCACTTAAGGGTTATGCGGAAAGCAAAGCTACCGTTCTGTACCTCAACGAGACGAGATTCGCTTGTAGGATTCAAGTCTGGGCGATCTCACAAACTAATCAGAGTCTTCCCAGGTCCGCGTCTGACATGGCTAGGGAATAGCCGCGTACGATCTTGGTTTTTGAAGTACAAATGCTGTTCAACCCGCCTGACCCCAAGAGCGCTCACCGGTCGATTCGCAAATGCTGAGACCGTTCACCATATGACACTCACGTACCCTTGCAACGCCATTTGAGGGAACAGCCGCTGTGAGGTCCTGGATCGAAGGAACATGGTTCGCCGAGAAGCTGATCTAGTGCGAAAATGCATGCTATCGCCAGTTGCGTAGGGCGCTTCACATTGCGACCAAACCCAGCCTTTCCCTCAAGATTGTTTGAACCGCTCCAAGGCCTTGGATTAACCGCATCTTTGTGACCTGAAGCGTAGGGTAAAAGACGGCCACCACCCAGACCGGCCATAGTGCAAAGTTGATGTCAGAATGAACCGAGTTGAATGTCAGATTCTGAGTGTTCTGGCAGTTCGGAGGCATATCGAGAACGGGAGT
>MNHO01000015.1 GCA_001919285.1 archaeon 13_1_40CM_2_52_13
TTCTGGCACCCCAGTTGACACTGGACGTCTCCGATCCAACCGAGGTCGTAGACGGCTTCCGAAACAAGTCAATTCTTGTCATTGGGGACCTTATTGTCGACCGATACGTTCACTCTCAAGGTCGAAAGCTCTCTCGTGAAGCCCCTGTTCCGGTGGCTGACTTCATCTCAGAGGAGCTTCTTCTGGGAGGAGCTGCCAACCTTACCAACAATCTCGCCGCCCTAGGCGCGAAGGTTAAGGTGCTCGGGGTCGTTGGAAAGGACGAGGCGGGGCGCTGGATTGAAGAGGAGCTTCGCCGAAAGGGAGTAGACGTCTCGGGTGTTGTGGTTAACGATAGGCCTACCAGCCTAAAAACGAGGTTTATCCTAAACCATCGACAATACCTTCGAATCGACAAAGAATACCGGTCCGACGTGGAGTCTCACATTACGAGGCAGTTTCTCGAACCCCTGAAAGAGCTCGTGAGCGGGGCTGACAGTGTCGTATTCTCTGACTATGACAAGGGCGTGATAACGCCCGACTTGATAAGCAACGTCGTAGAGGAATGCCGAGTACAGAACAAGAAGGTTCTCGCTCAGCCAAAAGTACGCCATTATCTGGACTACATTGGCGTCAGCATGGTCAAGTCCAATGCACGCGAGGGTAGCATTGCCACAGGCGTCTCAATGGTGAATGATACTTCGCTCCGGAATATGGGGCACAATCTGATGACCCGGCTCGAATGCGAGAGTCTGCTCCTGACCCGGAGTGAGCATGGGATGATTCTCTTCGAGAAGAAGAACATCACCAGCTTCCCAGCATTCAAAGGCCCGAAGCCAGGATTCAACGCCGTGGGTGTACGAGACTGCCAGACCGCGGTTCTCGCAATGTCCATGGCTGCTGGAGCTTCTGTCAGGGAAGCTGTTCTCCTCGCTGGTCTGGCCGCGGCCCAGCAGGCAGACAAGATCGGTACGGTTGTAGTGGATCTGAACGATCTTCGATCTCAAGCTAGCACAACCCTAGAGCTTGCAGAGCATGTAGTTCAGGTCCCGGTCTACTAGTAATGGAACAGACGCAGATCCCTTTCGGTATGCTCCTGCAGAAAGCAGTCAAGATCAGAACACACATTTTAGAAATGCTTGCGGAGGCCAAATCGGGCCATCCCGGAGGAAGCCTCTCAGCCGTCGAGATCCTAGTCTCACTCTACTTCTATAAAATGCGCCACGATCCCAAGCGGCCAGCGTGGCCTGACCGAGACAGGTTTGTCCTCTCCAAAGGCCACGCTGCTCCTGTCCTGTTCGCTACGCTCGCAGAGGCAGGCTACATTCCAGTAAGCGAGCTGAAGACATTGCGGAAGCTGAATAGCAGATTACAGGGGCATCCGGACCACCGGGTACCCGGAGTCGAGTTCCCAGGAGGCTCTCTAGGAATAGGATTGTCAGCTGCGATAGGCATGGCACTCGCAGGGAAGATCGACAAGAAAGACTATCGGGTCTACGCCTTGTTGGGAGATGGGGAGCTGGACGAGGGCGAGACGTGGGAGGCGGCCATGGCAGCCCCGAAATTCAAACTGGGTAATCTTACGGCCATCATCGATCGAAATGGGATACAACAGGATGGTCTAACCGAACAGATCATGCCGATGGAGCCTCTGGCCTACAAGTGGAAAGCCTTCAACTGGCACGTTCTAGAGGTTGATGGGTTCGATCTTCGTCAGGTAATCGAAGCCCTGGAAAAAGCTGAGAACATGCGGAACAGGCCTACCGTCATCATAGCACACACGGTAAAGGGCAAGGGAGTCTCTTTCATGGAGTGGGATCCCGCCTATCATGGTAAAGCACCAGACAAGGACACAGTGAAGAAGCTCGTCGAGTCAATGAGGCAACAATGACGACGGAGAAATTCTCCCATGGTTCAATAGTCAAGGGATGTTTGGGCTGATGCTGGTCCAGATGAGTTCGATGCGGGATGCACTAGCTGAGGCCCTCCTCGAGCTCGGATCAAAAGACCCGAAGTTAGTCGTACTAGGCGCCGACACTTCGGTCTCCATAAAGACCAGCCTCTTTGCCGATCGATTCCCTGACAGATTCTTCAACGTCGGAATCGCCGAGGCCAATATGATCGGAATCGCTGCAGGGCTCGCGCTGGCGGGAAAGATACCATACGTCAGCACGTACTCCGCCTTCGTCCCGGGGAAATGTCTGGACCAGATCCGGAACGCAGTCGCCTATCCCAACCTTGACGTCAAGATAGTCTCCTCCCATGGAGGCGTTAGCGTGGGGCCTGACGGTGCCTCCCACCAGACCGTCGAGGATGTTGCCGCGATGAGGGCGATCCCACACTTGCGAGTCGTCATACCCGCTGACGCTCCCGCGACAAGGGTCTTGATAGAGGAATCCTGGAAGACTCCTGGGCCCTTCTACATTCGTCTTAGTCGACCCAGCGTGCCTGAAGTCTACTCCTCGCGCCCCGACCTGAAGGTGGGGCAAGTCAAGGTCTTGAGGGAGGGGACTGACTTGGCGATCATCGCCTGCGGCGTAATGGTCAGCGAGGCGTTGGAGGCTGGCGAGTCCCTGGCCAAGGAAAAAATCTCAGCGGAGATCATAGACTCACACACTCTCAAGCCTCTAGACGCGGACACCATTGTCAGTGTCGCTAGAAAGACTGGAGGAATCGTCACTGCTGAAGAGCAGAACATTATTGGCGGACTCGGGAGCGCTGTTGCAGAAGTCGTCTCCAGCTCATATCCAGTCCCGATCTCGATGGTCGGCGTTAGAGACACTTTCGGAGAGTCCGGCGAATACAAGGAACTGATGGCAAAGTACGGTCTTACTTCGAAAGATATTGTTAGAGCCGCAAAGAAACTGGTCGCGTCTAGGTGATTTTTGATTGAAGATCTTCCTCGACACAGCCAACATACCGTCCATCAAGACCTTCGTCGACATGGGGGTCCTGGATGGGATAACCACCAACCCGACCCTCATCGCAAAGGAGAACAGGGAATTCGTCGAGCTTGTAACAGATATTCTGAGACTCGTTCAAGGACCCGTGAACCTCGAAGTTGTGAGTCAGGAGTCTGAGGGAATGGTCATGGAAGGGCATGATCTTGCTGCGCTGGGACCTAGCGTCGTTGTCAAGTGTCCGATGACCGGGGAAGGGCTCAAGGCCGTCAGGAGGCTTCACAAGGATGGCATCAAGACGAACGTAACTCTAGTCTTCTCTCCCAACCAGGCTCTTCTGGCAGCGAAGGCTGGCGCGGACTATGTCAGTCCCTTCATAGGTCGGCTTGACGACGCCGGTCATGAGGGTATGAAGATTATCGATGAGATCTTGCAGATCTACCGGAACTACAATATTGATACTCAGGTCCTAGTGGCGAGCATTCGTCACCCGGTACACGTTGTAGAGGCAGCGAAGCTGGGCGCTCATGTGGCTACCATGCCGCCCGACGTCTTGGACAAGATGGTAAAACATCCCTTAACCGATATTGGGCTGAAACGGTTCCTGGACGATTGGCAGAAGGCCGGTCTCAAGCTCCCGGAAGGAAGATCGACTGCTCCAAAAGCGAAGCCCATGGTGCAACGTGCCTAAGGATTCTGTCCAAGCCCTGGGCCTATCATCCTCATCTCGGCTCAAAAGTCGTTTCATGGTCGGCGGTGCTCTTTCGCCGTCAGTCTTTTGAACAGGTGATTATTCCTCTCTCTGTTACCCTTTGGCGAAGTACATATTCGTCACCGGCGGAGTAATGTCCGGAATAGGAAAGGGAGTCATCGCAGCTTCTATCGGCGAGATTCTACAAGTCCGAGGACTAAAGGTCACAGCCGCAAAAGTTGACCCCTACCTCAACTATGATGCTGGAACGATGAACCCGTACATCCACGGAGAAGTCTTCGTAACGGAAGATGGCGGGGAGACTGACATGGACATCGGAACATATGAAAGATTTCTAGACATCAACGTTCCGAAGAGCCATAACATTACCACCGGACAGATCTATTCTTCAGTCATCGAAAGAGAGAGAAGGGGAGACTTCCTAGGAAAATGTGTCCAGATAATCCCACACATTACTGACGAGATCAAGGATCGTCTTCGGAGCATCGCGGGTGAGGGTGCTGAGGTTGTGATCGTAGAGATAGGCGGTACTGTTGGCGACATTGAATCTCTCCCGTATCTTGAGGCGGCGCGGCAGTTCCGGTTCGACGAGGGAATCGGGAACGTTATGAATGTTCACGTCACCCTTGTCCCGATGCTGGATGTTGTGGGTGAACAGAAGACTAAGCCGACACAGCACAGCGTTCAAGAGCTTAGGCGCATAGGCGTCCAGCCTGATGTTATTGTGGCGCGTAGCAAGGTGCCTCTGAGGCCCGAGCCCCGAAAGAAGATCGCGCTCTTCTGCAACGTCGAAGAATCCGCGGTCTTCACCTCCCAGGACATCGCGAGCATATACGAATCACCGCTTCTCTTGGACGAGCAGGGGCTGGGCGGCTGCTTGGTCAGTAGGCTCCAGTTGTCAAGCAGGGAGCCTGAATGGAGCTCTTGGAAGAAGATGATCAAGACCCATCTTGGACCCGAAAACCAGGTCACGATCGCGGTCTGTGGAAAATACGCTGAATTAGCCGACTGCTACGTGAGCGTCAACGAAGCGCTTCGTGACGCAGGTGCGACTCTAAATGCGAAAGTCGATTTGGAATTTATCGAGACTGACGATTTCGAGAAGGACCCGTCAAGGGTCCGAGTATTGTCCGGGTTCGACGGACTCTTGGTGCCAGGAGGGTTTGGGTCGAGAGGCTCGGAGGGAAAGATCAAAGCAATAGAATACGCGCGAACTCACAACATCCCATTCCTAGGAATCTGCTTCGGATTCCAACTAGCAGTCGTCGAATATGCCCGGAGCTTGGGAATGATGGATGCGGCTAGCTCAGAGCTAAGCACGAACTCGAAAAATTACGTTATTGACCTGATGCCGGAGCAGAATACTGTATTGGAGAAGGGCGGGACCATGAGGCTGGGAGCACATGAAATCTTCATTGACGCGGGAAGTATCGCATACTCGCTGTATCAGAAGTCGAGAGCTTGGGAGAGGCATAGGCACCGTTACGAGGTCAACCCTAAGTACATTCCACAACTCACTTCGAAAGGATTAAGATTCTCAGGAAAGAGCGACTCCAACCGGAGAATGGAGATACTAGAACTGCCCAGCAACATGTTCCATTTCGCTACCCAGTTCCACGCAGAATTCAAGTCACGACCGGGACGACCGTCGCCACCCTACACAGGGTTAGTGCAGGCTGGACTCAATTCGAAAAGTCGACAATTGAAGACCCACGCAGTTCTCGCGAACGCCAGGAAATAGGCAGCGTTGTCAACGTCCAATCTAGATAGTGGTACGAGGGCTCCGAAAGGAAGGCATACACCGGTCCTAACCATTTCTATGATGGCAATGTTTACCGCCCTTGTCTTCGTGATCACACAATTTGCTTGGGTTCCCATCTCGGTCGTTCCAGGTCAAAGATTTGATGCTGGTGACATAATCATCTTCATCGCGGCTTGGACTTTTGGCCCTTTGGTGGGGGGTTTTGCAGGTGGAGTAGGCTCTTCGCTTTCAGACGCATTGGTTGGAGGTGCTCCCTATTGGCCTTTCACTCTAGTGATCAAAGGTCTTGAAGGGACAATAGCGGGGTTGGTCTATCAGCGCACTTCTGGGTCGCGTCTGAAGCTTTCATGGCTACTGGCAAGTTTGATCATGGTCGGCGGATATTTCATCACAAACGCCGAATTCATCGGTCTGATCGTCGGCGCGAATTCCACACTGAACCCAGGGTTGATTGGCGGCCTTGTGGAAGTTCCCTTCGATATTGTTCAGGTTGCAGCGGGTGGTATTATTGCCCGACCCGTGTCTCTGTATCTGAAAAGGGCGCTTTCCTCAACCCTGTTTTGACCTGACGGCTCGCAGGGCAGCTGAGACTCGGCTAGGTTGTTGGCTGGCTCACGCAGATGTAGAGTACGTTGCTGCCTCTAACTATCAGGCTTCCATAGTTCGTGGCCGGGTCTCCGCCACGATACTCTCTCGCTCCATCGAGGATGATGTTCATGTGGCTGTCGCAGTCGATCATCTTGCCCCGGTATTCCGTATCGTTCTTCAGCTTCACTGCAACGTCGCCGTTCATCTTGCGGATGAGAAGGTTCAGTGGCTTTCTCGATGGTTCCAAGTAGCAGCCTTATCGCGGCTGTTCGGCTGAGACCATAAAAACTCTTTGTCAGACCACGGGGTTCGGATCTTGGACTCTCAGTCTCGTTAGCTCTCTGAGTCTTCTCTCGCCAGCATCTTCTGGTTGTGCTGTTCCTTCCTGAAATCGGTTTTCAGCTTTCCGCATCTTATGCATCGAGCCATCTGTCCTCTTCCGCGCCATTGGTGAGAGCATCCTGGCATTCTTGTCAAAGCTAGAGGGGCGGGTCTAGTTCTTAAAGTCCACGAAGCCAGACCCGGTTTCAGCAGTCATTCTAGACAGCTGGCTAGACGGAGAAAATAGAGGGTCTCCCGGTCAGAAATGGTCGTTGATCGCGCGGGTTTCGGCAGAGATTCAGGATTTGGCAGTCCGGGCTGCTGGAAGAGAGTAAACGCTAGTAGCGAGTCTTCGCGGCTAATTCTCTTAAGATCAGCGATGAAACCTGAAAGATTCGACCCTGCCTTCGCAGTGGAGATAGAGACTATGCAGTCTGATGAAGAGTTCTTCAGCGGCAGCGAGGATGAGCTTGCTAACACGTAGTCGGTATTAGCGGTCTTTCTCTTCCTCGCGATTCGCAGCATCTTTGCAGACAAGTCGATGCCTATCGCATAATCGTACATCTCGCTCGCCTTTTCGAGGAAGGTGCCGGTTCCGCACCCAAGGTCGATGAGAACTCGGAAGTGTCTATTTCCAAGGAATCCTAGGACTGTTTCGTATTTGCGGGATTGTTCTTCGCCGTAGAGTTCCTCGTATGAGCCGGAGAGTGTGTTGTACCATTCTGCGACTTGTCTGTCGTCCTTTTCCAAATCATGCTGATATATTGCGGATGGAGAGTTGAATCTTTCTGGCGTGACCTGAGTGCCGGTCTTGGTCTCTCCTAAGCTAGATGAGGCTCGTTCGGAGCTAGTGAAGGCTCTCGAAGCTAGGATGATGGTGGCAATGGTTGCGAACTGTACTGTCAGCTATTCTGGCCGGACAGGCAGCGACATGGGGGAGGGTGAGCGGCTCGTTATTTTGAAGGGTGATGGTTGCGTGCTGGTCCACAGAGGCAGGGACTACCAGCCCGTTAACTGGCAGCCATCCGGGTGCGTGTTTCAGACCCGAATCGAGAGGGGGCGTCTGGTCGTAAAGGCTGTTCGTCCGAGTCCCTTGGAGACACTGACTATCGAAATGGACAGGATTGAGTTTCTGAGCGCGTTCCGTTTGAGGGACGATGCCCAGTTTATCCTCCACTCAAGCGAGGAGGAAATGCAGAAGGCCATACTCGCCGAACCAGATCTGATCGAGCAAGGGCTTCGAGTGATAGATTTCGAGAAGAAAGTTGCGCCCGGATTCGTCGACGTTTACGGAATCGACTCTCAGGGAAATACAGTGGTTATTGAGATCAAGAAGGGTCCGGCTGGAGCGGCTGCAGTTAAGCAACTTGTCGAATATCTGAAGTACCTTTCACCGACAGAGGGCAAGAAGCTTCGACCCATCATAGTCGCACCGTCTCTTGCCAAGGGCGTTCTACCGACGGTAGAGAAGATGAAGATCGAGTTCAAACCGCTGACCCTACAGAAGAGCCTGGAAACGTTGCAGAAACGCGTGAAGTCCGACCAGAAGGCATTGAAGGGATGGCTCGGAGAAATACCCGAAACGTCTAATCCTCAATAGATGCCTTTTCACACTGGGCGCAGATCTCTTCAGTTTTCTTCGTACGGAAACTTCTTCTTCGCGGCATCAGTAGGCTTTGCATTGTCCCTGCTGCCTGTTGTGTCTGTGTTCTTGTCGTCCGCCTTGGACTCAAGCTTCTCGGGTCTCTCCTGAGTCGTCGCCGTATCCTCGGAGGCTGATGGTTTGACCGGACTTGCAACTATCGGAGAAGTGTCTACCCGGGGTTTGGTGACTTCAGAGCTGGGTCGGGAGACGGTGCTTGGGGCTGAGCTCCTAGGCGAGGTTGTTGGGCGAAGGGGTCGGGGAAGAATCTTGGGTTGTGCAGAAGTGGTCATTGGTCCAACTATGACACTAGGCGGGACGATTTTCGGCGCCGGTGCTGGGATGTAGGGCTGTTTCAGTCCGCCAGAATCAGAGACTGCTGGCGCCCTCCTTGGGGGAGATGATGGCGTAAGTATTCCCTTAAATTCCCCTATGAACTTGGGACTATCTTCCCAGCTCGAAGCGCTCTGGCCTGGTGGTGGAGTCTGCGTTGGTCTATCGAAGGTTCTCTGGGAAATGATCGTCGGGGGAGATGACTTTTCGACGCTTTTCTCAGTGATCATGATTGTTGGTTTCGCGAAAGCGGGTGAGCTTGTCGATGGTACAGGTTCAATTCTCGGTGGTGGGACTCCAGTCTCACGCCCGAAGGGGGTGTCCTCGCGGCTCATCGCAGTTGATCTCGCGCTCATTGGCGGGCCTGCTTCTAGCGGTGTTCGAAACGCTTTCTCCCATGATCCCGGCCTAGGTTCGCTAGGACTAGGAGTGACGGGCGTAGTGCTCGTGATGACGGGGCTTGGGTGAACCTTTTCTATTTTGAGTTCGGCCACCTGTGCCTCTAATACCAGGTTGCGTTTCATCAGATTCTCCAACATCTGTAATGCTCTTTCCAGGCGAATGCCTGGTCGTAGGCCTCTCTGGAACTTGAAGGCGAGTGTTATGGCGAGCGTTGCGATTATCACCATAACTGCGATGTCGATGGTGCTGAAGGATAGCTGTGGGAATCTCTGGAGACTATTAGATAATTGTTCGGCGACAGAGGGGTTGTTGGCGTAGACTAAGAACAGCCAGTATGAGAGCCAGCCTACTAGCGCGGTCTCTATGGCTACGAGTTTGATAAGGAGTCTCCTCAACCTATTCTTCTCTCCTTGTTCGGAGTAACAAGTAGCGCTCTGCTTCCCAAGAGCCTAAGACTTGGTGTAACTGGCTCGGATGGGTCAAAGTCCCTACTTTGCCTCTCCAACTCCTCGGTCTTTCCGCAGAGTCTTCAATATCGTGTCCAAGGCTGTGTCCCAGTCCATCTCTCCACCGCCGCCAGCCGCTGGAGGGTTCTTCGATTCCGTCCCGGGCCTTGTCGAGGACAGATCACCGAATGATTCGGATTTCGCTGACGAGTCTGGTGACTCCTTGTCCGGAGTTTGCGTAGGGGGCTTCCAAGGCTGGGGCATTGGCATCGGTCCGCCCAGAGGACCCTGTGGTCGGGGTCCAGATTGGCCGGGTCCAGGTTGGGGTCCCATCCCGGGTGGGGGTCGAGGTGGACCGGCGCCGAACGGTCTTGGCGGTGCCATGGGTCGTTGCTCTCCTGGTCTTCCGGGTCCTTGTATGACGAATGAGCGGGGTCCTCCCTGTGTCGGTGGCATCGGGGGTCTCATGGGCATGGGGCCCGGTCGAGGAATTCCTTGCGGTGGGGGTGAGCCCGGTGTATTAGTGGATCCCGATTGTGGGGTCCATTTGGTCGGGAGCGGCGGGATAGCTCTTACTCCAGAAGTTTCGGAAGACGGCGGGATTCCTGGCCGGTCTGGAGGGGCCCATTTTGACGGGACTGCCGAGGACTGTGAACTTTGAGGTTGACTTGGGGCAGACGGGAACGGAGTGCCTTGTCTCGCTGATGTATCAAGACCCGGCTTCTGAAAGACTGGACCAGGCTCTGACCTCCGGTCGTCCATCGTCGATGGAGAAGGATTCCAAGGTGGTGTTGGCCCGGGTCTAGGCGGCTGGTCGATTGGTGGGCGCATAGTCGAGCTGGGCTGATTCTGGGGCACAGGTTGGAACGGTGAGGAAGTTGGTTTAGCTGCTTCAGCTCTCAACGTCTGTAATACCGCGGAGGCGCTCTTGCCCACCGCGTCCTGTTTCTGGGCCGGGAACACATCGGTAGAGGACTTGGCACTTGTTGACCAGGTCATGCTCGGGCTGGCTCTTGGACTGCTCGGGGTTGAGCTCTTTGGTAATGGTGGTACTGCGTAGACTGTGTGCTTTGACCCTGCGGAAGGCGGAGCGCCTGTGGGGAGGATCTGTCTGGAGGGCGAGGCTGTCGGCGTGCCTGTTGAGAGTAGTGATCCCGGTTTGAAGGATTTCGATTTCTGTATCTTTCCGACGAGGCCTTGGTCACCATGCCTTCTCTTGAGCAGCACGTACCCGAAACCGGATCCTCCGCCGAGCCCTATTGTGAGAACTATGAAGGGTGAATAGGGTCCGATGGACGTGTTGACGTAGTTCTGGAAGTAGACGTCGTTCAGATACTGGTTAACCAGCCAGAAGGTGAGGAATAGGTTGACGAGGAGAGAGATGGTGGTTCCGATTCGTATTCTGACCACTAGTAATCATCCTCGGGTTTGCTGGTTTTCTTTGGAGGTTTCAGTACGGTCCGGATGGTTGAGATGAGCCGGGTGAAACCGTAGGCTGATGCGATCATTAGGACGACCACTAGGAATACTGGGTTGAAGGATCCGAAGTATTGTTGTTCGTAGATGTTGTAGAAGTATTCCGTGACTAGCCAGAGGCCGAAGAATAGGATGATTCCGTATTCGAGGATGGACGTGAGGAGTGTTGTCTGGTATAGGTTGCTCCCCGCGGAGTCTTCTCCATGCCAGCCCAACAAAGTTTCGATGTTCCTTCTACTTCCACTCTTCTTGGGTTGGGCCTCCTCCTCAACCCCCAATAATCCTCAACGCAAGATTGCCGTCTCCGCAATCACCATAAGCGTGCTGTAACCAGTGAAACCTGAAACGCGGTACATTGACCAGTGACAGGGATTATCTTCGCATCAATCTATGGGCTAAATCAGAGACGACTCATCTTTTCGCACATTAAAATATGGCACAGAGAGAAAACAGTCTAGCTCTCCAAGTGAGCCATGGTGACTCAAGAAACCGCCCGGAAATACGAAGTTGTAGAAGACCTCCCGGGCGTAGGTCCATCAACTGCTGACAAGCTGAAAGAGCTCGGCTTCCACACAGTCGAGAGCTTAGCTACCGCCACCGTCCGAGAACTCGTCCCTGCTGGGATCGGCGAGAAACAGGCCGCCAAGATCATCGGTGTGGCCCGAGACAGCATCTCATTATCGTTCATCAGAGCTGACGAGCTGATGAGGATGAAGGCCAACGTTCTACGGCTCACAACCGGCAGCAAATCCTTCGACGAACTGATCGGCGGCGGACTAGAGACCCAGACGATCACGGAAGTATACGGCGAGTATGGAGTCGGCAAATCTATCCTCTGCCATCAACTAGCGGTCAACGTTCAGCTTCCAGTAGACAAGGGCGGTCTAGATGGTGGCGCCTTGTATCTGGACACGGAACAGACTTTTCGTCCAGAGTGGATCGTCCGGATGGCAAAGTCCGCAGGTCTGGAGGCAACAGATGTTGCACAGCGAATAATCTACTCAGAGGCCTACAATTCGGATCACCAGGTCCTTCTCTTGGAGAAGGCGGATCAGATAATCAAAAACAATAACATACGAGTGATAATCATCGACTCGCTAACGTCTCATTTCAGAAGCGAGTACTTGGGAAGAGAGATGCTGGCAGAACGACAGCAACGGTTGAACAATCATATGCACAGACTGATACGGCTCGCGAGGGGATTCAACGCCGTGGCGGTTGTGACTAACCAGGTTATGTCGAAGCCTGACCAGTTTTTCGCCAATTCGGTTGACGCTGTTGGCGGTCACATAGTGGCCCACACAAGCCACACTCGGGTCTTTCTACGCCGCGCTGCCAGTGGTCCAATTAGGATTGCGCGTCTCGTCTCCAGCCCCTACCTTCCCGAGGGTGAAAGAATATTCAAGGTCACCGAGACAGGCATACTCGACGTGTCGGAGGAGGACGAGGTCAAGCGTCGTCGGTAAAATCAGACAACACAATTCCCGCAGAATCAGTCAACCGGTTCTTCCAGAATGTAGAAGCGCGAGCATGGACGGATGCGGAGAAGGAGCTTGATAGTATCCGACAGAAAGCGGAGAACGCTGCTTGGTACAAGGGATACGTCAAAGCTCTAGAGGGCTTGCTATTGACGTACCGGACCAACGATGACAAGTACATCTACCTGCCCAAAGTGCTGGGAAACCGCGGCGAGGAATCGATCAACCAGATTCGGAAAGAGTTCGGAGAGTTTGCAGCTAACGAGATTCACGGAGAATACGACCGAGGATATTTCAAAGCGTTAGAAGATTACGTCACGCTTCTGTCCTCGATGAAGAGCCCACAACAGGCTAGCGACGCGATTCCCCCAGCGACCGTGGAGAAGAAGGAACCTGCTAAGAAGGATGCGGGTCTAGAACAGTATACAGTAGAATCGTCGTAAAGATCATCCAGATAATGTAGGATCCCATTCCAATAGTCAGGTGCTTATTTGGACCCTTCAATACCTCAGGTCCGTATCCGAGAAGGTTCTTCACTAGAAAGACTGAGACGGAATAGACTCCTATTCCCACGGTAATCATGCTCAGCGTGCCGAGTCCTACTCCCAACGAGCCGAATCCCGCAAGGTTGTAGATGACACCGGCTAAGACACCAAAGCCGAGCCGCAGCCAGTAGACGAGCGAGGCTGGGGGCAGACGGCCGATGTGGACTTCCTTGGCAGTCTGAACAGCTAGGTTCGACCCCGCGCTCGACAAGGCTCGAAAGAGGCCGGCTTCAATCGTGCTGATAACGTTTTGCCGGAAAAAACGTGCGAAGTTCACATGAAGATTTTATAGAAGCCGAGTCTCCCTGGCCGTTCTGCCTTGTCGGTGCATGAGACCGAGCCTGAATCTGTTATCGTACGAGACATCATGACAAGGTCTGTCATTACCGCGAAAGAGTCAGACACCGCGGCCGATGCGGCGAAGCTGATGGCCAAACACAATATCGGGTGCGTGCTTGTCTCAGGCAAGAAGGGAGAGACTATTGGGATAATTACGGAAAGGGACATTGTCCAGAGAATCGCGGCCAAGAATCTCTTGCCTTCGAAGGTTACTGTTGGTGAGGCTATGTCGAAACCAGTTGTCACGGTCAAGGCGGGAGCCAGTATTACGGATGCTGCGAAACTGATGAATCAGCGGAAGATCCGAAGGCTGGCCGTGATAGAGAATGGAAAACTTATGGGAATTTTGACGATGAAAGACATTCTAGAAGTCACTCCCGCAATAATCGATCTCGCCTCTGAGAAGAGTCAAGCTGGGCTGGGAAGGATCCCACGAACCAGCTCTTCCCGTCTGCAAGGATATTGTGACGAGTGTGAGACTTGGTCGGAAGCGTTGGTGCAGAAGGATGGAGTTTTCCTGTGTCAGGATTGCGCAAAGGAACTTGGCCCGGTCGAAGAAGAGATCTGATCCCGCAGTAGACCTGGAAGACCGGAATATTCTGGTCAAAGACGCCGACATCTGGAATGGAAAAGGCTTCGCCAGAGGCTCTATCTTCATCCAAGAAGGGCGGATCAACCGAATAGCTCGCAGTATTATCGACACTGGCGTAGAGACGATTGATGCCGCAGGATTCAAGGCTCTGCCCGGATTCATAGACGTTCACGTCCATCTCAGGGACATGGAACTCGCATACAAGGAGGATTTTGCAACTGGAACAGCTGCAGCCGCGGCCGGAGGATTCACGACGGTGCTTGACATGCCTAACACTGTTCCCCCAACCGATTCAGCTAGACGTGTGATTGAGAAACAGAAAGTGGCAGCTCAGAAGACGCACGTCAATGTTGGTTTTCATGCGGCCGCAGTATCTGATTCTCACGACGTAGAATCCTTAGCAGGTGCGGGAGCATTCTCGCTCAAGCTCTACATGCCGAAACCTATCGTGCCCTTCGATGTCGAGAATGATCAGGCGATACAGAAAATGATGCGCGCCGCGGGGGACGCTGGGATGCCGGTAACAGTTCATGCAGAAGATGTTGACGCTCCAAAAAACACTAGCCAGGGAGAAGGCTTCGAAGAAGCAGCAGAGGCTCGGCCGCCAATCTTCGAAACTCGCGCTGTCGACAGACTATTGAGAATTCAGAAGAAGGCTGGTTGCAACGTCCACTACTGCCATCTAACTCTCCGCTCTAGCCTCATGAAGATTAATGCGTCTACGAAATCGACTAGTGAGGTCACGCCTCACCATCTCCTCCTCTCCAAGCAGCTCTTGTCCAGTCTTGGCTGGAGAGCATGGATGGTTCCCCCGTTGAGATCTGAAGAAACAAGACGGAGCTTGCTGAAATCCACACTTGCTGGTCTCTCTAGCGTCATCGCGAGTGATCACGCCCCACACACCATCAAGGAGAAGAATCAATCCGCCAGCAGAAGCCCGCCTGGGGTCCCAGGATTGGAAACGACGTTGCCATTGATGCTGACACTTGTCAACAGACAACAGATGAGTATCTCGCTTCTGGTGAAACTTCTCAGTGAGAATCCAGCAAGGATTTTCGGTTTCAAGTCCAAGGCCAAGCTTCAGAAGGGAGCCGATGGCGATGTTGTCTTGGTTGACCTGAAGAAGAAATCTAAGATAGATTCGAGTAGGTTCTTTTCGAAGGCGAAGTTTTCGCCCTTTGACGAGTTCAAGACGCAGGGCGCAGTTCATTCTACGATCGTTGGCGGTAAGGTCGTCTACCGGGAGGGAGAGATCGTCACCAGAGAAGGCTCTGGCTCTGTGTTGCATAGTGGGTTTTCGGGTTGAGGTTTGTAGTTGACGGAATGCTTGGAGGCCTAGCGCGTTGGCTCAGAATGCTAGGATATGTGACAGAATATGATTCGAAAGCTGAGGACAGCATTCTCTTGCGAAACTCCCAGACACCGGACACTGTCCTGTTGACGCGTGATGAAGAGCTCTACAATCGAGCTCTCGCAAAGCGTATTCATTCAGTGCTGGTTCTTGGCGATACCGAGGAAGCCCGGCTGGGACAGTTAGCGAGAACTCTGGGCATCTCCCTTGATATCGACATGGCCGCTACAAGATGCCCTGAATGCGGCGGGGAGCTTCACGAGATTTCTAAGAAAGAAGCTTCAAGTGTCGTTCCGGCCAAAAGCATCGAACTCTACGATCGATTCTGGAGGTGTAGCAATGCTGAGTGTGGGAAGACGTACTGGGTGGGAAGCCACTGGAAACAGATACGTCATACACTAGAAGAGGCCCGAAAGAGAACGTCTCTAGAAGAGAAGGAACTGAAATGCTAACGGCAGAAGAAGGTGCAGTATTGGTGAAGACCGCAAGAGCCGCTGTTGAAACTCATCTGTCAGGAAAAGAACTCCAGTCGATGGCTCATTCTAGTCCTATCTTGCAAGAAGAAAGAGGAGTATTCGTAACGCTCCTCGACCACCTCAGTGGTGGTAATCTGCGGGGATGTATTGGGATTCCCTTTCCAACTCAATCTTTACTAGAACAAGTTAGGATTGCTGCAGTAGAGGCAGCGACGACCGACTTCCGCTTTGAACCTGTGAGTCTAGAAGAGCTGCAGAAAAGGATCGTGTTGGAGGCGACCGTGCTCTCCATCATGGAGCCCATCTGGGTGAAGAACCCTCTTGATTTGAGAGAGAATATTCTGGTGGGGAGAGACGGTTTGATGGTTGAAGGTAAGGGTAGCCACGGGTTGCTATTGCCTCAGGTGGCTGTTGACGAAGGTTTTGATAGTGAAGAGTTCCTTTCTCAGTGTTGTTTGAAGGCCAATCTTCCTCCAGATGCTTGGCTTACCGCGGATGTACGAGTTTCGCGGTTTCAGGGCCAGATTTTTACGGAGGAGAAGCCGAATGGCCGGGTGTTTGAGAGGCGTCTGAAACCGCAGCTCACCTCGCGTTGACTCTCACATCTAGACAGCATATGTGTCAGATCTTTCAGAATTCTGGACTTGTCGCATAGGTTCGAGGCTCGGGTTACAGCATGGTAAAACGGAAAATTGTCGATTCTTCTCCGGAAGACTTGTCCAACCTTCAACGCTTGGTTGGCCCAGAGAACGTTCTCGCACACTGCGCGGGGGTCAACTATCAGGTATACGTCACGGATACTCGTCTTCTAGTTGGCAAGAGGTTTGCGACGGGAGAGAAGTTCATGAACGTGCCGACCGCAAGCATCAACACTCTAGAATTGATTACAAAGAGTCTCCTCCCACCGTTGACTTTCGCAGTTCTCGGCGCGATCGCTAGCTTTCTCATCTGGTGGTTTCCAGGGACGAGAATGCTACCTCTGCCGGTGTTTCCCTACGATGTTGCGATGTTGGCGGGACTCGTTGTCTTTGCCGGGTCACTGGTTGTGGCTTGGTGGAGAGTGGGTATTGCGGTGCTTCGAATCCGAATAAATGATTCGCAGAACCCTATCACAGTGAAGCTGGTCAGCACCTCGAAGGCTGAAGCAGTCTTCAAAGCCCTCAAAGGATAGACAAACAACAACAGTCTTCGGAATCAGTTGCGCGGGACTGTATCGAAGAGCTAGTTTGGGTGGAACGCTTAAACTTCACGAGCCCCTCTGGGGAATCTTAATTTGACAAGTTCAATTCAGGAAGGTGATCTAGTTTTCCTCTACCAGGATGCTCGCCGTAGCTGGGTTGCTCGGGCGGGAGAGGGACGATTCCATACGCATCGTGGGTATCTTGATCTCAAGGATCTTGTCGGGCTGGAGTATGGGGTCTTCGTCAGGACTAGCTTGGGACAGTCGCTTGCCGTGTTCAAGCCCCGGCTCTTGGAGCTCGTGAACTCGTTCGACCGGCCGACCCAGATAATGTATCCCAAGGACATCGGGTATGCGATCTACCAGCTTGGGTTGAAGGATCGTGACACCGTCGTTGAGGTAGGCACAGGTAGTGGTGCTCTAACCGGGGCCTTGGCTCAGGCTGTCGCACCGAATGGCCGCGTGTACACTTACGAGAATCGGGAAGAGTTCTTGAGATCGGCGAAGAAGAACGTGGAAAAGACTGGTCTGTCAAGTCTGGTCACTTTTCGAAACATCGATCCATCGCAGGGATTCTTGGAACTGAACGCGGATGCCGCTGTAATCGATCTAGGTGATCCTTGGAAGATGGTGGCCCCTGCATGGGATGCTTTAGCGGGCGGGGGAATGCTTGCGGGCTTTACGCCTACCGTTAACCAGCTCGAGAAACTCGCTGAAGCGTTGAGGGAATGTGGATTCCTTGTTCTTGAGGCAGTTGAGTTGTTGATGCGGGAGTTCAAGACCGAGACGGGCAAGGTGCGACCCGAATCACGGATGATTGGGCACACGGCTTACGTTACGATCGCTCGAAAGGTCACGGTGAAAGAATAAGCGTTCATATATGGGAAAGATGCCTGAACGCTTAGTCACGGGCATCGTCGTAATGAGCGCTATTCGCGTTGGAGACTCGGATCTCGTCAAGATACTCCGTGGAGTCGCAGTCATAGTGGCCGCAGCTCTGATGATTCTTCCAGCATATCTCAACTATGAGATCTGGAAGGCCGGATTCAATCCGGTCGTGTCAATGGCGATCAGCCTACAACTGTTCGCTATTGGAATCGTTCTCTTCATTCTCGCAGTAGGCAAAGAGAGACTAGCGCCAAAGTCTCAACCCCAGTAGTCGTATCAATACCCACCAGGCAATTGGGCAACGCGATAATTTCGATAGCCGAGTCTCTGCTAGATGGTGGTTAGCGGCGGGTCAACCTGTTTCTGAGGGTCCGATGGAGATTCATGGGATGAGACTCTATCCGCCCATTCTTTAACAGCCTCGACTAGTTGAAGCCTCAGATCCTCTCCCATGAGCTGGGATCTTCTAACCGTCCTAATGTTGTCTGCAAGCTGGATCGAACCCAGCACATCCTTGGTCCACTTTTCAAGATCTCTGCGTCCAATATGATATTCCAAAGACTCTAGAGGAACTATCTTGAGAGCGTCAAGAAATTCTTCGATCGAGGTTGCGAGTATGCCCGAGTATTGCCCAAGACCCGTGTCAAAGTAGAATGACTTGTCGCGTGGGACTGCAAGGATGCCATCGACTGTTTCGCCCTCTTCGACTCTCGTATTGGGCCAGAGCTTGCTCCCGGGAAGGATCTTGGCTCCGTCTCCAATGTTGCAGCCTTGGCCGATAATTGCCCTGTCTATGGAGACATCATTGCCAATAACAGCTCTCTCACCGATTATTGTTGATCTTATGGAGCAGTTTCGACCGAAGATGGTGTTTTCGAAAGCGACTCCAGTCTCGAAGCTAGTCCCTGACATTAGACGGGAGTTTTCTTTCAAGACTGTTCCGGGCCTAATGTGCACATTCTCCCCTAGCGACGTCTCGTTATCGATCCATGCGGGACCCAGCATGTGGGAGCCTCGGCCAATCTTGACGGCTCCTCTGGCAAACACTGGCTCGCTCGGGCTTCCAATCAGCTTTGCATCTCTAGGTGGGTCAGTGACGAGATTTCGAAGGACCCAGTTTATTCCCTTCAGGTAGCCCTTCAGTTCGCCAACATCTACCCAGAAAGAGTCTGACGTGTATCCGAAGAGATGGTGGCCGAGCCTCATTAGGTAGGGAAACAGGTCTTTCGCGAAATCCCACTTTTCATTCTCGACATAGTCGAGGACTTCCGGCTCGAGGATGTAGAAGCCTGTGCTGACCAGATTGCTTGGAACGGTACCTGGCGCCGGTTTCTCTACAAACCTTGTGATCTCATTCTCCTCGTTTACAATCGCGACTCCATAGGCAGATGGATCCTCCACGTTGGTGAGTGCAATACACACTTCGCCATGCCTATCAGAATGGAACCTTGCCATATCCATCAGGGATATTTCGCTGACAACATCAGCTTGGACGACGAGAAAAGTCTCGTCTAGTAGATGAGCGGCCAGCTTCAGGCTTCCAGCTGTTCCAAACGTGACTCCCTCAGGCTCGACAACGTATGTCACTCGGACACCGAAATGGGAGCCATCGCCGACATACCCCATTATCTGATCTTTCAGGTATCCTGGGATTATGATGAGATCCTTGAAACCATTCTGGGACAGATGTGATAGCACATAATGGATTATCGGGTTTGGACCCAAAGGAAGCATCGGCTTGGGTCGTGTGAATGTTAGAGGACGTAGACGTGTTCCTTCTCCTCCGGCGAGGACTACAGCCTTCAAAGTTCAGGCGAGATCTATGAATACTCGCGTTCTTCCTCCATCAGCAAATCAGGTCGGCCACGGATAATATGCATAGCGGCCGGTCTTGGATCGTCCAGCATGGGGACCCAGTAAGTGTGTCTATAGAATAGTTACACGAAAAATGGAGAAGTTATCGACAAAAGAACTCTAACGCGGCTAGTACGAGACTAGTTCTCTTCGAAGAGACGCGTCAACCTTTCCGCAACGTCTTTCAGCTTGTCTCTGTATTCGGCAATTTTTGAAGCGTTAGATTTTGCCAGATCTTCGAAGTATGAGACGAAATCCTTCATCTCGCTAACCATGGAGTCCACGGAGTTTGGTCGCTGGGAGAATGGGAAGCCGAAGGGAAACGTTCCCTCATCTTTACCCTTGTCTGTAAGCTCGTAGCGACCGTCCTCTCTCTGTCGAATTGCGCCTTCATCGACCATGTCTTTTAGGAGCGGGTAGATTGAGCCTGGTGATGGACGCCAGCCTCCCCAGCTCATCTTCTCGATCTCGTCGATAATTTCCGCGCCGTTCTTTGGTGATCGTCCTATCATAGATATGACCCAGGGTCTGAGCCATCCACGCCTCATTCCGCCCCAGTGTCTATGGCCCCACATTGCGTCCGATATCGTTTATTCGATATCGGCTAATAAGCCCTTCGATCCTCTGCTCTTGATCGAGAAAACGGTAGAAACGCCTCCGATTGGGGCAAGTAGGGCTACGGTGCCGGATACCACTTCTAAACCCAAGAATTGAGAGACGTATACACTAGCGAGCCCTAGAATCGACGCACGGCCAGCGACGTATGATTCTATTCTTCGATCCCCGGCACGTGCGCAGAGGCCGGAACCTTGCGTGGACTCCGGTTTCGTTTCGTTTCTTCGTAGCGAGATTCTATCCAACCGATAACCTTGTCTTCAGTTATTACGTCAGCTTCTGTCTGTTTGTTCATGTTCTCCGCAATCACCTTCAGGAAATCTTTAGGGTTGACAGGTTTGATGATGTAGGCATCTGCTTGTTGATTTACGGATTCGACGGCGTTGTCCAAAGTAGGGTATCCTGTGAGGATGATCTTCCTCGCTTTAGGAAGCATCTCGTGGATCTTCGGGAGTAGTTCTGTCCCCTCGGTGTCTGGTAGGTTGATATCGATGATTGCCATGTTGTAGAGTTGAGCCTTGCATTTTTCGAGGGCTTCGGAGCTGGTCTGGGCCGTGTCGACATCATAGCCCTCTGGCTCCAGGATCTCCTTGAAGCTGTTCAGGATTCCCGGGTCGTCGTCGACGATGAGGATACTTTTTCTTTCCATTATCGGATCATATCTTTCGGTCGAGTGGTATCTCAACTGTGAAGGTTGTTCCCTCCCCAACTTTGCTTGAGACTTTGATGTCGCCGTGGTGAGATTCGATCAACAGCTTGGCCACGGCCAGTCCCAGTCCCACGCCTTTCTCTCTGGTAGTGAAGAGCGGGTTGAAGATCTTGGCTTTGATGTCCTCCGGGATTCCCTTCCCAGTGTCTTGGAAGCTGATCGCGGCTAACTCTTTATTCTTCCACGCGTTTATTCTTAGCTGACCCCCATCTGGCATTGCTTGTAGGGCATTCGCGATTATGTTGGTGAAGGCTCTGCGGAGCAAGTTTGGATCGACGGTCAGTTTGGGAAAGCCCGGCTCAAAGGAGGTGAAGACTTCTACAGTTTTGGGTATTGAGATCGAGGATCGTGCGTCGTCGATGAGGCCCTGAAGGTCGTATTCGACAAAAGAAGGCTTCGGTTGTCTGGCGTAGTCTTGGAGGTCGGATACGATCTTGTTCATGAAGTCGGCTTGCTCTCGAATAGTTTCCAGAGTTTTCTCGATACGCAAGTTCTGCGAGGCTCCTCCAGATTTCATGCTCTCCATCGCTAGATGGACAGTGTTGATTATCGTCTGGAGTGGATTGCGGAGGTCGTGGCCGACCATTCCTGCCGTCTCACCAATGGCCGCCATGCGAGTTGAGTTCCTCAGCATTCTGGTTCTCTCCTCAACCACCTCTTCCAATTGTTCCGTGTGAGCCTTGAGCCTCTCCTCGGCTTGCTTTATCCGGTCGATGTCAACGAAGGCTACCACAGCTCCGTCGATCTTGTTGTCTGCCGTCCTGTAAGGCCGTATCCAGATAGAATACCAGCGACCGTTGCTGTCTTTGACCTCTATTTCCTTGGGGGCAACGCTGTCTATTACATCGGTAATCAGAGAGCCCACATCCGGAGTCTTCGGGTTCAGATTGATGTCGGTAATGGAACGTCCGACGTCGGACGCGAGCAAATTGAACATCTTCTCTGCATGGGGGGTGAAACGACGTATCCGAAGATCGTTGCCCAGCATGATGATCGGCAGGTTCGCGCTAACCAGGAGGTTTGTTATGTCATCATTAACCTGGGTGAGTTCGACGTTCCGGTTTTGTAATTCTTCGTTAACTGTGGTCAGTTCTTCGTTTGTGGACTGAAGCTCTTCTTTGGCCGTCTCCAACTCCTCATTGGTGCTTTGAAGTTCCTCATTGCTCGACTGTATTTCCTCATTGGCGGCCCTCAATTCTTCTATGGCCGATTCGTTATCCTGTATGATCGACTGCAGATACTCCTTGTTTGCAGAAAGCTCCTGTTCGAGATGTAGGAACTTGCGATTCTCAGCCATCTGATCCCTAGCATGCTTCGCGCCCCGGGTTCCGCCCGTTGTCGGACCAGGGATTGGCCTTGGCAATGCTTCTTCGAACGATATCAGAAAGCATGGCAGGTTTGCCGAAGTCTTCAGCGGGGTTACCTCTAGGTTGACGTCGACATATTTGCCATCAGATTTGATGGAAATCTCTTTCTTCCTAACAGTGTCGCCACTAGTCTTGGCCCTATCGATTGCTGCCCGCAGGTTCGTCATCAGGCCTTCCCGGGCCATTTTCAGAACGTTGAGGCTGGCTTTCCCAGGCGCGGGCTCGAGGAAGAGACCCGTGCGTCCGCGAAACTGGATAATCTCCAACTCACTGTTCACGATGACGGTGGCAGGCGAGTATTTGGTTAACATGATCCGGTCTGCTTCCTTGAAGATGGCCTGTTCTGGGACTAGACCTTCAATGCGCCGGGCCTCTGATCTGTCAACATGCCCAAGCTCAATCCCGTATTTCATCGAGAAGTCGAGTTGAGTACGCGGAACCATAGGTTTCTTGGAATAGATCTTGAGCCGTTTGTTCGCTACATTGAAGATGTTGTCGAATTCCCCTATGGTCTCAAAGTCTCCGAGGACAAGGAAGCCGGTAGGTTTGAGTGCGTAGTGGAATATTGGAAGCAGTTTCTTCTGCAGAGGCGGCCCGAGGTAGATTAGCAGGTTTCTACAGACGATGAGATCAAGCTTCGAGAATGGGGGGTCAGCAGTCACGTTTTGCTTGGCAAAGATGCACATCTTCCGGATTGTCTTGTTTATCTGGTAGGAGCCGTTTGTCTTGACGAAGAAGCGTCGTAGTCGTTCTCCAGAGACGTAGGGGGATGCGCTGTACACGCCTTGCCGTGCTTTTTCTAACACGTTCTCGTTCACGTCGGTGGCGAAGATCTGGATTGGCGGCTTAACGCGGGCATGGTCGAGGTACTCGAGTAGACTTATGGCTACTGAATAGACCTCTTCACCAGTCGAGCAGCCGGGGATCCATATCCTGATGGGGTCTTCAGCGGGCCTGTTTTTCAAAATGTTGGGAAATATCTCGGTTTTCAAAGCCTCGAGGGTAGCAGGCTCACGAAAGAAAGCGGTAACGCTGATCAGAATATCTTGGAAGAGAGAGTTCAGCTCGCCAGAGCCTGTCTGCAAATACTTCAGATAATTCTCCATACTACTGATCTTCAGAATGAGCATCCGTCTCATGATTCGTCTCTTGATTGTGGCGTGTTTGTAGTCGGTGAAATCAACCCCCTTGCCCTTTCGCAAGAGGCTGAAGATCTTTTCCAGGTCGCTGTGAGGCAACAGCTCTTCGGCTTTTTCCGTCTCCAAGTACGGAACGTAGGGATGCTCACTAATCTTGGTGAGTTCCTGGGCTATCTCCTTGGGGGCGAGTATTAAGTCGACGAAGCCCGCGGCGACGGCACTACGAGGTAAATCGTAATACTTAGCTGATTTCTCGTCTTGAGCAATCGTGATTCCACCTTCCGCCTTTATGGCCTTCAGTCCCTGAACACCATCCATTGAGGTCCCGGAGAGGATCACCGCGACCGCTCGGCCCTTCTGGTCTAGGGAGAGGGATTGTAAGAAGTGGTCAATGGGCATGTGCTTGCGGTCAACGTCCACGCGCGGGGTAAGATAGAGCGCTCCCTTGGAAATGGTCATGCTCGTGTTCGGCGGGATCACGTAGACATTTCTCGGCTTCACCTGCATGCCATCAGTGACCTCGGCTACCGGTAGTTTGGTTGTCTTGGAGAGAAGTTCAGCCAACAGACTCTTGTAAGTGGGGTCTAAGTGTTGTATCAGGACCAGCGCCATATTGATGTCTGGCGGGAGCTCCCGAAGGAGTTGAGTGAAGGCTTCGAGCCCACCCGCAGAGGCACCAATGCCCACGACTGGGAAGGACTCATCCACAGACGCGTCGCAGTCAATAGCCTTCGCCCTCCGAGGATGTGCCGACTGTATTGGCCTGAACCGGCGTCTCTGCCCACTGGCAGCACTCTTCGTCTTGCTAATTGATCCTTTACGGTTGACGAGTTCTTGAGCCATACAGGGAGCGCTTGAGGATACTTCTCGCTGTCAGAGTAGGTCTAGCAGAATATAAAAGAACAACCTACGCCCATATCTTGCATCAATTGGATGAGCAATGCAACTTCGCCTTCCGCCCCACTTCTAGTTGGTACAGTTGGTTACCCAAGCAGAAGCAAAGATTCACAGAGTCGGCCCCCGCCACACCATCTACCTAGCTAAGGATCTAGTGGAAGATAGCACCTTTCCATTCAGTGCCAACGAGGATCTCACGGTAAGGATTGAAGGAGACGCTCTGATAATAGACAAGACGGGAAAGAGTGGCTACCGGCTTCCTGACATGGAAGCACTGCCAAGTCGTAACCAACATGTGATGGACACTCTAAATAATCTCAACTTTTCTCCTATCGCTTCAAAGGCGGAGAAGATTCGCCAGATGTTGAGCGAAATTCATGAGGCAGAAATGTTAGAGTCACGTATTCGACATATGCCGAAAAGTGAACACGCGATCCTCCTCTGGGAGGAAAAAGCCTTCCTCGACCTTGTGCTGTCGGAATTCTTTGACCCTGGCGTCAATGGAAAGGCTGCCAAAGGGCTCCTCTCTGCGAAACCGGCGAACACCGAATCCATAAGCAATTTGTTGCTTGAGGAAGTGTCGGGTCTAGACAGGCAGACGGCTGCGAGGAAGATAAGAGACTGGATGCTCCAGGTACACTCGACGAACAAGTCTAGCCTTCCGACCAGAATAGCGGTGGAGGATTATTCCTGGCTTCTTCAGGATGGCTCGCCCAAAGGACTCTTGGAGGTGGAGCAAAACATCGGGCTCAGAGTTAGCGAGAATATGACCATACTCTGTGGGTATGACGTCTCGAATGTGATTGACCTCAAGCTGTTAGACAAGGTAATGGGGTTCCATGGTTATGCGATCGTGGACCATCCGTTCAGAGTGTACAGAAGGGCAGGCGACTGATCTTGCCCGGCGAGGCCCGTACCGGCTCAGACGCAGGCTGGCACGCGTAAACTCTCGCGACTTCTGAAGTTTTTTTATTGACACGAGAAGGTTTTGGTTATCTTTGGATGGTGTATAAAATGTTATATACGCATCGTACGGAATTAGACCGAGCTGACCCATCGGGAAGTGCCTTGACGGTGCCCAAGTTCATGATTAGCATGAGGGAGAAGGCGTTCGCAGTGATATCTTCTGAAGCGAAGGATAGAGGCGTGACTGTCCAAGAACTGTTGAGGGCCGTAATTGTGCCAGAATGGGCTAAGGAAAATCTGCAGCCTTCCACTAACCCGCAGACTACGATGCAAATTACGCCCGACCAGACCAAATCCTCGATGTCCGCCAAACAGCGAGACTCGAAGCTCGCAATCACCGTGGGCCAGCTAAGGACCTAGTCAGGAGATCTTCCGCCGGAAACATGAGATTTGCGTGGAATTCTGTGCGAGCGAATGCAGCCTGCTCTGAGGGAGGTGAATAGATGAAGAAAGTCAAACCTGGTGATAGAGTGTGGGTCAAGATCCCTCGGGCAGTCGTAGAACGTAAGGTTGGAACAATAGTCGCCACTAAGAGAACGCCCAAGGGCGTTCGGTACGTCGTAGAATGGGAAGTTGACTTGTTAGAGCGCCCTAATGGACACCACCCCGGATACCTCGCCCACGAGATCGTTCCCATAAGCTGAAGCCTTCGCTTGATGAGGATCGTTGACGAAGTATCGCAATACTCTTTCGTCGAGTTGCGAAAGCCGCGGTGCTTCGTTGTCTCCGGGAGTCTACTCACAGCGTCGTCTCTAAATAAGAAGTAATTTGTAGATTCAAGAAGTTCAGCAGGCTATCTTTGACCGCTTTTCCCGTGTTGTCGGAGTGTTTAGCTGTGCAATTCCAGTGACACTTTCTGCTGTCACTTCGGAGACATGACTATCAAGCAAAGGCGATGGTGGCGTCCGTTGGTGATGGGCATCTCTTCCAGGCAGGGTGTCTCGGTCGTCGTCTCGACCCTGGGATCCCAACTGCGTCGAACGTCGACCTTACGACTGCTCCCTTCCGGGCCTCGCCGGATTCGACCGTGAGAAGGTAGCAACCCTCTCTTCAGAGAGCGCTCCTCCGCCGCCGACCTGTTAGGGCAGAGCTTCATAGTTGACAGCCGGGTCTTCTGCATGGTCGAGGCTACCGCTCACCAGCGTTAGCGGACTCCCGCATAGGTCGATTTCGGGTAACAGGAAACGACCAGCTTCCCAGTCCCCCACCACCGCCCAAACAGAGCGAGCCGAAACAGTCGATATAAGAATATCAGGCAAGAACCGATCGAACTACTCGTCCATGTCCTAGTGCTAAGCGAAAGGGAGTGCTTTTACATGGATGCTTTTCCGAACCAAGAGCCATGGACGATGAAGAAACAGAGCTCGAAGCAGATGAGTCAGAGATTGGGGAGACAGCGGCCGAGACCCCTGAACGAGTAGCGTCAAGCAGGACCCTCGTAGACATACCTGTCATTCCTTTCGAGCCACCAACTACAGGAAGCGGCCACGACATTGGAGAAAAACAAGGCAAACTTCGAACGGCGATCCTCGAACGAGTCTCACAGGGTGAGCTTTCGAAGTTTAAGGAAGCTTTGAAGGGGCATCTCGTAACAATCACGTTAGGATTCTTTCTCTGGAAAGGCTCTACAAAGACAACGAACACTCGGGCTGTGAAAGACTTGGACAATCTGATGAAGATAATTTTCGATGTCCTCGGCAAAGGACAACAGGGACTGGGTCTGCTGGAAGAGGACAGCTACATCTGCGAAGTCTATGCGAAGAAAGAGTTGGTTGAGGATCAGGCCGAGGAGGGACTCCGGATAATAATAGAAGAATATGAAGACGAAGTAATGGAAGAGGTGCTAAAAGAGTTCTATTCGAAGAAGAGCAAGGTATCCGCCTAGAGCGGCGGAGCGGTCTCGCTCAATTTCTCTTTGGGAAGCTTGGCCCATTTGAGAAACTCCGCGCTGGGCTTCTCCTTCTCGTAGAGTTCTTTTCGACGACACTCCAAAGGATTCGGCTCCTGTCGCCCGAGTTCTGCAGCCGTGATGACTCGATGTCCTATCTTTTCAGCGGACTTTCTCACTGGTTCAAGGAACTTGTACCAGCCCTCGTCCCGTAGCAGATGATGATCTATGACCAGAGTTTCGACCTCTTTTGCGATCATTTCCATATGAATCAATGCTGTCCGGAAGAATTCTTCCCCTATTCGAAATCCTTGCAGATACGTCGGTGGTCCTCCCAAGATCAACAAGCTGGGTTTTTCGTCGAGTATGACTTTGACGGTTTCTTTCGAGACTGGCCCTTGAACGTCTGGCGCGAATACGATTTTTTCGCCTGACTTCTCGATCATGCAAGGCAAGACCCATCCAAGGCCTGACTCATCCTCACCGTGTGGCTGTGGGGGAGGGAAACGGATGATTGTTTTTCCAAACTCGAATGTTCGGTTATCTGCAGTCTCGAATTTCTCAGCCCACTTTTCCGCGGCCTGCTTGAACATCCAACCCCGACGCCGCTGTGCAGTGTTGATCTTGCTTCGAAAGTCCTTGGCTAGGACAATCTTGCCGGTGTATGTTTTCTCTGACAGTTCAGGTGTGCTTCCAAGCCAGACAGGGTCGAGGTAGTTGGGGGTATGATGGTCGTTGTGATAATGAGAAATCGTAACGACTTTGGCCTTTGCCGCGGCCTCGTTGATTCTCTCACGAGCCTCGTCTCTCGCTCTGAACTCTCGCGGATGCGGCATCAACCGGAACCTGGGACCCAAGGCTACCCCAGCATCTAACAGAACAGTCACGTCCCGAGTTCGAACCAGAGTACACATTGAACGGACGCCGAGGCTTTCGAACGCCAAGGGCGTGACTGTTATTGGAGCCGAGGGTGAGTTCTCCCAGTATCGTCGACTTCAACGGTCTGTAGATTAATCGCACTATGCACGATTTCCATAGATGTGTAATTGTCACCGAGTTTGTCGCGGCTCGGTTGGACTCAGCTATTATCCCCCTATCTCCAAAGGTTCGATGAGAGTTAGCCTTCGAATTGTCGCAACGAGTGTCGGACCCGAATCACCCTTACTGTCACTATTGTGAGGAGTCGACTTACCATGAGTACGACCCATACTTCCACGCCTGGGTGTGCCAGACTTGTTTCGGAGGAATGATTCGGGTGGACAAGAAGGACCCGCTCTCAGTAATACGGGCCGAGCTAAACAGTCTGGCACTACACGTCGCCAAGGCCGGCTATAATACAGAAGTAAAGGGAAAACTAAGAGAAGCTGCCGCGCGACTTCAAAAGCTCGCGGAACAGCCGTAAACAGCCCTTCTGTTTACCAACAATTATTGTTGAGTTCTAGACCCACAAAGCTAGACTCTCATTCTGAAATGAGATGTCAAACATCGAGCTAACAGAACGGTTTTATTCATTCACTGCCACTCCCGAAATTGGGTCCGATGACTTCTCTGGCCCAGCGGACATGTCCTTTGGGACTGGATGAAGTGGATCTTGAGACCCGTCGCCACGGGCAAGAATGAGTGAGGACCCATCCAAGATCAGAGACCACTAGGAACACACTAGTTTAATCGTGAGACCAGCACGATGAAGCGGCAAACAGAGACTTCAGAGGCAGCCTCTAGCAAACGATGGCTAGTTCTCGGCTCCGTTCTGACCTCGCGCGTGATCTACACTCTCAACTGGTTCAACATTGCCCCGCTGCTCGGTGCCACAGGTCTAATCGCTCTCGGACTGAGCATTGATCTACCATCCCAAGGGCTTCTCACGTCTTCATTTCTACTGGGTGCGGGAATATTTCAGATTCCCGCAGGAATCGTCTCGGCAAGATGGGGGCCCAAGAACACCTCTCAACTCGGGATGTTGATTCTTTCACTCTCCGGAATAGGCGAAGGAATCTCCCCAAACTTCCCGGTACTCCTAGTGTCAAGATTTCTGCTTGGACTCGGAGCGGCCCTATTCTTCGCACCAGCAATCGGCATCCTGACACCGCTGTTCCGTGCAGAAGAGGAAGGACTGGTCTTGGGTCTTTACAATAGTTGTTTTAACATCGGGGGTGCAATCGGACTGTTCGGCTGGGTCCTAGTCACAGACTTCCTCGGATGGAGAGGCGGCCTCGTGCTAGGCGGGCTAATTGGTGTTGTCTCGGTCCTGATAGGACAGGTTGTCATTCCGCGGGACAAGGTGATCCCACGCACTCAACGAAGATCGATAAGACCCGTTTTCAGGAATCGAAACATCTGGCTCATTGCTTTCGGGGTCCTAGGTTTTTGGGGAGCGATCTTCTCATCGTCCACGTTTCTCGAAGCCTACACGAAAGATGTCTACGGAATCTCTCCGTACATTTCCGGGTTGATGGCTTCAACGATCATGTTCGCAAGCATATTCGGCGGACCATCTGGCGGCTATTTGTCAGATCGTCTTAGAAAGCGAAAGATCTTCATCTTAATTCCAGGGTTGCTTGCGTCGCTGGGAATAATCCTGTTTGGAGTCTCCCAACCAATCGAGCTCTGGTTCCTGATACCGCTTGTCGGGTTCCTGGATGCTATCGTCTTTTCGACAATGTATGCCAGCGCTAGTCAGTATCCAGACGTGGGCCACGAGTATGCGCCTCTCGGAATAAGCATCATCAACTCTGTGCAGATACTTGGCAGCTTTCCAATCCCGATAATCTTCACATTTCTCGTAAACACTTACGGGCAAAACTACACCCCTGGTTGGTTTTTCATGGGAGGCTTGGCCTTGGCGTTAATGCTCTTGACTCTAGGAATAAGGGAGCCGTTCAAAGCAAACTCGAACGCATCAAGCTAGCTTGTACAACTCGTCTTGCGGTACCGCGACGAGATCCATTTTCTTGCCGTCCCTTAGGATAAAGCGTCCCTTTGTGCGGGCGGTCGCTTGGCCAACCTCTGAGACTCTAACTCCCCGATTTCTCAGAGCCTTCATCACGGTCCCAACACTGTTCGGCGCGATAGCTGCAAGTAGGCACCCAGAACTCATCAGCTTCAACGGATCCAAACCTAGCTTCGAGCAAATCTTCAGGGTTTCCGTCGCCACAGGAATTCTATCGGCCCATACTTCGATGCCCAGACCCGAAGCTTCAGCCAATTCCCACAAACCGTTCAAGACTCCGCCCTCAGTCGGGTCGTGCAAGGCGTGGACCCCTGATATCATCGAGATGCTCGTTGCTTCTTCGACTATGCTGATCTGTTTCACGAAACCCTGAGCCTTCCGAATCGTTTCGTCTTTGACCCTCTTTAGCTGTCCCGAATATTCGGACGCGAGGATCGCGGTCCCCTCAATCCCTGCAGTCTTTGTCATGAGTATCCAGTCACCGACGCGCATGTTGGCTGAGCTGAGGACTCTACCTCGAATCTCGCCTATCATGAATCCAGCAATGAGCGGTCGGTCCAGATCGTGTGTCACCTCAGTGTGTCCGCCAGCGACCGTGATTCCTAGACTTCGTGACGCTCGATCGATTCCGCTCATTATTCGAGTTAGTTCTTTCTCACTGGTGCCAAGTGGGAGAAGCAGCGTGCACACGTACCATACTGGCTTGGCTCCAGTCACAGCGATATCGTTGGCGTTAATGTGAACGGAGTGTTCACCAATGTGCTTTGTCGTCCCAGTGACCGGATCAGCCGTCAAGACAACGAGTTTCTTTGCAAGCTTCACAACGGCGGTGTCTCGGCCAATTCCGGGTCCAAGAACGAGCCTTGGATTCCGTTTGCCACCGTGAGAATAAACGGCCCTAACCATAGAGTCTGGCGGAATCTTCCCGACCCGAAACGAACGAGAACCGCTGGTTCTTCGCATCGATCTCTTATCGAGCACACTCACTTTAGAGGTATTGCTCACGCAGGAATCAAACCCATCAATCTATTAGTGCGAGACGCAAAGTATGTAGACCGTGCAGCAAGAACGCTACGCTCTTCTAGAGTTCATCAAAGATGTCGATGTTGCTGTAAGGGGAAATTCTTTTGAGTCGGAGATTCTTCTGCATCTCAAACCGGTCCTAGAGAGGTTGGTAAGTTCGCCCGCCTCCGTCCCAGCTAAAGCCTTCACTCCGCGCAAAGACAGGTTTGCGATGAATCTCATCCAAATGCCAGAGGACGAAGCATACTCGATCATCGGCGGAGTCTGGCACCCTGGCCAAACTACCCCGATTCACGACCATCTCACGTGGGCCATGATAGGAGTCTACGAAGGTGAAGAACGAGAAGCGCTCTTCCGTAGAGTAGACGACGGCTCCAACCCGAAACTAGCGAGGATTCAGCAGGTGAGCGAACGAGTCAACAAGAAAGGACACGTGACAGTCCTAGGTCACAGTGGTGTACACCGCGTTGACAATATCTCCCTCAAACCCACTACGAGCGTGCACATCTATGGTCGGGATATCGGAAATGCCGAGCGCCATAGCTACGACCCAGTTACGGGCGAAATTAGCCGGTTCGTCTCGGGATACTGCAACGTCTTGCGTGATAATGAGAGATTCTAGCCCTCGAAGGTCACCTGGGTCACCAATACGCCCGCGCCTGAGGTCCCATCATTAAACTAGGCTGGCGTATGGTTTATCTCGGAATGAATTACACCTCTTCCCACTCGGAATTTGATCTGAAATGTCGCAAGAGATACCTGTCATAATCCTGAGAGAAGGAACCCAGAGATCTAGAGGAAGAGACGCTCAAAGAAGCAACATTATGGCCGCCAAAGTCCTGGCGGAAACCGTCCGTTCGACAATAGGCCCACGCGGGATGGACAAGATGATGGTCGGCAGCATAGGAGACATCGTCATAACGAATGACGGTGCAACCATCATGAAGGAAATGGACGTTCAGAATCCTGCAGCCAAGATGCTCGTTGAGGTCGCTAAGACCCAGGACAGCGAAGTAGGAGACGGAACCACAACCGCTGTCGTTCTAGCTGGCGAGCTACTTTCCGGCGCTGAAGGACTCTTGGATCGAGATGTTCACCCTAACGTAATCATAGACGGCTACAGAGCGGCCGCAGAGAAGGCTCAAGAAATTCTTGATGATCTAGGCGTCAGCATCAAGCCTGACGATGATGAGGAACTGAAACGGATCGCCCTCACCTCACTTAACACGAAAGGAATTTTTGGCTCACAGGAGCATTTCGCGGACTTGGCCGTCGAGGCTGTGAAAGATGTGATGGAAAAGAG
>MNHO01000072.1 GCA_001919285.1 archaeon 13_1_40CM_2_52_13
CCCTGTGTAGCCGGATCTCGTTCTCTTCAAACCCGCGCTCCGCCATGCCTTTGTCGCAGAGAAACTTCGCCGCCCACTCGATCGCATTGTTCGGTAGCCGGAGTTGTTTGGAAATCTCGTCCAGCCTATGCCATGCTCCATCCACTAGCCGTATCCAGACGTACCAGAGGAGCATGGGCTTCGCTCCGACCATGTTAGCCGCTTCATCACGGTCCTCTCCCCGCATCACTACTAATGCTGGTGTAACTCGATAAAAAATCAATCAGTAACACGTCCCGGAAAGGAAGCCCTAGATCGGGAGAGTCTGGATACTCCTTGGGGGTCCGGAAAAAGATCGCCGTTTCAATAGTCCTGGTCATCATTGTCGCCCTCGCGCTCTGGCAGTTCACAAGCCCCCAGCTACTGCCCTCTGTGGGGAGCAAGTACTCGGCGTTCGGACCCTATTCGAACAGAGGAAGCTGGATAGTTTCAGAAACGATGCGCTACGGCAGTGCCTACCTGGTCATCTCAATATCAAACGTAACTTTCCCGCGAACGGGCATTGGAACGGACTATTCCCTAGTCATAAGCGACGTCAATCATACGATCACAAATTCGATCGTGAAAGGCTTCGGAGTACGAGTGACAGGTATGAGCATTCGGGATAGCGTTGACGGATCAACGTCGACTTGGGGAAACGGAAACGCCGTGAGCGACGCAGTCCAGGCGACCAGTATCTTCTTCTTTCGGACATCGACAAATCACATGCTACGATTCACCGTAACGTTTCAGCTCTACGATCTCTTACCTCTCGGCTCTATTCCAGACCAGACCGTGACCCAGTCCTTCAACATAACCCAGACAGTTCTCTAAACTCTACCTGCTAAGCATTATGTAGCCCGAAGCGATTCACAGTTTTTTCGATCATCCCGTGTCGATAACATACGATTACATTGATGATTATCTCTATCGGATTGCTGCACCTCGAGATTCTCTGCTCGAGAAGATAGAAGAATATGCGGATTCCCACGCTGTCCCTATCATAGGACCGTTGGTCGGGAGGCTGCTCTACAATCTCGCCAAGGCAAGCCAGAGCAGAAAGGTTCTAGAGATTGGAACCGCGATAGGCTATTCAGGAATCTGGCTAGCCCGAGCCGTAGCTCCGTTGAAGGGGAATGTAACGACCATCGATAGGGACCCTGAGCGGGTTAAGATTGCTAGGAAGAATATTTCTGAGGCGGGTCTCGAACGCACGGTGAAAGTGATCGAGGGCAACGCCCTCAAAGTCTTACCAACGTTAAAAGAAGAGTTCGACATGATTTTTCTAGATTCAGACAAGGACGTTTATCCTGACGCATTCAAAATGTCCGTACCCATGCTCCGGAACGGAGGCTTGTTCGTCGCGGACAACGCTTTGTGGGGAGGAGACGTGGCTAAGGGTGGTAAGTCGAACGATACACAGTCCATGATCAAGTTCAACCGTATGGTCTCAGAGTTTCCTGGAATGTCAACGGTCATTGTCCCGCTCCGGGACGGCGTGCTAGTTAGTCTGAAGGAGTAGCTGTCTCTGGCTGTCGCGAGGACCATTGCAGTTGATGACGCATGCAACCATAGTCGGTGCTGAAGAACGTACTCCACATTTTTATACGAATCTGTACAAATCTCTTTAATGCAGTGACGCAGGGGTAAGCGTACTTCCTCGGTTTTCATCGAGAAAACAGGACGGGAAGGAGGGTCAAGTAGAATGGAAACACATCAAATACCGAAGGTTCCCGGAGGGGAATTCAGATACCAGAGACGCTATACGAAATCGGGCGTTCACCCCTACGATGCGGTAACATGGGAAACACGGGACGCCGTAATCACCGACGCTAAAGGGCAGGTCATTTTCGAACAGAAAAGCGTCGAAGCTCCGTCTCTCTGGTCCCAGACCGCAACTAACATTGTTGCTTCGAAATATTTCCGTGGACGCCTTGGGACCCGCGAGAGAGAATCCAGCGTCCGCCAGCTACTGGATAGAGTCGCAAAGACAATAACGAAGTGGGGCGTAAAGGGCCAGTACTTCCTAGACGAGGAAGAGGCCCAGATATTCGAGGCTGAGCTTACTCACATTCTTCTCAACCAGATGGCCGCGTTCAATAGCCCAGTCTGGTTCAATGTTGGGGTTGAGGATCGTCCGCAGTGCTCGGCCTGTTTCATCAACTCTGTCAAGGACGACATGCGATCTATAATGCAGCTCGCTATGACCGAAGGAATGCTGTTCAAGTACGGATCCGGAACAGGATCCAACCTCTCCGCGCTCCGCTCCTCGAAGGAGCATCTCTCCACGGGGGGAAAGGCGAGCGGACCTGTATCCTTCATGAAAGGCTACGACGCCTTCGCAGGAGTCATAAAATCCGGCGGCCGGACCCGACGGGCCGCTAAGATGGTCATTCTGAATGCTGATCATCCGGATGCTGTCGAGTTCATCTGGTCAAAGGCGAACGAGGAGAAGAAGGCCTGGGCGCTAATAGACGCAGGCTACGATGGGGCTGTTGACGGCGAGGCCTATGGCTCTGTCTTCTTCCAGAACGCTAACCACAGCGTCCGCGTGACTGACGATTTCATGCACGCAGTCACAGATAACAAAGACTGGCAGACCCACTACATCACCAACCACAAGGTCGCGGACACCTACAAGGCGCGCGATCTCATGCGGCAGATGGCCGAGGCGGCCTACATCTGCGGCGACCCAGGAATACAGTTCGACACCACGATCAACGAGTGGAATCCCTGCTCCAACACCGATCGGATCAACGCCTCTAACCCCTGCTCAGAGTACATGTTCCTCGACGATTCGGCCTGCAACCTTGCCTCGCTGAACCTGATGAAATTCCGGACTCCTGAGGGAGAGTTCGATGTCGAATCCTTCAAGCACGCTGTCGAGATAGTCATCACAGCCCAAGAGATTCTGGTGGACAATGCGAGCTATCCGAGTCCAGGGATTGAGAAGAACAGCCACGATTATCGTCCACTGGGAATGGGCTACGCAAACCTAGGCGCACTGCTAATGTCGCGCGGTCTCGCCTATGACAGTGATAAGGGTAGAAGCCTCTCCGCCGCCATCTCAGCCCTAATGTCCGGACACGCCTACGCAACCTCGTCTCTGATCGCCAAAAGGCTTGGACCTTTCAGAGGCTACCCGAGCAACGAGAAGCCCTTCCTCAACGTCATCGGAATGCACAGGTCCCACGCTGGAAAGATTCTGCGCAAGGATGTTCCGAAGGATCTGGTTGATGCTGCGGTACGGTCCTGGGATGAGGCTCTCTCGCTGGGCGAGCGGTTCGGCTTCAAGAACGCCCAGATATCCGTGATCGCTCCGACGGGGACGATCGCGTTCATGATGGACTGCGACACCACGGGCATCGAACCGGACATTGCCTTGGTCAAGTACAAGTGGCTAGTAGGCGGCGGAGTCATCAAGATAGTAAACGGCACTGTCCCTGATGCCCTACGGAGACTCGGATACTCCACAAGTCAGACGGATGAGATTCTAAGTTATCTTCAGAACAACGACACGATTGAGGGCGCTCCACATCTGAAACCGGAGCATCTCGCTGTCTTCGACTGTGCCTTCAAGCCGTCCAAGGGATCTCGGAGCATACACTACATGGGGCACGTGAAGATGATGAGCGCGGTCCAGCCATTCATCTCCGGAGCGATATCCAAGACGGTCAACATGCCTCACAGCGTGACGGTAGACGAGATCATGCAGACATACGTCAACTCGTGGAAGATGGGTCTCAAAGCTATCGCGATCTACCGGGACGGGTCTAAGAGGACACAGCCACTGACGACGAGCCTCGACGAGAAAGAGAAGGTCAAACCGCTTGAGAAGGTCGCTTACAAGCCTCTCCGGAAACGGTTGCCCGATCAGCGCGACGCGACGATTCACAAGTTCAGCATCAACGGGAACGAGGGATACCTCATGGTGGGACTCTACGCGGACGGATCTCCCGGCGAGATCTTTGTGGTAATGTCGAAGGAAGGAAGCACCATCTCGGGATTGATGGATGCATTCGCTACCTCAATCTCTATAGCTCTACAGTACGGCGTTCCGTTGAGGGTCCTGGTTAACAAGTTCATCCACACCCGGTTCGAGCCGGCGGGGATGACGAACAATCCAGAGATCAGATTCGCCAAATCCGTGGTCGACTATATCTTCAGATATCTCGGACTAAAGTATCTGTCGAAAGAGGACCAGGACGCGATGGGTCTGGCGAAGACGATGGTCGAGAACCATGAGACTCAAGCAAAGCTCGTCGAGCCAGCCCAGAAGCCAGCAGAACAGAGAGTCGTGGGACACGAATCCACGAGTCGTCTAGAGCCGGATCTATTGACGTTCGATCCGCAGTCAGACGCGCCAGCATGCGACAACTGCGGCATGATAATGGTTCGGGCAGGCTCCTGCTACAAGTGTCTCAACTGCGGCAACACCAGCGGCTGCGGCTAGAAGCAAACAATTTCTGCGCACAGAACTCCTGCAAACAGCAGTTTTGTGTCGCGAGCAGCAACTGATTTTGAGATTTCTCCGCTGGTAACGATTATGGTAACCGTGAATGGTAACAGGCTGTGTACTCGGAAATCCTAGAGGACAGATGAAGATCGGCCGGGAAACCGCAGTTCTACCATCGATCTAGGACCCAAAACCGCTAGACTGTTGCCTTCTCTGGTGTTCGCGACCGACACTCTCTCCGTCTTCACATGGGTTCGAGGAGAAAATCATTAACAGCAACAAGCGGACGATGCGTCACTAGAAAGGAGCAGATCAGCGAAGTGATCAAGGTGACCCACGAGTGGAATGGCTAGACAAGAAGGGGATAGGTCACCATCTGGCATCATGCTCTTGCTGGCGATGCCACCTCTTCAGACTCGTCGGGTTAGTCTCAGCCGGAAGACTGGCAGAGGCCGAGTCCAGATTCGAACCGCAAAGCCTTAGCCTTTCGACCAAACTCGAGCTGCCCCAGCCGCGGAGAGCCGCCGAGACGGCCGAGGCCCTGGCTCTTCGGAGGCGTTGGCTGATTCTCGGGGTTGTACTGGTCGGCTCGTTCATGGCCATTCTGGACGTGTTCATTGTGACTCAGGGCCTCCCCTCGATCAAGACTACTCTCGGAGCTGGCGTATCTGATCTTGAGCTTGTAGTATCAGCGTATTCGCTAGTCTATGCTGTCTTCCTGATAACGGGAGGGCGTCTCGGGGATATTCTGGACCGGAAAAGAATCTTCCTTTTTGGCATGACAGTCTTCACCGTCGCCTCAGCCCTCGCAGGCTACGCATCCTCAGCCCCATTTCTCGTCGCAGCACGAGCGCTTCAGGGCCTCGGTGCGGCGCTCATGTATCCTCAGGTATTGTCGATCATTCAGGTAACTTTCAAAGGGTCCGAGCGAGCCTTGGCGCTGGGCCTTTTCGCCGCCGTCAGCGGCATAGGCGGGATCACAGGAAACATCGTTGGAGGACTCCTCATACAACTCAACTTGGCCGGTCTCTCTTGGAGACCTATCTTCCTCGTCAACATACCCATCGGCATCTTCGGGGTTCTGGCCGGGTTTCTGGTGCTTCGGCCTTCCAGAGCAGAACGAGCACCCAAACTAGACTTGCCGGGTGTCGGACTCATATCCCTATTCCTAGTCTCACTGATCCTCCCTCTCGCTGAGGGTCAGCAGATTGGCTGGCCGAATTGGATGATAACGCTCCTTGCATTATCCTTCCCAGTGTTAGCCCTCTTCGTCATCTACGAGATCAGGAGGACAAAGAATGGAGAAGACCCGCTTATCGACATGGACCTGTTCAAGCACCGGTCGTTCGCGGTCGGTATACCATTGACTATCATGTTCTACGTCTTAGCCAGCGGGCTCTACTTCACCCTCGTCCAGTTCTTGCAGTCAGGCCTCGGTTTCTCACCCATAACTTCGGGGCTGGCATTCACCGCGATCAACATCGGCTTCATCACAACTTCACTCCTCGGGCCGCGCGTGATCCGAAAGTTCGGAAGTCGCGCCCTTGGCCTCGGATACATTCTGCAAGCAGCAAGTCTGGGATGGATAATATACACTCTCAACTCGTACGGGATAGGCCTCAACCTGTACGAACTAGCGCCCCCGCTGTTAGTATTGGGAGCTGGAGGGGGGTTTGTGTTCTCACCTCTACTCGGGGTCATCCTATCAGGAGTTCCCAGCCAAGATGTGGGCGCAGCCTCAGGCGTAGTCTCTACTTCGTTTCAGATCGGAAACACCGTTGGCATCTCGCTCTTCGGACTCTTCTTCTACCGATTTCTCAACGGTGAACTATCACCGACCTCATACCTAGACGCGTTCAAGCTAACTGTTCCCTTCCTCGTGATCCTGTCTACCTCATCGTTTCTCATAGTCTTCCTCCTCTCACAGCATCGCGCGAGGCAGATCATCCACCGCCTGGAGGCGTGACCAATTGGGTAACACGGACCGAAAGCGATTCAGAGCATGACCGCATCTCATCAAAAGCAGAATTACGAGTCCCAACTTGGGACCTAATTCCCGATCTCAATCGATCATATTTTAGAGAAATCAACGGATAAGATTCATTCCTTCTTCGTTGAAAAACTCATGCTGTTAGATTTGGTTGCTTGGATGTTCAATTGCTTGATGCGAGATCAAACTTTGTCATTATCTTCAGAATGAGCTTTTCTGTGTCTGCTGCACGATCAAGCGAGAGGCCGAGAGACCTTCTTGCGGACAAAGGAATTGTCACCATTTTCAACCCTTTGTGTGTGATAAGCACGTACTCTGTGCTACCAAACAACTCGTCGGTCTGCCTCGCCATCTCTGTAATAATACTTACCCAGAACCCAATCTTCTTGCGAAGGTCAATACTCCGGCTAAGGACATTCTTTGTCCTCGGGGTTTCCGCGTAGCCTGTAACCTCTGCTCCTTCGATGAATGCGGCGACCCTAATTGTTGGATCTGACTCTAGAATCTGTTTGCAGACCGTATTATCATCGCGGTTTTTCTCGGTTGAGAGATTCTCCGACTCGAAGTTCCGACCGACATTTTGGGATGGCAAGGCCTGAGCTTCGAGGTCCTTCTCTCACTTTGTCTTTCTTGTACCTGCTTTGGACGCAAAGAGATACGCACTAAGGCTGAAACCTCTTCCGACCAGACGCCTTCATGTCCCTAAATCTGTCCTGCATCAGTAACGAGATAGTTAATCGCCACTGGAACCGCTTTTCATTAACTCGCTAGAGACTCTGAATACTTTTTTGGACGAGAAATGGTTGGACTTCAAATCGGATTTCTCCAGCATATTTCAAGAGTCAGTTAAAGACGGTTTGCGCAATACTCTCGGAGAAACAGTCATGCAAACACTCGTGCCGCTTCTCAAACAGACTCTTCAGACCTACGCCGAGAAGCCCAGCGAGTTTCACCGAGAACTCCAGTTCTACTTCGGATTCGGAGCCTTGACATTGGAACGGATGATAGTGAAAGAGCTCTTCCAGAAGCTGAATCTTCACTACACATCGAGCAACGAGCTCGACTTCGAAACCTCTATGAGACTTGCAAGGAAGGATCTTTCCTTGCTCCAAAGAGGAGTCTTAAGAAAATGAATATCGAAAACAAACTCTTCCACATGTTAACCTCGACAGATGTCAACGATGCAGAAAAGGAAGCCTAGGGATGGCCCGAAACAAGACCGGAATCATTGAGCTGGATGAGATGCTCCGAGGAGGATTCATGGACAAAGACGCGGTAATGGTAGCCGGAAGCGCGGGAACCGGAAAGACCACCCTCGCCCTGGAATATCTCGTGAACGGTGCAACCCAGTTCGGCGAGCCTGGAGTATACCTCACCTTCGAACAACTCCCGGACCAGATCTATCGTGATGCAGAAAACTTCGGCTGGGACCTAAGAAAGCTAGAGTCCGAAAACAAGCTGAGGGTCGTATGTACAAGCCCCGATCTCCTCCTGGATCCTGAGGGAGAAGAACAGTTACTCGGAGAAACGATCAAGGAACTACAGCCGCGAAGAATGGTAATCGACTCTCTCAACCATTTGGAAATGTATGTGCCAAGGGGCGATCTTCGCAAGGAAGCCTACCGGATACTAATGTACATCAAGACAAGGGGAATAAGCCCCCTAGTGATCTGGGAAGCCCAACAGGGGCCAGAGAGTTCCTATGCGGTTACACAAATCGGCATGAGTTTTCTCATCGACTGCCTCGTCCTGTTGAAATTCGTGGAGATCAATTCTTCGATGAAGAAAGCCCTGGCTATAATGAAGATGAGAGGGAGCGATCATGACAAGCGCTTGAGAGAATACGAGATAACTGGTCACGGGCTAAGAGTCGCCGCGCCTTTCTTAGGATATGAAGGGATCATAACGGGTTCCCCGCACAGATCATTGACACAAGAAGTTGCTGGAGCTTGGGACACCGCGTTCACAAGGACGAAACATAAGCAATAGCCACAGAGAGAGTGTTTGGAAAGACGTCACTCAACCAAATCTCCATCCTCTGCCCTTGGCAAGGAATCTGAGTTTGATTCCCCCTAATACGACCAGACGCATTGGAGTAGCTCCTGTGCCGATTTTTGTCGCGCTGATCGCAATATTTGACGTGATTCTGCCCACCAGCGTGGCGGCGAGTGTAGCCTTCAACCCACTATTGGTTTTCGCGACGCTACAGACCTTGTTCCTTTTTGGAACTGCGGTCGTGGTCGCCTACATTTCTCTGAAGAGCTATCTGTCTGGAGGTTCGCGGACCATTCTCTTGCTAGGTAGCGGGACTCTGGCCTGGGGTTTCGCAAGCGTGGTAGCAGGCTGGTTGCTTGGCCCTCCAGGCGGGCCGAATGTTGCGGTGACCATCAGTAACTCAGGTGCCCTGTTCGCATCACTCTTCTATATCGCAAGCGCTACGACCACGATGCGTGCAGGTTCATCCAGAGACTCAAAGTGGCGCAAAACGAAGTTACTTCTAGCCTACGGTGGCGCAGTCGGTTTCCTTTCAGCACTGACAGTGTTCGCGCTTGTAGGCGCAACTCCTGCCTTCTTTGTTCCTGGAGCTGGTTCTACTGTATTGAGGCAGGTCGTTGTAGCGGCGGGACTCTTGCTGTTCGCAACGTCTTCCATCCTTTTCATGAGGCTATATCATGATTCAAGATCGGGAATCTTGTTCTGGTACTCGATGGCGTTGGCATTGACGACAATAGGATTGGCCGCATTCTACTTCGGTAGAACTGTTGGGGATCCGATTGCTTGGACTGGTAGGATAGCGACCTATTTCGGAGGAGTATATTCCCTCATTGCAATCTGGTCTGCAATCCGAGGCTCACACGGCGGTCTTACTAATTCGCAGTAGCCTGCGCTTTCCCTGTTTCGAGCATCTCTCCGAAAATTTTGCTTGTAATCACTTCTGGTGACTATTCAACGTGCACGGCCGTTATAAGCCGCGGCGAGACATAGAGCGATCGACGAGAAATGTGTCACGTCAAAATAGACCAAGAGAGAATAGAGCAAGCGACCGCCAAGAACTGGCTTACGACCAACAATCTAAGACTGGCTACTCGATAAGGGCCACCAGATAATGGGCGATGTCTCCGTAAACAGCGGCGCGACAGCCAAGCTTGGCCATGTCGAGGGCGACCTACGAGTCGGCCAGGCAGCAAGAATAGAATCAGAAGACAAGGTAATCCAAGTAACGGGACGAGTATCCTGTGATGGAGACGCGGAGTTCCATGGAGGCCTGTCATGCTCAGAGTTCTCAGCTCGCCACGGAAAAATCAGAATCGAGGGCGATCTCAACGCCAAAGGCGAAGTAAAGGTCGACGACGGACAGCTTGCGATCGATGGGTCTCTCGAAGCAACTACCGTTAGTGTCGACAAAGCCCTGAAGATAGGCGGAAACGCCCGGGCCGACGATTTTGATGTAGGAGGAGTCCTCGAGGTCAGAGGAACCATCTCCGGAAAGAAAGTGGACGTAGGCGGCTCGTTCAAAGTCCAGGGAACAGCCGATGTCGAAGAGGTGGATGTTGGAGGCACCGTCGACATAGCCGGACAGGTCAAATCCACAAAGCTCGATGTCGGAGGAATGGCACGGATCGGTGGAGGAGAGGTCTCAAAGGATGTGGATGTAGGTGGAAAATTCGAATCGACCAAGCCGCTAAAATTCTCAAAGATCGACGTAGGCGGTCTCGCGACACTTGTGGAAGGCGGCGAAGGGGGAGACATTGATGTGGGAGGAAAATTCGAGAGCAAAGCCGACCTCTCATTCAACTCTCTAGACGTGGGAGGCATGGCATCGATTAACGGAAACGGAAAAGGGGTTGAGGTGGACGTCGGAGGACTCTTACGAGTATCCGGAAGCCTCACATTGGAAAAGGACCTGGACATTGGAGGCAGAGCATACATCGGTGCAGAACTCAGACTCGACTCCCTGGAGGTCGGCGGCTCCATGGAAGCAGATCAGATCATCGCCCAGAAAAGTATCGAAGTGGGCGGAGACCTCAAGACCATCAAGGGAACAAAAGGAGACACTGTCGAGCTAGGACACGGATCCAGAGCGAGCGGACCCATCGTCGCACGAAAAGTGAGCGTCGGACACGGCGGCCGAATCGAGGACGTCTACGCGGACACGTTAGCAATGGAACACGGGTCAAGAGCGCGGAACCTCTATTTCAGAGAAGGAGTCATCGAGGCAGGAGTCCACGTCGAAGGCGAGGTCCTTTACACGGACACTATCGAAGCCTCACCCGACGTAAAATTCGCAAAACCAGCCTCCAAGGTCAACGACCTACCCAGGGCGCCCCTCTGAGAAGTTGCAGCCTGCTAAACGGTCTCGGATGGACATCTACGCCGAGATACTAGAAGCGTTGAAACGGAAGGGACTGACCAGAATAACACGGGTCTCCTATGCCGTGGGCCTACCTGTCGATCGGACCAAGGGCTATCTCAAGGATCTATCCTCATCGGGCCTGGTCCTCATGCAAACCGGAGAGGACTCCGGGTACTCCATTACCCATCGAGGGCTAGAATTTCTTGATGCTTACTGGAAGCTGAAAGGATTCCTAGACTACATCGGCGGAGATTCACATGCCTGAAACGCCCGTCCCGGGCAGTGGAAACTATAGACGGACCCCGAACAGAGAATAGGCATAGCCACTTTCGTAGAGGATGGGAATCACTCGAATATCGTTTTCGTCTGATTTTATTCATTCACCCGTAGCCACTCAGGTATGACCACGGCCCTAAGCAACTCTTGGATTTTGACGCCCCGCTTCTTCGCCTTCGCCTCAAGTCTACGAAACGTCTCGGGGCTGACCATGAGCATGAACTTAGAATTTGTCGAATCCTATGCCTCCAAGTAGTAGAATTGTGCCCGAAGCTCTCAGTGCGTTTCTCGCTCGAAAATCAGACTTTCCTGATATGTTTGGATGAGATTCTTGCACTAAGTAGCCAGGTACGACCTACCTGGTCCGATAACCGCATTATTGAGGGTTTGTTTGCCAGATCATGAGAGGCACCTAGCTCGTCCCGTTAACATTTACCGCTCCAGTCGATTGGTCGGTATCAATTCGTTTATTGAATCAAACCAGGACAGAATTGTAGCGATGCGAACGATCATAGTGTTTACCGGCCTGGGAATCATCATCTTCGGGCTGTTCCTATGGATCGGACTGGGCTACCCTATTGAGATCATCGGGGCTATCGGTCTCCTGAACATCCTCCTCGGAATAATCACACCAAGATCTCCTGGACTCGTCTTTCAACCTGAACCAAGTGGACCCGTCAAGCTAATCGTTGACAACGCCAGTTCCCGATCCGGCACCTACCAACTCGTATTCTCCGACACCAAGCTCATAATGAAGAAGCTAGCCTCGAGAGGTAGAATCATGGCGGTGGCCTTGGTCTTTGCCATCATAGGGGGCCTTGTCGGAGGCCTCACGGGTTATTCTGTGGGAGAGCTTGTGAGCCAGCGAAGAAGAGACAGGATACAGAGAGAGAACAGTCTGATGACGGTCACCCGCGGGGACATGGAGATACCGTACGAAAACATGAGTCAGGTAGAACTTACCAAGACCAAGCTCAAGATCGCCTCCAGCAACGGTCCGATGACCGTGTTCATGCCAAAGAAATACCCACCTATGATTGCCACAAAACTCAGAGAACTCATCCCCAGCCATTGCTGGTCCGGCCCAGTTACCGCCTCAGCATAGAGCCTTGGCGCTACCCATCAGCCGAGAATGCCTTGAAATTTTTATGAGGAGAAATCGGGCGGGTGTCTCGCGACTACGCCACGTAGCTCTTGTATTCTCTCTCGAACTCGCGGACGATCTCGAACTTGGGAAGTCTCCGAGACCGGAGCTCTCCGTGGTGCTGGAAAGTGAGTTCGGGAAACATAACCGCCGGCCCATCTATGGCCAGCTTTGTAGCCGGATGGTCGAGTCCTAGGACCCTAGCGCAGATCTGACGGGTCAACCGTCGCACCTCACCCTCATCAACATAACCTAGAGTGTGCAGGTATTCGTGGAGTAGAGTGTAGAAGACGTAGGCGTTGAGGGTTTGACGATCCTTCGCGATGTGTGTTACCTGGTCGAGTAGGCTTCTGTTCATGACGATAAAATTTGACCCCATCTGGTGGAAGGCACCAATATATTCTGGCAGATCAGCAAGACCCAGCATCAACCCTGTTCGTCTCTTTCCGAGACTGCTCTTGACAGATTTCTTGACTAGTTGAAAGACTTCAGAGAAGTTGAAGCTGCGGTCAAGTCCCTCGGAGACGCCGATGCTGCTGGGGGATACGTCAACGTCCAAAATTCTAACCTCGATGATGAACTAGCGATTTCCAATACTAGTTTTCGCTGACCGGCTATTTAAGGACTGGATTCCATAGAAATCAATCCGGGGACACTCCTCGACTCACACGACAGACGAGTGGAACGCTGTGGTTAGAGCGATCGAACACGCTCTTCCATTCTACGAGTCGATTAGCGAAATAATTTCGATGGGCCTCGCTGGACCTCTCAGGCGGAGAGCAATCCGTCGACTGGAAAAATACAGAACGGACTGGATCTTGGACTCAGGCACGGGCCCTGGGACAGGTAGTAGAATGATGCTTGAAGATGGGTTCGAGAAAATTGCTGGACTCGATCCATCGCAAGTCCTCCTGCAACACGCGAAGGCTGCGCTCGGACCCCGCTTCCATCCGGTGCTCGGTGTAGCGGAAAACCTTCCCTTCCGTCTCGCTGCCTTCTCCGGGGTCCTGACATGTTTCTCTTATCGAGATGTTCGCGACAAAGCGTTGTCCCTGGTAGAGTTTGCCCGAGTGGTGGATCTAGGGGGTCGGCTGGAGATAGTCGATGTCGGAAAACCTGACGGGCTGTTCCGACAAAAACTGATTGCGCTCTATGTCGCCGTGATCATGCCGATGATTGCAAGATTCTTCATCAGCGGACGAACGAAGGAAAATCCCTTTCGAATGATTGTTCCAACTTTTCATAAGCTAGGGAAAAATCGTAGCGTCACTCGTTGGGCTGAACAGAAATTCGGTTCGGCGAGGCTTCACGAGTTCCTGTTCGGCGGGATGGTAATCATTGAGGCTGAACGAACCAGCTGACTTCTTGAACAGGGGGTCAGTTCTTGGTTGTACTGTTAGTGATCCCATGCATCGCGACTGAAATCAGCCAGGAGGTCGCGTAGGATAGGATGAAGACGCTAATCATAACCACAATAATCCCGTATGCCTCTATCCCGAGTTGGTTCAGCGCAGAGACTCCGCCCCCGAAGAATAGCCCGTCCGGCAGTGACGGGGGCACCAAGCTTCCATTCTGGAATGTGAGGCTCGCTAATGCTGACACGAAGGCTTTCTGAGCAAAGAATGGAATCATCAGGACCCCGAATGTTCCTCCCAGCAAGTGTCCTGGGAACAATCCTACGGGATCTGTGAACCATTTGAATTTTCCAAACCACTTCTCCCCGATCAAATAGAGTGGTCCGCCAAGCAGTCCCAAGATGACGGCGCTAAGAGGACTAACGAATCCGGCAAGTGGCGTTATGACAATGAGGCCCATCAAGACCCCGTTAGCGGCGTAGATCAGGCTTGGCATCTCCTTCGTCATCTGATATCTGAAGAACATCACGGAGAGGAAGGCGGAAGCTGCGGCCAGGAACGTTGTAAGTACGACCACCATTGCTTCATTGTTGAAAGCGAGGACGCTTCCCGGGTTGAAGCCGAACCATCCCACCCAGAGAAGGAGTATCGACAAAGTGAGCCAGGGCAAGTTGAGTTTGGTCGGTACCTGCGGGCTGGTTGCGAGCCCTCTCTTCTTCTCCTCTCGCCAGATCTGAAGGATAATTCCGAGGCCCGCTGCTCCAGCGGCTCCATGAACTACTAGTCCTCCAGCAAAATCAGCCATGCCCATCTGGGCGAGCCAGCCAGTCGGATTCCATATCCATGCTGCCGGCAGGTTCCAGATGATGATGAAGTAGACGATGGAGTATGCAAAGAAGGCTTGCATTTTCATTTTTCGCAATACGATTACTCCAACAAGAGCGAGCGTGACTGAAGCAAATGCTGTTTCGAAAAGGAAGTATGTCCCGATCGTTAGTCCTGTGCTTTGCTGGGACCACCAGGCACCGGTTAGAAGGCCGCTAACGTTAATCGATGAGCCTCCTAGAAACAGTCCTGTGTAGAGGGGATTGCCTATGACGCCGTTGATTGTTGGCGCGAAGGCGGTATTGAATCCGACTAGCGCCATGAAGAACAGAGCTGAGCCAGTGATCAGCATGGTCTTCAGGAGACTTATCTCTAGATCTGAACCGAGTTCTCCTATTTCCAAGAATCCTACAGAGATCGTCATGGTGAAGACGAGTAGGCCACTGATAATTACCCAGAGATTGTTGGCGAGTAGGATAGGGTCCGCCACTTTCGATCGGCCGACGTTTTCAGGAGTGTTCGGGATTTAAGATGTAGGAACGGCTAATGAGAATGATATCTGGCCAAGCTCGAGGCCCAGCCAGAACTTAGGCATCGATAAAAAAGAAAGGGGGTGGACTAGGCCCCTAGTTTAGGGATTCCTAGTACCTGCGGTGCTTTTGATAACAGTCCCGGCAGTAGACTGGTCTTCCCTCTGTGGGCTGGAAGGGGACTTCCGTCTCCTTGCCACAGTCAGAGCAGACTACTTTATGCATCGTCCGAGGACTGCCATACGAACTACGACTCATCGGCCTAGTACACCTCCTATCAGCGTGCACTAGGATAGGAATGTCACTAGCCTATAGACCTTAGGGACCCAACCCCTTCAATTCATAGTGATTGGACACGATCAGGAGACTGCAAGACTTTCTCTCAACAAATCTGGAGACGATGATCCGCTTGAGCAACGACTAAATTATGCTAGATGGGATGATCTCTCATGAACAGCTCAGAGATCCAGAAAGCTCTCGATTCTTCAGTGGAACTACAGATCACGGTTACCGGAAGGAAATCGGGACGAGAATTCTTGACGCCAGTATGGTTCGTCCGGGAAGGAAAGACCCTCTTTCTCATGCCTGTCCGAGGCTCGAAGAATCAATGGTACAAGAACGTCTTGAAATCGAGACGAATCAAGATTTCATCTGGGAAGATATCGCTCGAACTTCCTGCCAACACGATTAGCGACTCGAAGAGGGTCGCCTCCGTAGCCGACAAGTTCAGGAAGAAGCATGGGGCAACTGACGTCAAGAAATATTACGCAGGATTTGATGCGGCCGTAGAGTTGAATCTTCCTTAGCAAGCATGCTCCACTCCGGACAACTAGTTCCAACTAAGTCAAGGATTTCAAAACGGCCAACGCCTCGCCCACGTGCGCTGTCGCCCTGGACTGGGACGAGAAGACGTGTCTTACGATTAACCCCTTGTCTATGACGAAGCTTACTCGCCCTGGGACCAATCCGAAGGTCTTCTTTACGCCGTAGGACTTCCTAACCGATCCGTCTGGGTCGCTCAGGAGTATGAAGGGAAGCTTGTGTTGCGCCGCGAAGGCGTCATGCGACTTTTGGTCATCGTTGCTTATTCCGATGACTTCAGCCCCGAGGTTCTTGAACTCCTCGTATGAGTCGCGGAACTCGCAGGCCTCTGCTGTGCATCCTTTCGTGAAGTCTTTCGGATAGAAGTAGACGACGACGTTCTTCTTTCCTTGGAAATCTTCGAGGCTAACGTACTCTCCAGTGCTCGTCTGGAGTCGGAATCTAGGTGCCGGGCTTCCTGTCTCTACCATCGCTTAGACACCTTCAAAGTCTTCCTTCTATCGCCGAAAACGGATCAGAATACAGGGAGACAAAACGACTTCTGACCCGCGTGGCTTGCCCGAAGACATTGATCTCGTAGTTTTAGTCTGGACCGTCAGCTGAATCCCGTTTTGTCAGCAGGATGAGGATGTCGCCGGGCGACCTCCACTTCTTCAGAGTATATTTTCTCGAGGTTCGACTGTTCATTCCGGTTCTTTTTCCCGCGATGGATGAACGAGCGATAATTTCTTGGGAATTCCTTCGCTACTACTATTTGTAATGACCACGGTTCCGAATATTGAGTCATGGTATCAGTAATGAACTCTGAATATATAAACGCATTGATGAACGTCTATATGTTCTGTTTAGCGTGCGCGCGGCGCTGCTAGAATCGCGTTCAAGCCCAATCGACGCTGGAGTTCCGAGACGTACGCGGAAAGGACCTCATTGTTGACGTGATAGAAGCAGAACTGGCCTTGCTTCTCTTTCTCGACGACGTGAGCTGTGGCAAGTTCCTTCAGATGATGAGAAACCGTGGGTTGCGAGACGTCGAAAAAAGCACCGACATCCGAGCAGTTCAGTTTCCCTGTCATTGCAAGTTTCTGCAGGATTGCACAACGTTGTGGGTCAGCCAGGGCCTTGCTGATACGATCGAAATCCTCGGTAGCGAGCTTCATCACAGACCAACTAGGTTTAACGAAACTATTAACGTTTCGATATGCATCTATCCAATCTCTCGGATATCTTCAGCCATAATCGTTCCGAATGATGATATAGATGTTCATCAATATGTTTATATCCTGTCCGGCCCATGCTGTATTCTATGATGACCAAAGAAACGACTAACGGAAAAGTAATCCGCCTTAACAACGGTGAGTTCGACACCGAAGTTCTCAAATCCAGCGTCCCAGTTCTCGTAGATTTCTACGCAGACTGGTGCGGACCATGTCATGCGATAGCTCCGACGATTGAAGCCCTCTCGAACGAGTTCGCAGGCAAAGTCAAGTTCGTCAAGGTCGACGTCGACGCCAACCAGGAAGTAGCGTCCAGATATGAAATAATGAGCATCCCGACAATAATGCTGTTCGAGAACGGCAGTGTCGAAGATAGTATTGTGGGGGCGTATCCAGCTTCCGTCTATAAGCAACACATCGAACGCGCCCTGGGTCAAGTGCGCTAGCCCCGAGCAACCCATTCAGAGGCTATACGAAACGGATCACTTCTGCCCAATCTGCGGAGAGGTAAGCCCGTGCATCTACACACGGCCTGAGTTTGTCTCCTCCTTCAGATATCACGACTGTCGCTACTGCGGATCCACCTGGACGGAAGTTGCCAGGCCAGACTAATTCTCATACTTCCACTTCTCTAAGCTCTTAGCGTATGACTAGTCTCCATAAGATCAGGATCGTTCCAATGATCCCGATCATCATGGAGCCGAGATAATTGCCTAGAAGATAGCCGAGGGGCCAGGCGTAGCTGGAGAACCATTGTTGCATGAACGGGTTTGACTGGTACTCTGAGGACAGAGCTGCGGACAGACCGAGTATCGCGAGGAACTGACCTATCACGATTGCTCCAAGGGTTTTTCCAACTGCTTGAGACTCCTCAACCATGACTTTTGGAGCCGCTTTGTTCTGTTGTTTCGGCCTCGGGTCGGGAATCAGGAGAGAGCTCAGAGCTCCCATCGAGACGAAGATGCCTGCTGTAAATGCAGCCCAACGGGTTCCCTGAGTAAGCGCGTCAAAGATGATACCTCTCGCAGCAAGCCAATTGGTACCAAAGCTGGCGATGAGTGATGGGTCTATTCCTCCCGATAATCCCGAATTGAAGGCTGCCTTCAAGGTGGCGATTCCCATCTGGCCAAAATTGACCGTACTGGCTGCGAGCTCGGCCTGTCCCACGGCGGATATCTGAGCTACCAGTATAGCGCCTATTACGGCGATTCCAAAGGCTGACCCTATCTGTCTGACTGTGTTGTTGGCCCCTGATCCTACGCCCGCCTTCTGCCAGGGTATACTCATCAAGACCGTGCTTGTAACCTGGCTGATGGCCAGTCCAACTCCAGCGCCATAGATGACAAGGATTGGGTAGAGGTAGTATACCGGGTTGGAGATGCTGACGATCTGGGACATGCTGAAGAGGGCAGTGGCTTCTAGAACCATGCCGGTGGTGATAATCCACTTGGGTCCAAACCGGGTGGCTAGAATACCGGCGATTGGGGCAAAGATGAACACTGAGATGGCCATCGGCAGGAATGTGAGGCCCGCATCTATCGCGGACAGTCCCTTGACAGTCTGCAGGAATATTGAGATGATGAAGACTGCTCCAAACTCGCCCATGGCGACGATCGTTACGGTGAATAGTCCATACCGGAAGCCCTTGTACTTGAGCAGGCTGAAATCAAAGAGAGGCACTCTTCCCTTCCTTGCACGGCGAATCTCGTAGAGAGTGAATATGGCCAGTAGAATGATCCCGACTATTATCGAGAGGAGGGGAAGCGATATCGGGTATGAGGTCGGCCATGAGAAGCCGTCGACAGAGAACTCTTGGCTAGGAAAAACCCAACCATAAGTCTGGGCCTCGATAAGGCCGAATAGCACACTAGCCAAGCCGGCGGTGATCAAGACTAGCCCAGCATAGTCAGTTGTATATTTTGGATCCTTGAACCGGGTCTCCTTGATAACGAACGCAGCTCCGGCGAGAGCCGCGATCCCTATTGGAATGTTGATGAAGAACGCCCACCGCCAAGAAATGTATGTCGTAAAGTATCCACCTAAGACTGGCCCTAGAACCGCTGCCGCTCCCGCGGTTGCGCCCCAGATGCCGAAGGCTACATTGCGGGATTTGCCAGTAAACGTCGTCGTCAAGATCGATAGGGTGGAGGGTGAGGCCATTGCTGCTCCGAATCCCTGTATGACCCGACCCACAAGCATCTGGGACAGATTGAGTGAGAATCCATCGATAATGGATCCAACTATGAACGTAGAGATTCCTGCCATGAAGATCAGTTTTCTGCCGTACTCATCGCTCAGTTTCCCCCATGATAGGAGGAATGAGCCGAAGATGAGCGCGTAGAGAGAGGTGATCCATTCCAGGTCTTTTAGGGTGATGTTGAAGTCTCGTTGGATTTGAGGTAGAGCCACGATTACTATCGTAGCGTCAATGACGATTATTGCGAGAGAGAGACTCAGGACAAGCAGAATGAGAAGCTGTTTTGGCTGGATTTTGCCTGATTCCGCCTGCGCTGCCTGGCCGGCTGAGCCTTCCCAATTCTGGCCCGACTCTCTTCCCTGAAGCTTCTCTGACATAGAGGCAGACCCGTTCCCGTAGGGGGTAATCAACTTCACTCTCGCCACCAGTTCACGAGGTGGCGATTACTGTGTCGCCAAACTTCCCGATTGGCGTCTCCTTGTTCTGTGGGCTTCCATGCTGGCCTTCGCGTTTTCATATGCGAGTTGGATGAGTCTCTT
>MNHO01000011.1 GCA_001919285.1 archaeon 13_1_40CM_2_52_13
CGAGTGAGTAGAAGGGATGTTCCGGGGTTGTCTCCACCGAGTAGCCGTTTCGAAGGGTTACTTTGACGAGCTTGTCGCTGTGAAGTTTCCAGACTTGGGAGACGTTCCGATCCTCGATCATCATAGTGTTGGGATTGAAGGAGTCTACTTGGAGTGGGGCCGGCCCTGTTCTCTTCAGTTTCGAGTAGACCTGGGCGATCTCCTCGATCTGACCGTCGGATAGGGTTACCAGACTGTCTCCGCTTACGCACTTTCCATGGTCTACGTGTGCGATGATGCCGATGTTGCGGACTTGGTCCTTGTTGGAGACGATTTTGAGAATGTCTGCTGAGCTTTTGAATCGGGGCAACGGTCTTACCTATCTTCTCGAAGAGATAGCTCGAACTCCCGGATTCTCTATTATAGGTTTCCCGGAATGGTTCTGTAAAGTCTCCGGTTTCAATTGTTGGTTTCCTCGCTTGTAAATTTCCGATTGCTGAGACTTGCGTTCTGAATCAGTGTTTCCCACTTGTTTTCGCCTTCAATCTGAATTCCGCAGGCTTCGGCTGGGGTCCGTCCGTCTAGTCCTTCATGCGGTCTGATGTAGTTGTGGAATATCTGATAGCCTCGAAGAATTGGAGTATCTCATTCTTCAAGCTCCGCATGACCTTCTCGCGGTCCCGCGACTGCTACGAAAATTGAATGGCTTTCTGAAAAGTTGACTTGCCATCTATTCAATCAGCTATATCTTCAGGTACTTTCCGTCAACTGCCTCTCTCTTTGGCTTGGCCAAATCAATTCGATGAGGGCTTTGCCAAAGAAGCCACCACCTCTTTAACCGCATAAGTAGCCCGATTGGCTTGATTTCCGTAATGACAGCAATCAGTATCCTACAATGCCCGATGTGATTGCGTTCTCTCGGAATTACCCACTGCCATTTTTCATCAAATTCACCCCGGCGATTGAGCGTTCCATTTCCATAGAAACCCGAAGTGTCTTATCATCGTAGATTGGTAAAATGTCCCCGTTTGAGAATGTTGCTTGAGCGGCCCGATAACCATGTCGAAGGGTTCCCCTAAAGCGAATACGGAACCAAAGACTCTCTCCAAGATGAAAGATTTGTTTGTCAGGCTCTATCCCACACTCTAATAACTCGACTGTCTTACTTGTTGAAGTCGCGACCTCTGGTAAGGGTAGCGATTTCATGTCAGCCGGAACCTGCTCTGATTTTTCCGTGATAGCCTTCCAAATTATGCCTCCCGCGGCCCCAAACATGAGCAATGACGATCCTGAAATCATCAGAACTGCGAAATCTACCACGTTTAGTAGGAACCCTTCTCGAAAAGCACCGTAAGGCATGATGACAGCAGCGAGAGTAAGCACCAATGCGATGACAAATCGTGAGCGCTTACGCATTTGACGTATCCACTAGCAACAGCATTTTTTACAGCTTTGTTCGAGCGAACAATCTACTGCAGACTTTCCGGAACCCCCGGAACAAGTCCAATAACCAATACTAACCGGCAACCATTATCACCTTAGAGTGTCAAGGGCTGTGGTTCGAGGGCGAGAACAGGTTGGAGATAGATCATTGCGTTTTCCCCGACGATCTTCTATACGATTTGGACAACAACACGTGGTTGCGCATTGAAGAGAATGGGAATGTCACCGTGGGAGTCACCACTGTGCTGCCAGCGATAGCTGGCAAGCTAACTCTAGCGAGACTGAAATTGGGCGAAGTTGAAATTCGTCGTGGTCAGAGTCTTGGAACTCTTGAGAGCCAGAAGTTTGTGGGTCCGATCCCATCGCCCATCTCCGGGACCCTGCTAAAGACGAACGGTTTGGTCTCCGATCAGCCAAGGATCATCAACGATTCGCCGTATGAGGAAGGTTGGATTGCGAGACTCAAGCCAGCTCATCTCCCCCTAGAACGGATTCTTCTATCAAAGACTACGGAGTCAAGGATTCCGCTAGCGCAGAAGATCGCGCAATTCCACGTGCGCTGCTTCAAGGCGTTTCCGGATCATGAAATGTCCGAGATCGGCACCGAGTGTTCTGCAGTCTTGGTCCGATTGAACGATTTGCTCGCCACCATACCGCTTGGTGAGGTAGTCCATTTGATATCTGACGATCCAACCTCCTATGTTGAAATGGTGGCCTGGTCGGAGAGGACAGAGCAGAGCCTCGTCGATTGGAGGAAGGAAGGAAACCTGTTCCATTTCATCGTTAAGAAGGTGCACTAGAAAAAAGCCCCGCCGGGAAAGAGACGGCGGGATGAGAAGATTGTTCGTCTATGCAGGGAGGGTCTGTGGGATTGCTGGTGCGGGTTTCTCTATCGGGTTGCGGACTAGGTTGCCCCATTCTGTCCATGAGCCGTCGTAGTTCCGGACTCTCGGGTAGCCTAGCAGATATTTGAGGACGAACCAGCTGAAGCTAGATCGTTCTCCGATGCGGCAGTAGGCTACGATGTCCTTGTCGCCGGTCACGCCTTGAGCTTCGTAGAGTTTCTTGATATCCTCGTAGGGTTTGAAGGTGCCATCCTCTTTGACAGCTTGGCTCCAAGGTATGTTGACTGCGCCGGGTATATGCCCGCCACGCTGAGCATGTTCGGTTGGATATTCTGGGGGTGCCAATACTTCGCCGCTGAACTCCTTGGGGCTTCTGACATCGACGAACTTGACGTTAGGCTTGTTGTGTAGATCGAGTGCTTGTCGGAGATAGACTCTGATGTTCTCTTCGGGATTGGATGCGTGGAAATTGGTTGGGGCGTGTTTGGGGATGTCTCTGGTTAGGGGTTTGTCCTCGTCGATCCACTTCTTACGTCCGCCATTGATGAGTACTGCGTTTTTGACGCCGTAGTATTGGAGGTCCCAGTAGGCGTAGGCTGCGAACCAGTTGTTGAAGTCGCCGTAGAGGGCTATCTTGGTATCGTTGCTGATTCCGGACTTGCTGAAGAGTTGCTCGAGCTGTTCTTTGGATAAGATGTCTCTTTGTAGTGGGTCGTTGAGGTCTTTGCGCCAGTCGAAAAGGACTGCGCCCGGGATGTGTCCTAGTTGGTAGTTTACCGTCGGATCGTAGTCCACTTCAACAATTCGTACTTTGGGGTCGTTGAGGTGCTCTTCTGCCCATTCGGTGCTGACTAGTACTTCGGGATGTGCATATGACATATGTTATATCCGGTCGTGGGACATAACATACGTCATATTTATGCTTCACTTTTATTCCATCCGGAATAGTCCGCGACATCCATATCAGCGAAAGTATCCAGACATGAACGTTAAATCGTCGAGCAAAGGCGGAACCAACTTAGACCTAATTTGATTCAAGTTCCGCCATGGATTCGCGAAACCTTCGACAGCTACCTAGTCTGCGAATTTACGACTGTAAAGTCTGGCAAGCCCGTGACATTACCTCTGTTGCCGTTTTACCTTCCAGACTCTGGAAAATTTGTAGTAACCTCCAGCATCCTCTTCTCGAAGAAGGCCGAGAATGTGAAACAGAATCCAAAGGTCTCGCTTCTATTCTCAAACCCCGAAGGGTCGAAGGCCGGAAAACACGCTGTGCTGGTTCAAGGAGTCGCCGACGCTGACGATTCTGACCTCGACCATGGATGGGAGAAGTATCTCTCCTACTGGCGCAAGAAGGAACCTTACATTGACGCTTACTTGACGGAGCGAGAAAAGTTCGGATGGTTCTGGAAACGGATCGTCGTCCAAGTCGAGCCCAAGAAGATCCTCGCATGGAAGAACGGTGATACTTCGCGGCCGCCCGAAGTGTTCGGAGCCTAGAAAGATGAAAAGTCTGGACTATCAACGGCTCGGCAATTTCCGCTATGCAGTCATAACACTCGTCGGGGATGATGGATTCCCGTTTAGCGTCGCGACCGATTTCAAGATACTGCCTGACAAGAAGATAGTATTGCAAAAGCCGGCTCTACCATCGAAGCTCGACGGCAAGCGAGTAAATGTGCTCTTCAATCATATCAGAGGCTTGCCGGGAGGTGGGTACGGCGATCGGAGATACATGCTGGTCTGGGGAACTACCCATGAGGATCATGGAACGCTGAGGTTCGAGCCTGAGACAGTATCAGAGTGGGACGAGAAGATTCTGCCCTTTGACCAGTACTGCGCCAAGTCTGCGCCGCAGGGAGCCAAATACTTGGGAAAGCTTCAGGCGTCTGTCGAAGCCTGATCCTCTTCGAGGTCCGCGCCCGCGACGTCCCTTGGAGCCTCTTCCGGGGGAGATACTTCCGTTGCCTCGGCGAACTCCTGGTCGATAACTCCCTTGGGCTTTGATTCAGCGATAAGCATCATCAGACTCTGAAGGTCGAGCTCAGCTCTCGTGCGCCAGCCAAGCTTGACTAGTCCTTCTTCGTCCTCTTCTAAGTAGCCAGAACGTAGGAAAGCGTCGGTTAGGGTGAGCGCTCTCCAGCGTCCCACCTTCTGTCCGATCACCTCTTCAAGCTCCTTCCTCTCGCTCTTCCCCTGCTTGGAGACGATCAGTGACAGGCAGGCTGCCAGCGCCGCTAGGTTATCGATTCTCCACCCTGTCATCCTCGCCTCTCTAGGTGTCAGGGTCCCTTTCAGCCTAACGAAGTATCTCGACTCTTCCTCTCCATCAGGTCCTGGCTTGTAGTCGCTGAGAACCTGCGACTCTACCTTCTTGACCTCCAGGTCGAGATCCTTCAAGCTCACGTCAAGTTGCGTCAATACTTTCAGATACTCTTTGCCAAGGCCTGTCTTCAGCTCCCACGATCTGGCACCAGGCACTCTTCCTCTCTTGAAGAAGAGAAGGTGTGCGGCTCGTTTGACCCGCTCTGGATAGTAGGTTTGTTCCTGTTTTACTTCGCCCGTGACGTAACAACCTCCTTGGTAATCGGTATGGGATAGCTGAGCGGTGATCCCTGCCGGGACGCGAATGGTGGGTCACGTGGTATCAAGAACATCTTCTCTCTCTTCCTCTCTAGCACAGCCATCCCGTAACTGATAAGAAAGCTGACCATCTGAGCCCGGAGAACCGTCTGCGGAAAATTGCTGGTTCTGACGAAGCTCCAGTATTCAATCCGCTCTTCCTCTCCAGCTTTCTCCTTCATCTCTATCCGTAATTCGTCTAAGCGCTTCGTGAACGCCTTCTCTTCAAGGACCCTCATCCTGGCGAGCTCCGGCGAATCCATTGGGCCGGGGGTTTCGAAGGGTCCAGTCGCAAGTCTCTTGCGTCTTTCGAAGAAGGATAGCATGTGCTGCCAATAATCTAGGGCTTCCTTGGTAGACGCGTCCGTCAACTGTTCCAGCTCAACAACCGGATGCCATGATAGTAGAAGGAGTTCGGCTAGTTGTTCTCTTGACATTGATCCAATCTTTTGCTTGACCATGCCCGGATCGACGAACAGCGAGCTGGATTGGAATCTGAGGTTGGCGCTCTGGAGACCTACTACTCTCGCCAGGCTGGTGATGGCTCTCATGTCTAGAAGGTTGTCCTGTAGGGTCTTCCAGTTCTCGGCGTGCCGTCTGATGACTCTGAGCGCCTCAGACACATCGAGGAGGAAGGGATTGAACTGACGGTTCTCGATAGAGTTGCAGGTCTGGATTAGCTCTTCCAGCTCCTTCCGTCCAGACGCCTTGCTGGTTCTTTGCGCCGAGTCTATTTCAACTCCTTGACGATCGAGCTGCCTTCGACATTCTGCACAACGACAACGTGGACTTGGTCTTCGCTGGGCAGGGATAACTGTCCCGGAGTTATGGCAATGTACTGGCTCGTGTCCGTCGTCTTTGAGGCCGCGTGGATGAGTCGAGAAACAGTCTCTCGGTTCTTAGGGTCCATGTGAACGTCGAACTCATCAATTGCCCGGAAGGGCGATGAGATGAACTGTTGGAGTGACAGGAGGAACGCGATCAGAGCGACGGTACGTTCTCCGCCACTAGGGGCGAGGCTGTCTAGGGACACCGGTTCATTTCCCTTGAAGCCCGCGTAGAGTTCGAGGCCCGCTTTCTCGATGTTCTTCGAGGACTTGAGGTCGATTCTTCCCCTGGCTCCAACTTCTTCGAGCAGGTTGCTGTACCGGGCTGAGAGGTCTTCGAGAAGTTTTCCCATGACGGTTTTCCAACGGTCAAACCGTCCTAGCAGCTCTCCCAAGACCTCGGATCTGTTTTGCTCTACGACCTCGGCCTTCTTCCTTAGATCTTCATACACGTCGCCGTATGTCTTGAACATCTTCTCCACATCGGCTGAGAGGTGCGCGAGCGGACGAATCCTTTCCTGAACTGCGGCCGTCTCTAAGGTCACATCGTGCAGGTCTCTTGGATTCTCGAAGACTGGTCCGAGCTGGAGCGCCTGGGTTCTTATTGGTGCTAGTTCTTCTTCGCCGAGTCCTAGTTGGACTTGGAGCTCTTGAACTTCTTGAGCCATCATTGAAAGCTTGAAGCTGTTGACTTCGGACTTGACCTTCGATTCAACAAGTAGATCCGTGCTCTTCGTAAGATGTCCTGACAGTTCGGCGATCTTTGAGCGCACCCGGGCGTATTCTGTCTCGTCCAGTTGTGCGGTATTGGATATTTTCTCATGCTCTTGATTCAGCTCCGCCAGTGTCTGTCTTAGTTGATCATTCTGCTCAGCCCCGGGTGTGACTAGATCTCTGAATCTTGCTATCCATTCAAGCGAGCCTGAGCGGAATCCGCGACTATGCTCGAGTTTCAGGTGTTCTTCGCGGAATGTTTCAAGTTCTTGGCTTACTCGATCAAGTTCGCTGGAGAGTTTGAGGTGTTCCTTTTGGGCCGAGTCTAGTTCTTCCTTAGCGTCTTCCGATTTTCTCTGGAGAGAGGATATTCTGTCCTGGAGCCGCTTCTGGGACGCTTCTTTTCTAAGGATTCTGCGCCAAGTTAGTTCTCTCTGGAGATCCTTGAGCTGTTGTTCGAGTTTCTTCTTCGTCTCATATTTTTCGTATTCTCTCTGCCAGTGGAGGTAGGTCTCTCTCGTCCCTTCGATGACAGAGGACATTGTTTCTCGTTCAGTCGTGAGCTTCTGTAGTCGGTCGCTTGCCTCTAGGACTTCTTTGCGGTACGCGCCGAATCCGACCGCGTCTTCGAGGAGCAGAAGCTTTTCGATTGGGCTCACCGTTCCGAAGCGTCCAACCATTAGCTGGTGCATTATCACAAGCATATTGTCAGGGTTGAGTCCGATCTTGGAGAGTCCTTCCATTAGGCTAGTCCTAGAGACGGGTTTGTTGTTGAGAAGATAGTGGTAGTCACCCGACCGTTTGAGGATGCGGGTGAGTAGAATCTTATCGCTCCGCGCTTGTGGGAAGGGTCTTGGACCTTTTTCTGATTCGTTGTCGAGCAGGACGGAGATTCGCGCCTGGTCTTCGCCCCAGCGGATTAGTTCGCTGAGCTTTCTGGATCTCTCCGTGTATGCTTGTCCAAGTACTACTGATATTCCGAGGAGGATGGAGGATTTTCCTGCGCCGTTGGGTCCGACGATAAGATTTAGGCCGGGTTCTAGTGGAATGCTTGCGTTCTTGTAGCTCATGAAGTTGGTGAGCTGTACTTCGCGGATCAATTCTCCACTAGCCCTGGTTCTCTATTCTCTAGTTGCAGGGATGATTAGAACACTTCGTGATTTATCAATGTTTAAATAGCCGATCGGGAGTTTATCGCGTTCCGGAGTGTGCCAGGTGCGGGATTGAGGCGGCTTGGCAAAGTACTGCACCTGTCAAAGAGTGGCAATCTTCTCCTTCGACTCGAACAATATCCAGTCCCAATAATCGGCGCACAAGTCTGCGACTACAAACTTCGGAGTGTCGGTGTGGTCAACAATATTCTGGGTCCAGCGAAGGCTCCATACGTCTCGGTGAAGCCAGTCGCGAATGTTGATGGTGCACTCGTCGGCCGGGTTCTCTACCAGGTCGAGAAGGATTAGGAGCATCAAAAAGAAAACTTGACTGAGACACTGGAACAGGTACCGAGAATTCCGACGGGCCCTCGCTCTGCTCGATTATGTCCTGAGTGTAAGGGTTCGAAGCTCATCCGCGACTATGATACGGCCGAAGTCGTCTGCATGACCTGCGGTTTCGTGGTTACTGACAAGATTGCTGATTCTCGGCCTGAATGGCGCGCGTTTGATGATGAGCAGCGGGCTAAACGGGCTCGTACAGGCGCCCCAATGACGTTCACCATTCATGATAAGGGTCTATCAACTATCATTGACTGGAGGGATCGCCCCTCTGGGACGAAGAGCGTCAGCGCTGACCAGCGCATCGAGCTCTACAAGCTACGGAAATGGCAGCGCCGGGTCCGAGTCTCCGACGCGACAGAGAGGAATCTTGCGGTTGCACTCTCCGAGCTGAGTAAGCTTTCGGCGGCTCTAACGTTGCCGAAGAATATTCTAGAGACAGCCTCTGTGATTTACCGACGCGCGATCAAGAAGAGACTGATTCGGGGCCGATCAATCCACAACGTGACCGCTGCGGCCATCTACATGTCCTGTCGGCAGTGCGGTGTTCCGAGGACGCTAGACGAGATTGCGTCCGTGTCGACGTTGAACAAGAAGGATATTGGCCGGAGCTACAGGTTCATGCTTCGCGAGCTCGGCATGTTCGTGCCTCCTTCAGCTAACCGGAGCTACGCTGCCCGGTTCTCCAACCGACTAGTGATCTCAGGCAAAGCAGAGGGGATCGCAATCCGGATTCTGGAGATTGCGCGTCAGATGAAACTGACTAGTGGTCGGGGTCCAGCGGGCATTGCCGCGGCATCCACCTATATTGCGACAGTGTTGACGAATGAGCGAAAGACTCAGCGGGAGATCGCGGAGATCGCCAATGTGACTGAAGTTACGATCCGGAACCGGTACAAGGAATTGTTGGAGAAGCTTATGATCGAAGTCCCGCTCTAACCAGGCCTAGGTTGTTCTGCTCGTCATACGCGGCCTGTATTCACGGAACCTGCAGATGGGCCGTGGCCGTGACAGATATGGACCCGGGTCTGAGCTTTCATTTTCCATCCAGTCTGGGATGATTACCGCCCTAAGGAGTTCCTGAGTCGTGATTCCTCTTTCCCGAGCTAGCCTTCTGAGCTTAGAGAATGAGTCCGAATCGAGTGATTGGATGAACTTGGTCGTTCTCGATCTCAGTCGGATCTCTCTCGACTGCAACGCTGGCTATACTCTTGGCGGTGCAAAAATAAGGTGGACGTGTAGGATGTCGCACAGTAGACGTGTTTTGCGTCACGTGTAAACCAGCCTCAGATAGTCATGTGGCTAGCGCTGAGGGCTCTATGCGTAAGAAATGCGGTGCTTCCCACGCGAGAAGGCTGTGATTTACTTGCCGCGGGTTCTCTTAGTAGATTCGCTTGCTGCTTCCTTCAGCAGTCGATTCGTGTTCTCGGTGCCCCCTCCAAGCCGTAGCGTCTGTTCATGCTGCTCTGACAATCGTTTCGTGGACTCGATGATGTCTGCACGTCGGGTCTGTCCTGCGTTAGAAGATAGTTGCGTCATTGTCTTCGTAGCCTCCTTGAACTTTCCGGCGGAGAGCTGCTTGTAGTACTCTTCAAGTCCCTGGTAGTAGGCGAACTCTGCCATGAGACTGTTGCGTATTCCCTGAGTGTACTCTTCATCATTTTTTGCCGGTCGAATGTTTGCAGATGAGTTGATGGTTTGCTTGGACCCGTCGACCGCGTCGCCGTAGGAGACCTGGACGTTTAGTAGCTGACCCTTGAAGCCCTCTGGCATAGTTACTTGGCCCCAGATTTTGGCAATGTTTTCTAGGGCGTTGATCTTGACTGGGGGGCCAGGATAGTTGAGGATCCGAACGTCCGAGGGTTCAAAGTCTACCGTAATGTTTCTTCCAGCGACTTGAGCTACGGCGTTCTCCTGCATAACAACGGGTAGCTTGTCGGCGTCGGTGACGTGGTAGAGGACTCCTCCGGAGGCGTCAGCTAGGGCTTTGAGAATGTCTTCGCGATAGTCCTCTCCGATGCCGAACTCGATCATCTTGAATCCTTGTGGAGTTTTCAATGCCGAGTAGGGTTCCGGTTTCGTCACGTCTGTCGGGTGGCCGTCGGTGAGGAGGAGGATCCAGCCTGAGTCGCCGCTCTTCGCCGCCATGTCGAACGCGGTTGTGAGTGCAGAGTAGAGTGCTGTCATGCCTGTTGCCTTGATTCCTGGGAGGGTGGTGGAGAGGTTGGTGTCCGGGTATGTGTGGACGGAGTCGGAGAATGTGATGAATGAGACCTTGTTCCCGGTGGGGATTCTGCTCCAGTATTCCTGAGCGCCTTTCTTGGCGAGTTCGAGTTTCTTTCCTGCCATTGAGTGGCTTGTGTCGAGTACGATGATGTGCTGGAAGCCTTTTGCTTCGGCCTGTTTCTCTGCGACGAGTGTGATCTTGAAGACAGCGTCGACCTTGGAGTCGTAGGAGTAACTGTGGCTTAGTTCGGTTCTGACTGATAGTGTCATACTGTTATTCTCTCCATCTTGCCCTTGTCAAGGATGAGGACCCCAGCCTTGCCACCATGGTATCTGCTGGAAAATACGGTTATGACTCTGCCACCCATGTCTTCTCTGAATCCGTCGACGACTTCGTGTCCGCGGATGATTCCTTTGAGTGAGTTGTTTTCCAGGAATGTCTTTGTCGCTTCTGTGCCGTAGTAGTAGGCTCCTTTTCCTCGGACGCTAGGAACGAACTCATCGATCACGTCTCTCGGATCATTCCATAAGAGCTGGAAGGCTGTCGGATCGTCAGGGTTCAAGTCCGGCCAGGGGAGCGAGGCGATCTCGGATACGTGCTCCATGCCCTTCGCAATTCCACCATGGAGACATAGGTAGTCGTTTACGACGACTGCGTAGGGCATTGCTTGGAAGAATTCTTTGAATTTTTCGTAGCTGCCCTCGCCAAGTTTCTCTGTCACCTCATTGGTGAACCCGTAGTAGGGATTTGTCAGCGGGCTCTCGTGGTTTCCTCGGAGCATTATCGTGCGGTGGGGATCTTCTAGGAGGGTTGATGCGATGAGTCCAAGGTTCTCTAGGCTCTTGCTTCCCCTGTCGACATAGTCGCCTAGGAATACGATGAGGTCTGCGTCGTCAAAGAATTTGTCAATAACCGTCTGTGTCACGTCTATTGCCCCGTGTGTGTCTCCGACGAAGATTACTCTGTCCTCATATCTCGGGTTTAGTAGGGGTCCGGCGAGTTCTGCCTGGGCTTCACCGATCACCCGGAGCGCCTCCGCGGCTTCAATCATTCACTCACGAGCTTCACGATAGTGCCTGTGCCGAACTTCAAAACGTTATTCGGCTTGACTTCGACACTATCGCTGACTCGCTGGAACTCTTTGCCATCGTAGAGGAAGGTGCCGTTGAGGCTTCCGAGGTCCTTCAGCATGAGCTTGTTGCCGCTGAAGCTGAGCGAGGCGTGTTTCCTCGATACTTCCTGGTCGGGAATTACCACCACGTTCTCGGGGCTTCTACCGATGGTGATGGTGGGAAAGTCGTCGAAGTCGATGCCGACCTTGGTCTTGATGAGGGATGAGGCTGGGGTGTTGACGAAGACCAGGTAATAGTGCGATCCAGATGGGGCTGGGCTTGACGGGGGTGTCTGCTGGAAGCTCGACTGGAAGCTGGATGGAAAGCTTGGCGGTGATGGTGCAGCTGTCTGGCTGTCATCAGGTTCAGGCTCTGCCGATGGCCCTGTTAATACGAACGAGGGCTTTTGGGATCCGAAATCGTCGCTCGGTGTCATACTCTCTGGCGGTTCGATCTTTTCCGGCTCGAGAGGTTCTGCTTTGAGCGGTTCGGCCTCTTCGTCGTCTTCATCTTTCGCTTTCTTGTTCTTCTTACTCTTCTTGCCTTTCTCCTTCTTGGGCGAATCTTCCCAGCTGGAGGATGTGTCGTCTTTGGACGTTGTGTCGGGGGATGATTCTGAGGAGCCGAGTAGGCTGGCCATGTCGATGCCTTTCGATGCGACTTTGGCTCCAGGTCTCTTGTCTCCGCAGCCGTCGCAGAACGTCCGGTAATCCTCGTTTTCAGCACCGCACGATGGGCACTTCCAGTTCCCGGTTGCAGCTGTCTGAGGGGTGGATGTCTCAGTACTGGTTCCGGTCTCTATTTCGTCCTCATCGGTGGCGGGCTTGGAATGACGGAGTTTCATGGACCAACTGGTCATTGGTTGATGGACGCGGTTTAATCTCTGACAGTACCGAGGGTCACTGTCACTGGAGACATTTTCGTTTTGGGTGGCGGTTCGCCCCTCTCGTCGAGAGACGATAGAGAGGATTCTCTGACAGCTATTGCCGGATGCATAATGGTGGATTACGGTGGGAGGAAAACAGCCCCAGGCGTCCGTCCTAGCTAAACCGCACCACGGTCTTCCAGCGCCTACGGGCTTCTTCGCGCCATCACTTGTCACAGTCCTCTCACTTCCCCTAGGATTCCTATTCGCGCTCGGATTTCAGGGGGATACTCTGACCTATGCCATGACCGTCATCAGCTTCGGCCTGCTTACAGCTCTGGATCTCAAGACTGGATTGATGCGGTCCATTCTCGGTTTCGCAGCCACACTCCTGACGCTGTCCTACATTCTCCAGAACTCAGCCTTCTCCTCCCAGATCTCATCATCGGGACAATTCACTTTCCTCTTCGTTGCAATGCCACCCGCTGCAGGGGTCTTCCTGTCGACGATTCTCTTCTCGAGGAAGGAACGCTACAGGGTTCCGAAGCAGATGGTCCTGGCGACCCTTGCGACAGGCATAGGGCTGGTTGTTGGAGCCTCGAAAAGCACTGGCTCGAACCTGATTGGGTCCTCCCTCTTCTCTGCGTCGTTCTTCATCGGGCTCGGCCTCGCGGCAAACTCCCTCCAGATGGGTCTTCTATTCTTTCTGGACAAGTTCTGGCAGACCAAGAGATTCTCGATGGCCGTAATGCCTCCAGCGTTCTTCTCGTACAATGCAGTGATCGGCTATCTCTACATCACATCTCCTAGTCCAGAACTCGCGTACATCTTCTTCTCTTCCCTAGGGTTCCTGCCAATCCTGGCAGTAGCTGGGATGGTCGCGTCTGGGTTAGCGGTCAGAATGCTCGGTGCACCTGCGCCCGCGAAAATGTCCCTAGGACCCGCGAAGACCTCCACTCCATCCGTCGCTCCGCCAAAGATCAGGGTCTCAGGAGACCACTCCATCCGGTTAGGCCATGTCGAGACGATCAAGATAGCGACCGAGTCTGAGGGTAAACCGCGAGACATGGCCACGATCGACGCGTCCATTCAGACGCCTGCTGGTAAACGTGACCAGTTGCGGCTCTCCCATGTTTCGGCTGGAAGATACAACGCGGCGTACGCGCCCGGAAGGCCGGGAAACTACAATGCCCACATTGTTGCAACGAGTAAGACGCATCAGACTTCTAAAGAATCCTTCTCGTTCAGCGTACAGCCCCAACCAGTCACCCATCCACCTTCACCGCCAGCCGTACGTCCAGCTCTTCAAGTGTCGCATCCTCTTCCCGTCTCACGTCCAGCTCCTCCGCCAGTCCCCGTTCAGCGTCCTAGTCCTCCGCCTGTAGTGTCGCTTCCTCCCCCTCCGTCTATTCCATTGCCGAAGACTGGGTTGCCGAGCCTCGACAAGTGGGATCCGAGAGTCTGGGTGAACCAGGAGATCCACGGCTACAAGGTGGTCGAGCATGTTGCGACGGGTGCGACTGGCTACGTTCTCCGTGCAACTTTTGGGCAGGCGGCGACTGAGATGGCGTTGAAGATTCCGATCCTGAAGACGACCAGTAGGGTGAGAGGCGTGAATGAGCCGACTACCGGGACGACGACGTTGAACGAGACAATGTCCGAGGCTACGCGGTTGCTGGAGTTGTCTGGCCAGTCCAAGTACGTGGTCCAGATACGAGGTGTGCTGGTGGATCGATTGAACGTTCAGGAGATCGTCAAAGGGAATATCGCGCTCTACTATCGGAGCCCACCTGCGATTGTGATGGACTTCATGAAAGGCGGGACGGCGAAGAAGCTGATCGAGGATCCAGCGTATGAGCCGTTGTACTATTCGGAGAAGTGGGGCGGGATTGTTGTGATGCTGGGCCAGATGATGGCCCAGGCGTTGGACATGGTCCACAAAGCCGGATTCGTCCATCTTGATGTCAAACCGCAGAATGTTCTGTTCACTTCGAAGCCTCCATTGACTGGACAGGATATGCTTGAACAGATGGTCGCCGGGTCGCTCGTGCCCAAGCTGGCTGACCTAGGCTCAGCGGTCAAGAGTGGTGGAAAAGTGGTTCAGTTCACTTCGGAGTACGCGCCGGGAGAGCAGGTGCTGGGAGATGAGGCGGCTCCGAGTATGGACGTCTACGCTCTCGGAGCAACTTTGTACACTATGCTGACGCGGACGCCAGTCCACTCCAATGCCCTCATCGAGGCGATGAATAATCTGTCGAACAATCCCAGCTCCAACAAGGCCGCAAACGATCTCGAGTCCACATGGGAGTCTTTCAGCCCGGACCTGTCGAAGATTGATCAGAAGTTCTCAGCGATAATTCCTACTTTGAAGGACATGCTGAACAAGGATCCTGAGCGCAGGCCGGATGCGGAGAAGGTTGCGAACTCGCTTCAGAAGCTCGTGGATAAACATGGCCGCCTAGGATAGCATTCTGAGAAAAAAGGATGTGGCTCCCGGCGTTGCGTCGAGTGTTAAATCCGAGAGTCACTACCATACTTTTCCATAGACGAATAGTTCGTCTATTCGTCAGGTTTGAGGGTTCCGGTTTTTACGCAGCTGACTTGGCTGTTCACCTCTCCGCTACTATCCCTCATGGGACAAATAGCATGGGGGACAGCTGACGGGTAGTATGGCAATGGTCGCATATGAGAATCACGTATACAACTGAACATACACAGAATGAGTACACACACGTGACGCTATCGAATTTGGGCTAGGGTTTGAGCGATTGGCCACACTCATGGCAGTAGTTCTTTCCCCATGAAAGTGTCCCGCATGAAGGACAGTGTAGCCGGATTCCACATTGGCTGCAATACTTTCCACCTGTAGGCTGGCGGTTCCCACAGGACGGACACGTGTCAAAGAATACTTGCTGAGGGGGGACGAGTAGCAGGAGGCCGCCCGTCGTCATGAAGCCCACAGCCTGACCTGAGGTCGCCTGCTGTGCTTGAGTCTGGGCGAAAGCGTGACCGTGCAATAGTATCCATTCACCATTTCGTTCTGGACGCTGAAATAGATTTCTGTCCAAGAGTCGTTGGCCCGAGACGTTTGTACTGTAGCTAGGCAGTTGCTTATTGATCAAATCATTGATCATGCGCGGGCTATGACTGCGCGGCCGTGCTCTCTTGAGTACTGCCGCACGGCCGAGAAACCAAGAATGCCTCCGAAGATGATGAGCACTGGTCCACTGATTAGAGTTAAGATCGCTGCAAGACTCGGCGCGTTGGACGCAGAGAATATGGGAGAGGTTTGGCCATAGTAGGATAGTATGATGGTCGACAGGCTTGCGATTCCAAGTCCGAGTATTATAGACGGCCATGTTATGCGGCCCTTCCATTCCTCAAGAATATGGCTAGCGCTCCAGATTACAATGAAACTGGTGAAGAATAGGCTCTCGTATCCGAGATTATAGGTGAAGAACGACGTGCTGCGATCGACTACGACAGCCAGGAAGAGCGATGTCATCTGATAGGCTCCTCCTATAACAGAGAATACGAAAGCCGCTGTTGCTCTGTTCGTCATGCTGGCGTTGTACGAGTGAAGACTAGTTAACGCTTGACGACCAGATGACTACACCGCCAGGTGGTGTCACTTTCTATTGCCCTGTAACCTCTTCGGGGGTGGCTGTCCCTGCCACTCGACCATATCGGACGGTTTGACTGGGTGAGGGAGGAGGCTCGACGGTTCCCAGTAAGGCATTGTTGGGCTTAGGGTCTCGTGCCGCTCTGTCTGCTTCTCTTCCGGCTTGATTTGTAGTATCTCGAAGTTTCCGGCTGTGTCGAGGACCCCGTAGCCAGTTAGATGCCTTGAGTAGAGAAATTTGCGGAGTAGGAACTTGATTTTCTTGTTGGTGAGTCCAGAGACTTGGAGGATTTTCTTATGCTGGATTATTTGGCCGCTGGACGTGGCAGTCATGAACTCCACTAGGGAGGAGACTTCGTCGTCTTGAAGGTCGTCAGCTACAACTCTGGTCATCTAAATCACTCTGTTTGGCCTATCTGGACCGCCCTATTGCAGATACGTTTTACTGTTGGAGGCTTTCTATAATAGATTCCGCAGAACCACGCGCACTCCTAGGTGTTGAGAAATGTGCAGAAACATTCGACCTTTATTCAACTTTGATCCGCCTGCCACCGACGAAGAGATTCGAGCTGCTTCACTGCAGTTCGTAAGAAAAATTAGTGGCTTCAACCAACCGTCAAAGACAAACGAACGCTCATTTACGGCTGCAGTGGACGAGATCGCACACGCGTCGGCCAGTTTTCTCCGTTCGCTAGAAACGAACGCTAAGCCGAAGAATCGGGAACGAGAAGCCGCCCTACGTAAGGCTCGCGGCGCCGAGAGATTTCCTTCACGCGCCGGATTCTGAGCCGAGAATCTTCTCCATCATTACCCACCCTACCTGTCGCTTGAACCCGAGCTTCGTGTTCACAGCAAGCATCGGAGCATTGCTCGAATCGTTCCACGTCCTCAAAGTCCTGTAACCGTTCTTCTTTCCGAAATTGATGACCTTCAGCTTCAGCGCGGTTGCAATGCCACGCCCCCGATATTCACGTCTGACTCCGGTATCGTCCTGGTTGAGGAGACCGAGTTCCGTGTCGATTCGATGCACGTTGCTCATTCCTACGTAGTTCGGTCCGTCTTTGGCGATGAAGTAGCCTTCGGGGATCAGTTGCGGGTTCTTGAGCGAGAACGTTTCCCATTGCTCGTATGTTAGAGGCGTGAAATCCGTTTCGCGAGGCATGTCCGCTTGGATAAGCTGGACGAGTTCGTGGATCTTCCTCAAAGAGTCTTGACCGTCAGGCTGTTCTTCAGCCAGGGTTGTGAAGCTGATTCCTGCCTTCAACGCTTTTTCAACGTATCCAGCAAATCTTCCTGTGTCGGCAGTTGTCAGGTCTAAGCGAGACTCCCAGTTCTTGCTCTTCTCGACGAATCCTCTTCTCCGAAAGAACTCTATCCGTCGCGGGAGATCCTCTTTACTCATAGTCCAGACGAGTACCGCGTTCAGATGAACGAGTTCATCGTTTAGTCGGTTGTAGATTGCTCGTCCAATGCCTCTGCACTGCTGCTCAGGCTCTACGAGGATGCCGGCCATGAACTTTCGAGGATGAAACATGTCGGGTAGGTTGAGGACTTCGCCGAAGCCGAGTATACGGTCTTGTTCTAGGTCGAGGCACTCGAATCGTCTTAGGATATACTTTGTCCTGTCGAGACTCTCATCGCGGCTACGCCGTTCGGCAATGCTGATAGGATAATCAGGATAATTCGCATTATAGATCTCAACCAGCCTCGCGTAGTTGCTAGGCTGAAACTCCCTGAACTCGAGGGAGAGAGTTCTCTGGACGCTCACATCGTGAATAACTTGTAGCTGGTATGTCAAGCTTCGCGGATGTCTCCAAAGGGGCGACGGGGTGGGCTGCGAGCGAAACCTCGTTAAGGTCCACTTGACAACGCGGAGGCATGTCTAATCCGCTACGGGGATCGGGTAGTGAGGCGAGGCTCAGAGGTATGATCAAGAATCGGACACTGATCGGAGCTCTGGTCGTCTTGGCGGTCGTGGTCGCCGGAGTTGCAGGCTATAGTCTGGGCCACGCTGGTGGTTACGCTTCAGGCTACTCTGATGGATATTCCAACGGGAACCCTGACTACAACAAGATACAGGAGAGCATCAAGAGCACGGAGGTCAACTACTATGGCTATCTCCAACTAGTGCTCAGCAAGCTGGCTGTTGATTCGCAGAACAAGTCAGCAAAATCGCCTACGGCAGGCTTCGACTCTCTCTACTCGGTGTTCAAGGCAGCTAATGCTTCGTCGAGTGTGTTTGGCCAGAATCTGACCCTCTGCACTCCCACAGCTAGAGGATACTTCCAGGCGACAGCGACGAATACTGGAAACTCGAATTTTACGAGTCTCTACCAAACGATCTGCTTGTACTATCTGAAGCTGGCAAACGACTACACAGGTCCACTGACCTCCTTCACTCTGCAGAATCTAAGCAACGACTTCACGCTCTTGTCCATCAATCTTCTAAAGATAGACGATGTCATTCAGAAATATCCCTGAGAGGCAGGGTGCTGGTCTCTGATGGAGTCGGGGTGAGAGCCATCGCGGTAGAGCTCATCTCTAGGGGCGAGGTTGACCTTGGCCTCTCGGCTCAAATGCCGAGGGCTCGGGCGAGGATTCGATGATTTTCTCCAAGAATCTCCGGCCGTGCCATCTATCGCCAGTTAGTGAGGCCTTAGGAATGAGGATAAGAACTGACTGGCATGATTTGCTTCCCACGGAAAAGTAATCATAACTATGGACGCTAATTCTGACTGGTTGACTGCATCATGGAAGACGTGAAAATAATTCTCTCAGTGTCATGGATAGCTGTAATGCTGACCTATCTGTTAGGTGACGTCCTCCGAATTTACCCTGGTGACTTCAAACCCGGCGAAATAGGAGGCAGACCAGTCACCCAGAATCTGTTGCTGGGAATTGCAATACTGATGGCGGTTCCGATCGTCATGGTCTTTCTCTCCTTGACACTGAGCTATCAGTTGAATCGCTGGGCAAACATAATCGCAGCCATAGTATTTCTTGGCTTCAATCTCATCGGACTGCCAACGTATCCTTCAGCCTATGACACATTTTTCATATTTGTAGGACTCGGGTTAAACGTACCGACTGTCTGGTATGCGTGGCAGTGGCAAGGTTAGCGTGCAAAGCATCCTTTCGCCAGAAATTAGCTAAGACTGAAAATGAAAGCGATCGTATGCACAAGATACGGGCCTCCAGAAGTTCTCCAGCTCAGAGATGTCGAGAAACCTATTCCCAAAGACAATGAAGTACTCATACGGGTCCACGCAGCAACAGTGACAAAAGGAGACTGTGAACTCCGAAGCCTCGAACTACCACTATTGTGGAAGCTCTTTCTGCGAATCGGATTCGGGATCCGAGCGCCGAGAAAGAAAATACTGGGACAAGAGCTGGCGGGGGAAATAGAATCAGTAGGCAGCGCTGTTACGCTGTTCAAGAAAGGAGACCAGGTATTTGCAAATACCGGCCTTCGTCTCGGTGCTTATGCTGAGTACGATTGTCTGCCTGAGAAAGGGCTGGTCGCGATCAAACCTGCCAACATGAGCTATGAAGAGGCCGCGGCTGTTCCTGTCGGTGGACTTCACGCACTGCAATATCTTAGAAAAGCGAACGTTCAGACCGGACACAAAGTTCTGATCAATGGGGCCGGTGGAAGCATAGGCACCGTTGCCGTGCAGCTCGCCAAATATTACGGGGCAGAAGTAACTGGCGTAGACAGTATAGAGAAATTGGACACGCTGAGCTCGATTGGCGCGGACCATGCGATTGATTATACGCGAGAAGATTTCACTGAGAACGGAGAGAAGTATGATGTTATTTTTGACACGGTAGGGAAGAGTCCCTACTCACGCAGCATTAGATCCCTGAAGGAGAAAGGAATCTATCTCCTGGGTAACCCTGGGCTGTCGCAGATGATTCGAGCGCCATGGACCTCGAGAAGGAGCAGCAAGAAAGTAATTGGCCGAATGGAGCCGTACAGGACCGAGGATCTGACTTTCCTCAAAGAGCTCATTGAGGCTGGAGAGATAAGATCTGTAATCGACCGACGCTATCCGCTAGAAGAAACTATCGAGGCTCATAGGTACGTTGACACAGGGCAAAAGAGAGGAAATGTGGTCATCACCGTGGGAACGTAATACCGACAATTCGTAGCTAAGGAACCAGTCCAAGCAATTACCGGGAAATGCCGGGTCACTGTTTTCTTAAGTATCTGCGGAGATTGGTAGATGTCTCATGGTCGGTTGGGGTTTTGCGTTCGGCAGAGGAGTCGTCATACTTCTCTGGACGATTGTCTGGGCGATCGTCGCTGGAATCATAGCGGTACTAATCACCGGTGGGACTCTTGCCGCAGTCATTCGTGATCCGACCGCTGTGGCGTCGAATCCTATAGGCATCCTTGCCGCGTTTTCCCTCGGAATCTTCCTCGCCGTTTTCATCGCGACTATCGGAGTCTACGCGAGCATCGTGAAGGTGACGGTGGATGGTGCGCTTTCACAGATGGAGAAATCAGGACGAGTGCAGAGCGGGTCCTCCTCGATCGGGTCCCAACCAACACTCGCAGCCCCCTCGCTTAGAAAATACTGCCCGAACTGCGGCACAAGCCTCCCGGGCGGGACGGTCAGGTGTCCCAACTGCGGAGCAAGCTTCTGAGAATAGCCTGGACCAAATTCTGTGCTATTCCTCTAGTTTCCTCGCTTGCCGAGAGCCCGTGGTTAGTGATATGAGGCGGCTACCGCGGCTCTTCCAAAACAAGCACTGATATCGACGGAGTGACCGCTCCAATCGCAGCTAGAAAAGCTCCAAGGATGACACCTGGCCCGAAGTTTGTTGATCCCACCTGAGCGATCGTCTGCCCCGTGATGGAAATCGAGAGGTCAAAGACGGCGATAGAAACGCCCGCCATTGCTAGTGCTATTCCTCGGAACGGTTTCAACAACTATCCCGGTCGAAATTTTCTCGACGTTGTTGGGGATTGCTTATGTGATTTCCAGAATCGCAATTTGTCCTGCGGGTTCTCTGCACGAAACAGGGCATAATCGTAATTAGTTCAGTCCGAATGTCCGCGTATGTATGGCTCAGGCGAATCATTCGAGCCTCCAACCAGAGGGACGGAGGTCCAGTCGTAGTCTCTTCTTGGCATTCCTCGCCGCGGGCGGTGGCACAATCCTACTTGCCGATAACTTGGGGGATGCCTTGGGCGTCGTTGCGCCCGTCTTCTTCGGCCTCGCATATTACCTCATGTATCGGTCGTCTCGTCTCAGACGCTTCTCAAGCATCACGTACGCCTTCTTTGTGTTTGCTCTCGTAATCTCGGTTCGACACTTGGTATTGGACAGCTCTTCCGTCAATGGTCTTCTCTCTTCCCTTAATGGCCTCGTTCTCTACCAGGTGATTGACACTTCTGTAGTGTTCGCGCCAGTGATCCTGCTAGTCCTAGCAAATGGTGGGACCCTTGGCTCGCTCTTTCTCCAGAAGGGGAATCTGCGATTGGGCCTCGGCATCGCCGTTCCAGTTTTCCTTATCTTCCTAGTTGTCTCGTTTGTCATCGAACAAGCACTGGCGCCTTCGTTCGGGATCAAAGGCGTGGGTCTTCCCTTCGTACTTTCCCTAGCCCCATACCTCTCGATCGTTGCTCTCCTCAACGGGCCAAAGGAAGAACTACTTTATCGAGGGCTCTTCCTTCAACGGTACGACGCCTTCGTTCCGAAGCGAAGCACCAACCTCCTTTCGACGATCGTTTTCGCTCTCTCAGTCGTTGAACCCGAATACTTTGCTCAACTCGTAGGTGCGGTCCTAGTCGCCCTCGTCGGAGGCCTTCTCTTCGTGAGGCTGATGCGCGAGACGAACAGCATTATCGGATCCGGCATCTGCGAAGGTGCCTCTACAATCCCTATCTATCTTATTGTGATTCTAACGCTCGTTCACTAGGCAATGGAGCTCAGATTTGATTTCTACACATCTAATTGGAGCGAATTATCCATTCAACCAGGGATTCTCTGAGTGCTAGACGCGCACGCTGATTGAGTGCCATTCGCCGGGAACTATGTATGTCCGGAAGTGTGGAGCTCTTACGAGCCGTGTCAAATAGGACTGGATCGCCAGCTTGCCCGGCAATCTTCCGTCCCAGCGTCCAAAGAGTGGGTTGAGATTCGCGGTTACGACAATGCTACCCGGACGCGTGAGACGGCGAAGATGCGGTATGTATCGTGGATATTCCCGCCAGTCACCGTCCAGAAACACAACATCGTAGCGGCCCTTCAGCCTAGGAAGGATATTTTGTCCCCGCCCGCGTATGACAGTGATGCGCTCGGAGAGATCTCGGTCCTGGAATGCTTTCTCTGCTAGGATAGCATGCTGCGGATTCCCTTCAATTGTGTCTACATGACAATCGGGTCCTGCCGCCGAAGCCATCACGGCTGCGGTGTACCCGTGGCCACAGCCGACCTCTAGTATTCGTCGCGCGTGTGTCAGAGACGCGATCACTGACCACAGAGGCGCCTGCAACGGGTCGCTAGGGTACATGTCGCAATCCTGCCCGTGTTTGCGCCGGTGCTGGTTCGACAATCGGTACAGGTCAAGATGAATATCCGCGCGACCAGCGTAAATTTTCATGAGAAGTTGTTCAACGCCTTTCTTCAAGATCTCATCCTCCCTCCCATAGCTCAGAATTTCAACGCGAACTAATCGAAGCTGTAGGATAGGCTGCGGTTAAAGGCTTGGAATGTCCCGCGGGCCCACTGACACTCCTCTCAGAAATTCTTAAACCGATGAGGGTGGCACAATAGAACAGCATGCAATCTGTTACTAGCAAACCAAACCCCACTCCTCAAGACTACGGAACCGTCACACCGTACTTGATCGTAGATGGAGTACCGAGACTGATCGATTTCTTGAGAGAGACTTTCCACGCAGAAGAGAGGGCACGTATCAACGACAAGAAAGACCATGTAGGCCATGCCGAGATCAAGATTGGCAACACCATAGTCATGATGGCCGATTCCACCCCTCAATACAATCCGATACCGAGCCAGCTGTACGTCTATGTTGAGAATGTGGACGAGACCTACAGACAAGGCTTGAAAGCTGGCGGAACCTCTGAACAAGAACCCACAACGCAGTTCTACGGCGACCGTACCGCCGCGGTGAAGGATCCGACCGGAAACATTTGGTGGATTGCCAGCCGCGTCGAAGAGGTGTCCTCCGAAGAAATGGAGAAGCGCATGAAGGGCCGAGGCTTCACAGCCGACACTTCAACTCCCGCCTAGAAGCTTGTTACTAGGGTCCCTTGAGTATTCTGATAGCTTTCTTGAGTAGCTCGTCGGCTTTTTCGTAATCTGACACTCCCAATGCTTCAACAACTATCTGTTTTCTCTTTTTCGACTCCTTGACCTTGACCCGAATTTCCGGTAGCTTTGTGCTGAGGAGACCAAGTGTTTCCGCCCGGAATTCTTCTCTGGAGATGGATATTCTCTTTGTCGTTCGCAGATATCTGTAGGTTGTTTCAATAAGCTGCCGCCCCATAGAAACTGCGTCCTCTGAATCGATTGGAAGTCTGACCCAGCCATAGCCTCCGTACTCCGGATGAGGAATCGTTCCAGGCACTTCCCTGACGATGGCGTCAACATTGTTCCAGACGAATGTTTCGAGAAAGACATGGTCTCTTGTCGGGTGAAAGTGGCAGAAGAATCTCTTCCGGAAAAAGAATGCTTCCCCACCAAACCTCGTCCCCGTCATGACACCAGGCAGCTTCAACAGCAGCTCTCGGAGTTGGTCAGACGGCGTCTGGCTCGACCCTTGATGCGGAGCCAAGGTTTGGGTCACGGCTCAGTCATACTCTCGACGAAACGTAAAAGCTTCATTCGCCAGAACCCTTGCGGCTGCTTGAACTGTCATCCTGCTCAAAATAGCTGAAGTCTATCAACACGGGTTTCCGAAAAGCTAAGATATCCCGGCCACAAGTACCGACAAGGAATGAATGCGAGTCTTCCTCTGAGAAATCTTGCGATCATACTCATTATCTCAGTACTCTTCTCAGCCGTAGGGCTGCCCGTCAAGACAAACGGAGCTTCCAACCCCCTCGCAGCCTTCACATACGAGTCGTGCATTGCCTGCGTCCCACCCGGCGACTTGGTCTCCTTCAACGGCAACTGGAGCACGAGCAGCACTTCTATCGTTTCGTACGTCTGGGACTTTGGCGACGGCTCGCCCCCGGTTAAGACGAGTGGCCCGATGACGAGTCATCTCTACGGAGGTGCACTGGCTAAATGGCAGGTAACTCTGACGGTGCAGGACTCGGCGGGCCTGAAAGATACGACTAGTCAGTTGGTTCTTTTTGAGACGGTCCCACGCTATGGCTTCCAGCCGACAAGTCCAGTTGTTGGCCAGCAGATAACGTTCAACGCGTCAGACAGCATATCCTACAACTCTACTAGTCCGATCAAGAATTACGACTGGAGCTTCGGAGACGGGACCAGCGGAACGGGAGCGATAATTACTCACTCCTACTCGACAGAGTCCAGCTACAGGATCGTCCTCACATTACTCACTTCATATGGCGACCCTTCCGTGTCCAAGACCCTCACGGTAGGACAGTCAAAACCGAACGTCTTCTATGGAGTGATAACTGACAAGGACACGTACGCCCCGAGCGACACTGTGCATGCTAAGCTTAACGCGACAAACCAGGGAACTCAGCCCGCAGCATTCATCTTCACAGATGCCTGCAGCGGCTTCCAGTTCCAGATCACCGACTCCACCGGCAGCCTAGTCTACACAAACGTGCCGCCCCCCTCCGCACTCTGCGTCCAGGTCATAACCGTCATCACTATCCAGCCCGGCCAGACGTTGACGGTCGGAAGGCTGGATTGGAAACAGGTGAATCAGCAAGGACAGCCAGTCCCGCCCGGGTCGTATATCATCACCGGAGTCATCCACTATCAGAGCACGTACCAGACCACACCCGTCGCGTCAAAGATCATCACGATCCAGGCGCCTGACTTCCAGCTCGCCGTCAGCCCAGCATCGGTCGTAATAGCCAAAGGCTCCACGATAACACTCACGATAACAGTATCGGCCGTGAGCGCATTCACAGGCGCCGTCAACCTATCTGCAACAATCCAACCTGTCAACAAGCATCCCCCAGCACTCTCACCTATCAACACCGTAACCTTGACAGCCGCAAGCCCTACAGGCACAGCCAGCCTAACCATTGCCACAACACGATCCACAAACAGCGGGACCTACACGCTTACGATTACAGGAACCAGTGGAACCACAATCCACTCTAACACGGCAACCATCACGGTAACCAGCAAGTAGCCGGCCGAAAAAAGGAGAATTCCTGAATCTTTCGTGGACGACCAACACCTCAATCCCATACGGATGGGACGGGACCTAAGAACCAAACTACAACACGAATCGATCAGCGATAGTTCGCGTAGGTGTCGCATCGGTTCGGGCTCACGCTTTCTAGCGGAACCTAGATTGTCGACCGTGGTGCTCTTTGACAGGGGCCCAGTTCTATTAGTTTGAGGTACCTATCTTCTTGTCCAGAAATTCGATGATCGCTTTGTACTGGAGGACCAGGTTCCCTGTCTTCTGGAATCCGTGTCCTTCATCCCAGATGACATTCATCTCAAAGTCTTTTCCCAATTCACGGAGTCTATCAGCGTACTTCTGGACTGGAGCCAATGGGCATCGTGAGTCGTTGCCTCTATGCCATATGAGCAATGGAGCCTTCACGTTCTGGGCGAAGTTTATCGCAGACCGGTCGTAGTAGAGTCCCGGGTTCTCTTCCGGTTTTCCAAAGTATCTCTCGATGAAACTCTTGAAGGCAGCGTCGGATAGCTCGTACATTTCCTTCCAGTCTGTGATGCCGACAACCGCTGCGCTAGCAGCCCAGTAGTCGGGTATTTTTGTGGTGGCGAGGAATGTCATGAAGCCACCATAGCTTGCTCCTACTAGAGCGATCTTCGACGGGTCCACGTCTGCTCGGGTCTTGATGTATTTCGCGGCTTCCTCAACGTCTCTGAGATCTGCGCCCCCGCAATCACGTATGTTGAGGTTCTGGAACTCGACGCCATAACCGGTGCTCCCGCGTATGTTTGGCGCGAAGAGCGTGTATCCTGCGACTAGGAAGGATTGGATGGCAGGGTTCCAGACGTCTGCAACTTCCCAGGCGGGGCCTCCGTGGATCCAGAGGACGCAGGGTCTCCCTCCCTCCTGTTTTACGGGTTTGAGGAACCATCCATGTATGGGTCGACCGTCGAAGGATCCGTAGACAACGGGCTCAGCTCTACCGAGTGGCAGGTCTGAGAAATGTTCGTTCAGCGTCTCCACTCTTCCACTCTTCAGATCGTATCTGGACAGGGTGGGCGGGCTGGAGAGGGAGGACCAGGAGAAGACGAAATACTCGCCTGACTTGGCTACTTTCACCGAAGTGCCGAAGAAGCCAGCGTGGTAGCCTTCCGGTAAGGGAATCTCTCTAGGGGCTTCGGATGCGTCGATCGGTTCGATGTAGAGCCGGGTTCTTCCGTTGTTCGTGGCGAGGTAGTAGATGGATCTGCCGTCGGGCATCCATGCGAAGACTGGGAAGTCGAGGCCGAGTTCTGCGCCGTTGAGGTAGCTGAGTTCGTGGGTGTCTGTTTTGTAGACTGCGAGTTCGTATCGTCCTCTCGCGTCCGTCTTGAATAGTATCCAGGGCTCAGAAGGGTGCCATCCGCTGTTTGTGTTCTCCGAGTCCGGCTTGGGCGTGTATATTACAGGCTCATGTTCTCTTTCTGGGGATAGGAATACAAGTTCTAGCGCTGTGGGGTGTTCTGTAGTCTTGGCGCAGACACAGATTCTTGAATCATCCTTCGACCATTCGGGGTTGAAGAGCTCCTGTCTGTTCTGGTAGATCTGCGTGTGCTGACCGTTGCTGGAGTCGATGGTCCAGACGCTGCAAGCTTCTTGGGTTGCTCCTGCGAGGGCGATCCTATCATCGGCGTTTGACCAGTTGAAGTTGAAAGCGCGGGTCGAGGGTAGCCTTGTGAGCTGTTCTTCTTCCTCGCCTTCTTCTAGGGGAACTGTGAAGAGCTGATGTTCCTCTCTTCCGCCAAAATCTCTGGAGAAGCAGACAGATTCCGAGTCGTTCGAGATGCGAGCCCAGGCTACTCGTTCCTTTCCGTGAGAGACGGGGCGTAATCGGCCTCCTCTCACATCCAAGGCTGCTAGCTGGTAGGACCCGGTCCTGTTGGAGAGCGCAAGCGCAGTCTTGCCATCCCTCGAAAGGTCGAAGAGCTCGATGTCAGGAGTCTCGATGACGCGCTGAACGTAAATCAGCTTCGGTGAGACGAGAACAGGCTCTGTCATAACAAGGCCAGAAACGGCCCAGATGTTGTATTTATCGAGTGCTAACACACACGAAACCCGAAACATAGCTCATCGATGGGCGAATCATACCGCACACCCAATATCCCAAGAACCTAGGAATTCCCCGCGAAAGCAACTTGTGCATCGCGAGACTGGCACGCATACCTCTTCTTCCGGGCTCTGATTGCTAGCAGGAACTTAACAGGGTTCGGTCAACAACCCCTTCGCGTCTCTCTGCCATCCAGCAGATATCATCATCGACATAGAATCCTAGATTGTTTTCTGGCCGTTTTCCTTAGCACCCTCAGGCTAATCAGCATAAACAGCCTCGGCGGTAACGGCAGGTTGAAGCGTCAAAACGGAGAGGTACCGAGACTGGCAAGGATTGAGCGAGACCGTCCGTGACCTTGTGCGTCAGATGCTCAGATTGCACTTCGATGACGCCACCATAGTCTTCCACCTCAAATCGGCCAAGATTCGCAACGCCCAGAAGATCCTGGACAGTGTCCTGGAAGAGGCGCAGCGAGAAGCAATAGCACGATTAAGCTCAAGAAACCACTAGACGTCGGGTCAGCTGTGTGATAGCCGGTTGAGGACATGAAAGCCTAGGGCTCCGAAGTCTGCGTCGTAAGAGAAAATGTCAGAGATGAAATGTTTCTTCGCCAAGAAAGCAATCGTAGAATCCGTGAAGCTGAGGGCCACGTCTGATCTCTGCTTGTAGAGTTCCCAGGATCCCGTCAGCGCTTCGTCGTCGGTTTTGAGGAGGATTACTGTTTTCGATGCGAGGATGTCTGTTCCCAGTCGTACTGAGAGCTTGTGGTTTCGTGTTCTCGCCCTCAAGAGCGTGACGGCCTCGTCCATGACATAGTCTGAGGTGTAGAGGCTTCTGTAACCTGTGTCTTGTCTCGCAATTTTTCGGAAGGTATCGACGGTGGATGGATGGTCTCTGTCGCGCTTTTGTAAAACGCTGAGAGCGGTCCAGTATCGATGAAGAGCCTCAGCTAGGGCTCACTTGTATAGTGTCTCGTCTACTTCTTTGGACGCGTTTTCTGTCCCCTTGCCCCAGTCCCTCGCCTTTCGCCTGCCCAGCGCGATGTCGAAAATGGGATCGTTGGAATCTATTCCAGATTCTTCGTGGACCCACAATCGCGCAGCCTGCCTCAGAGCCTCCTTAATGGTCAATCCTTTCTTTTCAGCCGTCTTGGCAAGCGTCTGATACTCGCTCGGCTCCAGCTCGGTCTGGGCAACCTTGCGTTCCATGTTCCTCGCATGTAACAGTGCATGTAGCGTACACGTAAAGCTTCCGCAGAGATGACAACAGACCTTGAGGGAGGCGACTGAGAGCGAACCAGTCGATGGTGAGGAAGAGGCTGACGACCTCTTCCATTACTGACCAGTTCTTCACTGCGGGTCTTGCAGCCTCCATGGCTCCATGGATGGAGTGTTGTTGCTCTTAGTCTAGAGACGATGCTGACAATGAACGGACTGGATCGGTCAGGCCAGTTTCGTTCTCGTGTCTGAGCAATAGCTCTTCGATGCTCAACCCTACAGATGTCAGGTCAGCGGAGCGACTGGCGCGAACACCTACACGCCAACCCCTCACGAATGCAACAAGAACTAGCAATCAATCTACGAGAATCAAAAGCCCTAATACGTCGATCCTATGTCTTGTTACCTGAATTGGCCACCATACTGAGGAAGCAGGACGTCGAGCTCTTGGTTCACACGCGAGAGCTGTTAGACGAGATTCTTGAGACTCTCGAAGTGTCCAGCGATCCTCGCACATCAAAAGCCTTGAAGGAAGGATTGAGAGACATGAAGAGCGGTAGAGTTAGACCCTACCGGGACTTTGTGAAAGAGCTCCGTAGCTCCCATGAGCTATAGGCTAGAGACGACCCGAAGGTTCGAGAAGGGCTTCAGGAAACTGGCTTCTGACCTCAAACGGCGCGTTGACAAGGAGGTCCGGCTGCTGGAGACCCAGCCTTACTCCGGAAAAAGACTCCGCGGAGAGTTCGAGGGGAGCTTCAGTCTTCGACTTGGCGACTATCGCGTCATTTACTGGGTAGATGAGTTCGCGAAGAGGATCATCCTGTTGACGGTGGCTCACAGACGAGAGTCTACGAGTAGCCATTCCAGGTATTCCTAGGAACGCTAACAGACCCGGACGCTACTCTTGAGTAGTCTTCGTAGTCTCGGATTGCTGGGGAAGGTCCAGACGATCCCGCCCTTGTCCAGGACGATCTTGTTGGAGCTTTCGAGATAGTCGAGGATACGGTTGAACGTCTGATACTGAAGCTTCCTAGGAAGGCTCTGTCAGCGGAGCGACTGGGGCGCAAATAACTAGAGGCCAACCCTCATGAATGGAACAGGAACTAGCAACCAGACTACAAGACGACTAGATAAGATACCTGAAGCCTGTAACTCTGTTCTAGATCACAATTACTGGCCCAGTTAAGAGCTACAACGACAACGCAGAAGCAGATCAACTTGGCGGGCATTGCGATCTGGCCAACGGGGAGAAAATTCGCGATCCTTATGATTGCAACAATGCTTCTCAGTGTTTTTGCAACATTCAACTTACCTTCAGTTCATGCCCCGAACCAGAATTTCAACCATCTCGTTGTCATCGCTATGGAAAATGAGCCCTACGATGCAATAATTGGCACCGGAAGCGGAACTCCCAATGACCACTTCATTTCAAGTCTGATACCGCATTCAACCGTGCTTGACTTGAACAGCTATGGGTGGCCAACCTACACAAGTGGATGTTCTGCCGAGTGCTACACAGCGTTTACTTCAGGTAATGGCTACAACGAGCAAGACTGCGGGGGTACGGTCCCATGCAGTGGAGGCTACGTCAGCCAAAACAACATTTTCAATCCGAGTCTCGCACCTACAGGTTGGCAGGGGTACTGCGAGAACAATTGTGGGAGGCAACAAGACCACTTCCCGTGCTTGCAGTATGCCAATACCTACCAGAACTCTCAATGCGCAACACTCTCAGGCGCCTTCGTTAACGGTGGAGTTCTAAACTCACAGGTTCTCAATACTTTCAACTCGGCCACCCCGCCGAAATACATCTTCCTCACCCCCGACGACACCAACAATATGCACAGTAGTAGCGTGAGCACGGGTGACTCATGGCTTCAGTCTTTCCTTGTGGGCTCCGGTAGCATCACTAGTCCTGCATCCGGTTCTTTGCTGTCGACAAGTCTCTTCACTACAGCGAGCGATAAGACCCTGCTGATAGTTTGGTGGGATGAATCTCTCAGTGGCTGTAGCCCGTGCGGACCCTTCAGCAATAACGACAAGGCGGAAATCTACTATGGACCGAACGCCAATGTGATACCGAACAATGTCATAACAAGTACTCAATACAACGACTTTCAAACTCTACGCACGATCGAGAACAATCTTGGACTAGCATGTCTCTCCCAAGACTGTAGTTCCACAGACATTTCCTCAAGCATCTTCAATGGGACCCCCGATTTCAGGATCTCGGCAAGTCCACAGTCGGTCACAACACAAACAGGCGTAGCCGGATCTTCAACGATAAGTGTGACTTCTCTCAGCGGGTTTACCGGAACTGTTACTCTAGCTGTCACCACAAGCTCGCCTAACCTTGTCTGTAGCCTCAGTCCGACTAGCATCTCTGGTGGTTCTGGTACGTCCACGCTCTCCTGTAGCAGCAACATAGCCGCTAGTTACATAGCGACCGTGACCGGTACAAGTGGAACTCTGACTCATTCGACCGACGTGACGGTGGCCGTCACTTCGCCAGGGAATTTTGACACAACCAATTGGTACATTGACAACTGCGCTGGGGCTGGAACCGGCACTGAGACCATCGTGAATGGAGTCTTGCAGTTGCGTGAACAATCGCCGGGAGGGAACGACAACAACTACGCATACTGCACTACGCAGAGAGGTAGTTTTCCTTGGGGAGGTTCGCCCGCGGGCACTGCGCTTCCTGCCGATCTCACTTTAGTTTCAAGCCCGGTTGGTTTCCTCACCAGCACTTCAGTGACTTCCAGCTCACGCTATCACCTCCTCATCGCTCTGTACTACCAGCTGCCCTCGCTCCCACCCTCAAACTGTCCCTCCGGCGGTCTGGGCACTGACGGAAAATGCTGGCTCGACACTCAGAGCCGTGTCGAACACTACGGTGGAAACGATATCGCAGTTGGAACGACTGAGACCTACACGTCTCAAGCGCTTGGCTGGGCGAATGTTACTGCGATCATAGACCCCGGTCAGACCGGCACCCTTACAGCCGACGTCAATCATCAATGTCAAGCCGATCTTGCAGCGTGGAGCCTGCCCACATCAACAACCTGTACTCTCAAAGGAGTAGAGATCGGAACTGAAGGATTCCAATTTGCAGAGTTAGACACAAACTGGAACGGCTATACCTTCACAACTGCATCGCAAGACTTTACGATAACCGCGAGCCCAACAGGTGTGACTGTAAATGTCAACAATGCCGGTACTTCAACCATAACCATCGCCCCAGTGAACGGCTTCGGCGGTACGGTTTCCCTTGGAGTTACAACCAACTCGACCAATCTTTCGTGCACCGTCTCCCCAACGTCGATTACTGGCGGTTCTGGAACGTCAACTCTGTCCTGCAGTAGTGGCACAGCCGGCAATTATCTAGCAACCGTAACCGGTACGAGTGGAACGTTAGCACACTCCACCACTGTCACGTTCGCGGTCAGTTCTTCTTGTCCAAGCCCGTGTGTCTCTCCATCCAGCCTCGTAGCGACTCCGAGCTTGAACATACAGCCCTTTGTCTATCCGTGGGACGGCAGCGGCTTCTACGCCCAAGGGAGAGACTGGGTCTTCTATCTCAGCACCGGTAGTTGCTCAGGAACTACCACCAACTGCCTCTACTATGCAACAAGCACGAACGGTGCAAGCTGGACCTCCTACAATGTTGGTGTCGTCAGCGGAGCGACGCCCTCAGTGGTAACAAACGGGACGCATGTCTTCTATGTTCGATACAATGGTATTGATACGTCGGCTGGACAAGCCCTAATGTTTAGGGTGGGAGCACTCCATCCCGACGGTACCATCGCCTGGCAGGCTGAGACTACGGTCAAGCCCGCCACTTCCGGGGTCGTCTGGTACTCGCTGTCGTTGGGGGTAAGCACGACCGGGCAGGTCTTCGTGGCTTACCGGAACTCTACGTCGGGAGTCACGCCTGACGGAGGATCGGCTCTCCCCTTCGTCATACACTCAAACGGTCAGGATTATTCGACATGGCAGCAAGAGACGCTTCTTACAACATCGAGGGACAACTGGCGTTTCTCTCTCGTACCGCTTCCCTCTGGTCAGATGTACATTCTATACTGGCCCTACTGGGGAGGTCTCTCTGGTAGGATCTGGAGCAGCGGCACTTGGGGGTCGCAAGTTGCCGTTACTCCCTCCGGCACTTACGTGCAGCAGTATGCTTTCGGATTCAGCACGGGTAACAGCACCGTCTACGCGATCTATCAGGAGAGGACGAGTCAGAAGCTGCAGTTTGTATCCCGAACAACCAGCTGGGGCACTCCACAGACGATTGGTATTGCTGATACCGGTACTAATACCAGATGGACGGCCAGCTACGACTCCCTGCAGGGAAAGTGGTACGTGGTCTACTACAACTATACGACCAACCAGATCTACCAGTACTCCGGTGTGCCTGGTAGTTGGAGTGGGAAGACCCAGCTCTACACAACCCAGGCAACTTCCTCCACAGTCTATATCGGAAGCTTCCCCAAGACCGGCCAGGTCACGGCTTCCAAGTATGTTCTAGGTATCTTCTGGACTCAGAATCCGGTTGCAGGGCTCCAACTAATGTTCGGAAACGAGACAATACTCCCGGGACAGACAGCGATACTCGCAAGACCACAGGGAGAGTCTGATGGAGCGTTGTTGGCTTCGACATACGGCTTGGTGGCAGCCATTGCAATACTATCGTTGATTGTTGCTGGGACTGTCGGGAGATTTGTGAGTGCTACCCTTACCAGACCTCGTACAAGACGGGTCTCAGACCAACGTCTAGAATAGACTACTATACGCGCAATTATCGTCGCAACCCCGCGCTAGAGCTCTAGCGAAAACAGCGAAGATCCTCGATAGACGCATTCACGGTCGGACGCCTAGACACCTCCCACGCGGTGGCGGTTACTATTGCGAAGGGATGAATTCATCAGTTCCGAGTAGAAGGGTTCGGAAACAGGAATGCGTTCCTTACATTTCCATGAGCGCTTTCAGTTCGGACTGTATCTTGACGGAACCCTCGGATTCTCGATATTGGACGAAGCCGTGCTCTGATAAAAATAGAAGTATCGTCTTGAGTCTCGGCTCGGGCAACCTGAGTCTTGCTGACAAATCAGCGATTCTGTGCCATTCTCCGTCGCTCAGCAGTTCAAGAAGGCTGTCAAGCCGGTTCATAGGCCGCGGATCTACAGCCGAGGGGAAGCCCATAGACGTCTTGTAACCCGCAATCACCAGATACGCTTCTGCCCTTCTCCAATCGGTCTAACGCCATCCTATGGCCTTGTCCACATTTTCGTCTACATTCCGAAGTTGAACACGGTTAATTGGTGAGAGGGATGGTTGTTGGGCGACCAGAAATAGTCCGTCAAGCTCATCTTGAATCTCTCGCAGGAATCGTAGCAACCGTTCGCCCTTCGCAGTTATCATGTACCTGGTGATCCCATCGTCATCTGGGGCCAGTTTCAAATGGCCTTTCCCTGAAAGGAAAGAAATGTAATTGTCAGCCAGGGGAAAACTCAGATTCACCCCACACATGAGGCGGTACCTGGAGACCCCGCTCCCGGCCAGGGATAAGATCTCATAGATCAATCGTGTAGAATCTCTACGAAGTTTCATCAGACCCCATCAAAACTTCAGTATGCTGCAGTGTTTCGATATAAGCCCCAGGTGTACACGTGACTAGAAAAGTATGTACACAAGCGACTAGAAACGATGCTTTCCGAGACCTAGCACTGTAGCGGAGTCTGTAAGAACCCTCGATCAGAAAGCGCTAAGAAAGTCTCGTAGAAGAGGATCTAGGACCGCTTATCTGTCCGGAGAGATGTCCAAGGATCATGAGATATCGGCCGGAGAACCATTGCATCAATGGGCTGGGCTTGCCGAGGGATGAAAGAATCGTCGAACGGCCACCCCCAATGGGAACACACGATTTCGAGGCTACAGGGGTGTGCACTCGGTGCGGGTGGTCCGAAAGCTATCCTGTGCGTGTCAGGTAGTCATAGCGACTAATCTGGCAAAATCATTGTTTGAGAGAAAGTGTTGGACTAGATACTAGGGTCCCGAACCAGCAGCTTCATTCTCGTGTGTGAGCGATAGCCGAAAGACAGCTGAAAGAAACAGATGTCGGGTCAGCGGAGCAATTGGCGCGAACGCCTACACTCCAACCCTTCAGGGATGGAACAGGAACTAGCAATCAGACTACAAGACGATCAGATAAGATACCTAACACAGGTCGAAATACCGGTCACCACAGCCGACCTCTAGTTCTGGAACCTTGACGGTTGCTGCCTAAGCCGTTTTCCAGCCCGCAAACTTGTCCAATACTCTTGGAGGAACAGGGTTGACGTACTGGAGACGTTTCTTTTGGCAGAGGTTTCGAAAGTCAGTGTCCGTGGTCATTATTCCCGTCGCTTGGTTTTGGAGGGCTACGGCGAGATATGTTGTGTCGAAGACGTCATGGTGGAGTTCCCGCGCTAACTCGAAGGCCATGTGGATTACATCCTTGGTGATTGGACAGTACTGGACTGTGGGATAGTGGTCGAGGAAATGTCGGATCGCCTTCTCGCTGTCTACTCTGTCGCAGCCCCACTGTCGGGTCATGATCCAGTAGGCGCGGATGGGAACTATGTCGGGCGTCAGCGGAATGAAGCGGCCTTGAAGGCCTTGTTCGAGTTCTGGTGCGACAAATCTATTTCCGGGATGGTCTTCGACGAGGAAGATTGCGAGCGTGTTGACGTCGATGGTTATCTTGTCTCTAGCCGCCAAAGGTGGCCTCGCCGGCGTCTTGGAAAGTCTCTTTTCCCCATTTGGCGCGTGACGCTCTGACCCGGACGGGTTTCGGCGTGACGGGTCTGAGGAGGAGGCCTTGTTTCTGCTGGCTGATCTCGAGTTCTACTCCCGGCTTCAGCCCGGCCCTCGTTCTATCCTCGAGAGGAATCAGAACACGCCCCTTCTCATCCACTATAGCTGTTCCCACTTTTACCTTCCCACCCATGCTTTCCCACCGCGGCATAAAAGATCGATTGTACGAATCCTGAAATGTGCTTGAGACGCGAAACATGGATCGTCGAAGGCGACCTGTACTGCACTGACCCCATCCCAACCCCTTGGCAGACCCGCTCCCCTAATGAGAGACGCCTAGCTTAGTGTTCCGTGCGGCAGGTCATTCACAACCCGAACATCACGGCTAATATTCACTTTGTAGAGTTCCCCGTGGTCGAACTTCGTACTGAACTTGACTCGCGGTCTGGTCGTCTTGACACCAAGCTATCTCGCAAACTCCAACCTGGTCGTCTGCATTGACTTCAGTCTTAGTCGGTCAGTTTCTTTTCTCGTGTCCGCGCGATAGCGGAAACATAGCTCAACGATACTGGTGTAGAGTCACCGTGGCCGCTGAGTTTCCCAACGTCTCTTCGTGAGCCCTATCCGGCTCAATGGACAAATTCCAACTTGATTCTATCAGGGTCCTCGAAATAGACCGCATAGTAGCCCTTTCGATACTCAGGATATTCTTTCGGCCCACCGTAGAGGACCTTGATGCTCCTCGGTACAAGAAACTCGCCGTGAAGTCTGTCCACATCTGCTTTCGACTTCGCCTGGAAGGCAATGTGGTTCAATCCTACCCGTCTCCGATGGAATCCTAACTCCTTGTAGGGCTCCAAGTAGGTCACGAAAATCTTGGCTTCGCCGTTGTCCCATCCAGCAAAATCCTTCTCATCCAGGATCCGCTTGTAGCCCAACCATTCCAGAAAATCTTGGTAGAAAGCCTTCGATTTTTGGAAGTTTGAGACATTGATTTCTATATGTTGAATGTTGCCCCGCTTCGACACCATTGATTAGTCGTCACCTCTCAATGATGAGTTTACGTTAAAACATTCTGCCAAAAATATCTCGACACGACACACGTGAAGCGCGAAACATGGTTCTTCGAATGCGACCCCTTATGCACACGCATCATTCCAAAGTCATGACAGTGAGCGACCATCAACGAGGTTGTCGATTAGCCTAGTGTTCCGTGTGGTAGGTTGTTCACAACCCGAGCGTCACGGCTGCTGTTCACTTGGTAGAGTTATCCAGACAACGGGCCTAGGCGCATCGTGGTTGGCTTGCTCGATGGGAAAGTCTATACTTCAGCACGCGTGAGATTTGCTTGATCTGACGTGATCGCTTCGAAGTTGCGAAAGAAGCTTGTAATCAACGCATGGCCGTTCATTGCTGTACTGTTGCTCGCCGTAATCATCCCGTCTCTTCTGTACTGGACGATTGAGAGGAACGATAAGCACGCGCGCTGGCAGACTCAGCTGCAACTGGCACGGATCTTTGCCTTCTATGGAATGGACCAGGCCGAAGTTGTACCAATGCACCCCAATTTCACATCGGATTCGGCATTCATGGATACGGGTTGGGCGGCGTTGCAGACTGGGAGCGTTACGCTGAACACCCTGTCCGGGCTGGACTTGGACCGAACGAACCAGCTACTTAGAATCGAGTACATGCTCAATACCATGGCGAGCAGCTGGTCAGCCTACACACCTGGAATGAACCAGTCCCAGAGAGGGACCCTGGGAGAGCTGCTCCACACTATCGGGCATGATATTCTCTACGGTTATGGAAATTACATCAACTACACTGGCACTAGTAATCTCGGAGGGTCTTTTTTCTGGTACACCGGCTCCTCGCCCCCCGACCCAAATCTAGTTCAACAAGCAGTCGACCTCGCAGTCAACCTTCCCGGACTCCCGCCGCTACCACAATGAGCGCAGCCACTGGCAGTTTCGTTCTCGTGTCTGAGCAATAGCCGATAGCTTTCTCAGTTTTACGGATGTAGGGTCGGCGGAGCGGCTGGCGCGAACGCCTACACACCAACTAGCAGTCAAGCTAGTGTCCTCTCGTTGGAGATTAGCTTCTTCACGGCGCCGATGAATTCTCTGCATTGGTTGATCGCATGGTCCGCCAGGGTTCCCGTGACTGACGTCTCCAGTCCATAGATGGCTTCGTGCCTGTCGGTGCGCATTCTGTCTAGACTGTTCACGTATCCTTCGCTGATCAAACCTTTCTTTGAGTATTCTTGTCGTAAATACTCGGCTAGGCAGACGTGGCTCTTCTCGATTATTCCGTCTCTGAAGAGTATGGGTCGGGCGGCATGGAACATCGAAGTGTATGCTAGGACCAGACATGCGTCGTAGAGCTGGTGGCTGTATGATCTCTCGGCTTGTTCGAGTTTTGCCGCTGAGACTTGAAGCGATCTTTCAGCCTTCGCCGCGTCCGGTCTATCTCTCCTCAGAAGTCGCCGCTCGAAGCACTCTTCGAGGTTCAATTGACGACGACCGGCAAGGCTCCGCTTATAGCGATGCCGTCGATTATCACTCGTTCATAGAACGGCTTGTCTTCACTAGCTTTCTTCTCCCATTCTTCTGGAGTGTACTTCAAGAGTTGGACGGTTCTCTGGGTATTCTTTGAGAGCTCACCGAGCTGGCTTGGCGAAGGATCCTGATCTAGTCTCGTGATGAGGAGTAGGTCTAGGTCGCTTCCCGGTGCGTCCGTACCTGTTGCGCAGCTTCCGTAGAGTGTGAGGCTCGAGTCTGGATATTGGCTTGCTAGCTGTCTCAAGTATGTCTCATTCTTCAACAGGAAGAGGCTTATCTTCCAGAGTCGGAAACTCGCCTTGTCCAGGTTGGCTTTGAAGAGGTGGAGGTTGGCCTTCTGGGTCTCGGTTAAGAGTCCGAGTCGGGTGTATTCGTCGAGAAATCGTTTTGCTGTGCTGGGGCTGACCCGGGCTTGGGCGGCGGCTTCGCGGAGATGCACCTCGCTGTACGGGTCTTGGAAGAAGATATTGAGAATTCTCAGGCCCGGATAGTCGAGTGTTCTGCTCATCGAACAGTCGTTCTATATGTCGAACGATTGTTCTATAAAAAGAACGCCTTGTGCTCAGTATGTTGTCTACGCGGCTTGATTCACCGGGTCTGGTGCGATTCTACCTGCCTCCAGGCAAACTCTCGGCCTCGGACAGGGCTGTTGTTGCAATGGCCCCGAGTTCTCTGAATACTCTCCATGGTCGAGGATGCGCGAAGAATTGGACGAACACCAGGAGGCTGAGGAGGAGGCTGACGACCTCTTCCAATAATGACCAGTTCTGCACTGCGGGTCTT
>MNHO01000007.1 GCA_001919285.1 archaeon 13_1_40CM_2_52_13
GGCCCGATTAGTCCGACTGCGCACTGGACAGAATACGTACTGACGAAAAACGGCAACCATACCCAGGTTCAAGTCTCGTACAGTGATGGACAGGTGAACACGGAACAGATACTCTGGCTGGATTTCGACAATAGGACCGCGGTCTACAACTATTTCGGCTGCATCCCCTCAATGCCTGGCTGCACACTCGACGGCTGCGCTTTCACAGTCCTCAACGATACCGCCACGGAATATCGTGTGAAAGTTTACTGCGAACCCGGTGCCTGAGACCTTTGCTGAATATGAATGTCTATCAACGAACTCGGCGGATAGATCTTACAAGTCCGGGTAGCGCGCGTAGATTAGGGACCCGATAATCGGGCGCACCTCCCTCGTTTCCCTTGCGATGAACGATCACAGAGGTCATTCCGACAGCCTTTGCCCCTTCGATATCGGTTCTAGGATTATCGCCGATGTAAATACTGGATTTCGGCTGAACTCTGAGTTTTCTCGCGATAAGACTGAATGATTCATGGCCAGGCTTGACCCTAGGCGTGTCCTCACCTGCCACCACAATGGCTTCGAATAGGTTGTGGAAAGGGAGCTGTCGTATCCTCTTCCTCTTCATCCCCGGTGTCCCGTCACTATCCGAGACGATACCAAGCTTGTAGCCGGCACGTTTCAATTCGCGCGCGGTCGGCTCTGCGTCTCGAAAGGGAGGACTATTCCCTGCATAGACTCTCCAGTACTGAAGGGTTAGATCGTGGATCCATTTTGGGTCCATCCGTTTCAGTCCGAGCTCTTTGAACAGTGTCTTCCACCATACGTCTCTGTTGTATCGGAATTTTCGCCCCAGCATCTCGTGGTCGATACGTCGGAGATGTTCGAATAATGGGATATAGCCGATGGAGTAGCCGTTTTTCTTCAGCTGCTTTGAAACAAGTTTCGCGACGGTAAGCAGTGCCAGTTTGGCTCCAATCAATGATCTGAGCATGGTGTTGTCTAGGTCGAACACGACTGCTTCGATCTCTCGCGCTGGAATGGCTACTGCCTTCTAGTTGTAGGTCTCCGGTCTTCTGTCAGCGAACCGCTCTCTACGGAGACGGTTATGGAGAGAGAGATCGATCTCCTGGATCGCAATTCCTTCTCCCATTCTAGAGATTGACGCGATCTTTGGAAAAGAGATCTTGGTCCTAGGATCCTCTCTCAAGCTAATGATCATGCTGTGGCCGTTAAACCATGGCGGCGCGTATACATTTGGCGCGACTATCGGAATGCGATTCTCCAAGCACCGAACAGTAACGTATTGTTGCCAGGGCGCGATTCCAGGTTTCACAATTCTCGACGGGCAGAGTATCAATTCGACACCATTCAGAGCGTAGATGCGTGACGGTTCGGGAAAATCAACGTCGTAGCAGACGAGTATTCCGATCTTGTAGCCCTTCACCTCAAAGACTGGGTAGGAACTCCCAGGCTCAGCGTACTTTCTTTCAAAGCGGAACAAGTGGACCTTGAACTGTCGTCCAATAATTTCCCCATCTTCTCCAATAACCGGGCTGCTAAGGCGCACCTGTCCCTTGACCTTTTCATAAAACGCCCCTCCGACAACAGCCACTCCGTACTCCTCAGCCAACGACTGCAGGCCCGGCAGAGGACTCATAGGCGTCGGAATCGTCTTCTCCGGCAACCAGTGTTCCGGTAGACATATGATGTCCACCTCTTTCTCTGCGGCTTTCTTCGCAAGCTTTATCGCGTAAAAGATTGTATCCTCGACCGATGTCTCAATTGGTTTGACCTGCACGGCTGCGGCTTGGATAGTCTTCTTCGCCACTAATGGAACAGTCCCAAGTCAGTCTCTCATTCTCTTGACGGCAAGGTCGACTAGCTGCCGCGCAACCTCCCGCTTCACAGCTAGAGGAATATGCACCACTTTCTTTCGCCCATCTACAACATAGAGTTCGTTCGTATCCGCTTGGAACCCTACGCCTTCGAGGCCAACATCGTTTGCAGCCACGAGGTCAGCGTTCTTCTCATGTATTATCTTGAAGGCTTCATCAATCAGCTCTTCATTGGACACTTTGTGTTCCGTTTTGAACGCTACGAGGAATGTCTTCGGGCTCGCTCTTCGGATCTCCTCCAATATCTTGGGAGTCGCGCGAAGTTCGAGGTTTATTTGCGGTTTCTCGCGGGTCTTGATCTTCTTCGGAGCGACCGTTACGGGTCTGTAATCGGTTGGAGCTCCTGCAGCGAAAACTAGATCGGGCGCAGTCCCCTTGAGTTCGCCGAGAACGGCTTCCAGAAGCTCACTGGTGCTTTCAACTCTGATCGTCTTAATGTTGGAGGGCGGATTTACCGTCCCGGGACCCAGAATCAACGTCGTTTCCGCGCCACGAGAAGCAACCTCCTCCGCGATGGCCACGCCCATCTTCCCAGAACTCCGATTAGTTACGACGCGGATGGGATCGATGTGTTCAATTGTTGGACCTGCGGTCACTAAAACTTGTCGACCCTCCAAATCCCTACTTTGATGACCGGACAAGCGCGCGATAACCAAACGAACTATCTTCTCGGTCGACGCAATCTTTGCCTTTCCTTCCAAGACCTCTGGCTCGATGAATTCCACTCCAATCTTCTTGAGCCTTGAGATGTTCTCTTGGACGATGGGATGGTCGTACAAGGGCTCGTGCATCGCAGGCGCAATCATCACCGGAATTCGTGAGCCTATGGCTGTCGCGGCAACCGTGGTGACAGGAGTGTCGTCGATTCCGGAGGCCAATTTTCCTATCGTATTCGCGGTAGCAGGCGCAACCAGAACTAAGTCTGCGTGGCCCTCGCTTTTCCCACCGAGAGCAATGTGTTCCAACTTGCCTGTGAGATGGGTGACTACAGGGTTTCCCGTTGCCCATTCGATAAGATCCGCGCCAATCATCTTCTCGGTCGAGGGAGAAATGACCGCGTAGACATCCGCTCCGTAGCGCATAAGCTCGCGAGCAATCTCCGGCGCCTTGAACGAAGCAACACTACTAGTCACGAGGAGTGCGATCTTCTTACCAGCCAGTTCTCGACCCTTGGAGGAGATGATGTCCTTGGACGGATGGCTCATGGTTCGATGTGTCGCCTATCTCTTCAATTTCCCTGTTTCGTAAGCCGAATCTAATAGTTCGATTATTTCGTTGAGAGTGTACTTGCCGGCACTGGCTGGTATTCTGCGCAGAATGTCAGGCAGTGCGGGTAGCATAGGTCGAATGAATGCCGGGATCTTCTCGTACATCGACTGGACCCCAGCTACTATCTCATCTGCATCCTTTCCTTGGATGCTGGTCCCCTTCGGTTTTGCCCTGGTCTTGGCACTCAATATCGTCACAGCCTGACTGCCGCTCATAGCCTTACCATATAATGGGTTCTCGCTAGAATGAAGTTGTCCATTCGGGCCGTTTGAGCTAGGTCTCCATCCTGTACGAACGTCTCTAAAGATTCCGTGGAAGTTCAGCAAGTCTCTCAGTCAGGGAAACAGTGGAGCAGGCGATTCTCCAAAGCCCGGGAGACCGGTCTGTATCGCAGAACTATGAATCAGAGTCCATTGATGCCATTTCCTCCAGAGCCGACGCGAGAAGAGGACGAAGAATAGATCAGCGACAACTATCAGCACGTTGCCAATCCCAATGCTTGCTATGAAACCAAAGACGACAATTGGGAAGAGTAGGCCAATGCTAAACCCTACTTTCTGCTCTTGGTTGTTTGCTGATCCCATCGATTTGAAGGCTCGGGTCAGTATGAGGATTGCGAAGATTATGTCGAGTATCATGGGGATTATTGGAGGAATGCTTGCTCCTGCAGCAATGCCTCCAGTCAGCAAGGTCGCCGGAAACAATAATGCGCCTACTACCGCGAACTTTCGGGGACCCCAAGCAGGCTGAGACGGTTTAACCTTCAGGAAATTTCCCGGAAGTTTTCGGGCCGTGATTATTAGCATTGCTATGACGAGCCCGCAGAAAAGCAACAATCCCGCACCGGGAGTATAATTCGGATAGATAACAGACTCCAGAACGAATAGGGCAAAGCAGTCGATTGTAAGACCGAAAATGCCGAACGTTAATCCTGCCCCAGAGACTAGGCTCTTCGATTTTAATTCTGGGAAGACTAGGCCGAAAAGGAAGATTGGAAGGCCGATACTGTAGACGGAATGGAATATCAGAAGCCCTACAGTCCAGACCCAGTTTACGCCTAGCCAGTGACCGTAGAAGCCGAGATTGCCGACCGGTTGCGCTAAAGGATTGAACAGGGTCCACAGTGCTATTCCTTCCTCGACGATTCCATAAGCGACTCCAAGGAGGAAGACCGAAGCCCAGCCTTTTTTCCAACGGATCATTGCTTCTCGTATCAATATGACACCCGAGCCGTAGAGTCCAAGATTTGCCGCTAGTAATCCGAAGAAGATTAGAGGGCTAATCACCAGCAACGTAAGCTGACTGGAGGCCGAGAGATACTCAGGAATACCGGGCGTTAAGAGAAGCAGGAATAGTAATGGATGAGACTTGAGAAACCGGACTAGTCTGGAAACCAGACTCGTGGACTGCGGACTCGGACTCATTGAAGGGGGCAACGACAAAGACTTGGACCTCACAGAGGCGACAACAAGTCTGGGGCATTCTCAGAATTCAACATACTGTTCCCAGCGCTGGAAAGCGCCTTGAACAAGAAAAATGTCGACTGGCCCCAGCAGCTATTCATCAAGCGCGGAAACCTATTCCTAAAGCTATTGGAGAATAGGACTGACTCGACGAAGCTCGAAGTCGATGGACTTGTCCGAATCTTTTGAAGAGTTCAATGTCCCAAAGCATGTTAGGATCCTTGACGTTTCTTGTGGAATTGGCCGCCACTCGATCCCACTAGCTGAAAGAGGGTATGATGTTCTCGGTCTGGACCTTTCTCCTCTCTTCATTGCCAAGGCGAATGCGATATCGAAAGCGAGAAAGGTCAGCTCCCGAGCAAAGTTTCGTGTTGCAGATGCGAGAGAGATCGCGAGCGTCCTCCATCGTGAGGATTTTTTCAATGTGATTCTGAACCTCTGGAGTTCACACGGATACTATGGCAAAGAAGAAGATGTTCGAATGTTCACCGCTCTCAGGAATCGAGCAACACGAAACGGTTTGCTAGTGGACGACACGGTGAACCGAGACTATCTCGTCACGAACCCGCAAGCAAAAACGGTCGACACTGATGAAGACCTGGAACTCCATGAACGTAGAAAGTTCGACCCAGAGACCTCTTGGAATGAGAGCAACTGGTCTTTCTACGTGAGAAGTGGACCAGACCTCGAACTAAAGGCAAAGCTGAGAATCCACCAGTTGTCTACTCGGTGCATGAGCTGAGAGCTTTGCTTGCAAGCGCGGGGTGGCGATACGTTAAGAGCTATGGCGAATTCGACCTCGCGCCTTTCAGGCGCGACTCCAAACGGATAATCGCCTGCTGTCGAGCCTGACAGCACTGGGTCTTGGCTTCCTGAGGCTCCGAGTTCACAGTCCGTGTTTCTCTAGGGGTTCTGCAAGGAGTTCCTGGAATCGTCTATGTTTCGCTCTCCCTCCAAATTCGTCCCTTATGAGACGGAGGGTTTCTTTGCAGAGTCTCGATGCTGATCGGTAAACCTTCGAGGTATCTGACGTCCCTCGTATTCCCAGAGCTAAGGGATAGTCAGTTCTTAGGTGTCGGGGTCTCCTATCAGCCTTCAGTACCTGATGCCAAACGTAGTTCTCGCTGATAATCGAAATGTCATTCAACACGATGAGGGCCCTTTCTACACACTGCGCAATGATTCGAGCCGAGTGTCTTGTCATGTAATCGTCTTGTTTGCGCCAACCGTTCCTCATCTTGCCCGAATACTCGATCAAGTAATAATATGTGTCCCAGAGAGATTTTTCTAGTACCTTGTGCGGAGGCTTCGCTCTTCTCCAGCCTAGCAAAATCCTTCGAATGATGCCTTCGGGGTCGTAGAGGACATTGGTTGCTCGTGCGCTGCCACGAGCCCAAAAGAAAGCCTTCGGATCAGTGAACTCCTTCTCCAACTCAGCAGTCTTGAGAAATCCTACTCCAACGTGGATGTCTCCGTCGAAGTATGAGAAGTCTGACGGTTTCTTTCCACGATTCAGCACGGCTAACATGTCAATATCGCTGAAGGGTCCCGGCTCTCCCCTGGCGACGCTTCCATGAACTAGAACGCCGACCACACTCGGGTATTCTCGCCTCACAAATGAGGCAGCACGTTTTGCCGTCTCGTCAAAAAGTCTCTTCAGCTCATTTCGTGTTAGGCTTTCCAGCGCGGTCAAGATTCCTTTCACTTGAAGAGAGATGCTAGGGTTGTCGCCATCTAGCCACTCGCGAGGTTACTGCTAGGGCGATTGCCAGTGAGAGTATGATCAGGATCCAGCCTGTCAGGGGAGACCAGTAGGGTAGGGTCGGAGTGCCGCCCATGGCGTCCCGTATGAGAAGGGCGGCGTTTGTTGTTGGAATTGCATAAGTGACTATCAGAATGTTGCGTGGGAGAATCTCGGCCGGGTAGAAGACAGGCGGTAGAATTCCGACGAGGACGCTCAGGAGGAGTCCCGACTGCCACCCGTTTCGCAGATTTGAAGTGAAGGTTGAGACGAGGTAGCCGATCGCTGATGAGAAGAGCCAGACTCCCACGAGCGACAACAGTACGAGGGGGAGAGTGAATAGAGGAAGTCCGATGTACACTAGTAGTGGTAATAGCACTACTAGTGCTGGGGACGCGAAGAATAGTCCCGCGAATGCAATACCTAGCAGGTAGCCAAGCTGGTTGACCGGGCTCGCGACGAAAAAGTCCTGAAGCTTCGTCTCCAGTCGATACCATGTTGCGTCTCCTGCTAGTCCCGTTCCCACAGTTGACAGGACCAGTAGGAGTGAGCCGATTACTCCTAGCGGGAAGGATCGACCGCCCGTTGTGACTGTTATGATGAATAGTAGGCTGAACGGAGTTGCGAATAGCCAGACTAGGCTGAGCAGGTTCCTTCGGAGCCAAGTTATCGATAGCATGTAGCCTATGATTACCGCGGCGCGGAACTGTTTTGCACTGTTCACTCCTCAACCCTCCCGACGAGGTCTACGAACAGGTCTTCCAACGACACTCTGGCCAGAGCCACATCCGAGCCTCGTCTTACTGCTTCGTCCGCAAGTTCCTTGCCTCTCCGATCATCAGTCAAAACCCTGAATCTCTCAGCTAGCTTGACCACTCGACCATAGCTTTTCAATTCCTCGGGTGAGAAGCTTGAACCTACGATGTCGACGCGGACCCGTTCCTTCACGTTCCGGAGAAGCTCCGCCGGGCTCCCTGACACAACCAACCGTCCACGATCAATTATCGCAACATTATTCGACAATATCTCGGCCTCGTCAATATAATGGGTCGTCAGCAGTATGCTTCGTCCCTCCTTCTGAATTTCGTTGAGAACGCCCCATATTCTGCGACGGCTAACCGCGTCAAGTCCCAACGTAGGCTCGTCAAGAAAGATGAAGTCTGCATCCGTGGCCACAGCCATCGCGACACGAACCCGCTGTCGGAGTCCTCCGGATAATGAGTCGGCCGGCTGGTTCCGATATTCTAACAGCTCCAACTGCGCTATTGTCTTCTCTGCTCGCTGGCGAGCCTCGTTGCGAGATAACCCTCGGGCTATGAGTGTGAGGTAGATGTGGTCCCATGGGGTTAGAGGTCCTATCGTGCTGCCTTCTTGAGGTACGACCGCGATCTTACTCCTGATCTCTAATGGCTCATCTCTGACATCATGTCCCAGAACTGAAATTCTGCCCTTAGTGGGCATTAGCTGTGTTGCGGCGATTCTCAGAAAGGTGGTCTTGCCCGCGCCGTTGCGGCCGAGGAGGGTGAAGATCTCGCCGCGACCAATTGTTAATGTGATGTCCGAGAGGGCTTGTGTCTTAGAACGGTGGTAGATCTTTGATAAGGAGACGGCTTCTATCGCGTTCAACGTTATGACCTTCCATCTGATCCACCGCTACTGCGGACCCTACTGCCCTCGCTTGAAAGCGACAACCAGTCTGGATTTCAGCTTTTGCCCATGGCCCTGACCTCGGTCCCTTGGGTTGAAGTGCGAGAAACCTGCACCAAGTTCGCTGATTTTTCTTTAATAGACACAGTGGCTTTCGACGCTCTGTGGATCGTAGTGGAAACTGGCTATGCTGAAGTAGACGGTGGAAGATTGTACTATGAGACGAGGGGAAAGGGTCCCGTCCTGGTCTTGATACATGCTGGATTCCTGGACAGCCGAATGTGGGACACGCAGTTCGAGCTGTTTTCAGAGAACTACCGGGTCATCCGGTATGATGTTCGTGGTTTCGGCAGGTCTGATATCGCGCGGACGAAATTTTCTGATTTCAAAGACCTCCGCGGAATCCTAGATCACCTGAGAGTGAAAACAGCCTCTCTTATCGGTGTGTCGAACGGGGGGAGGATAGCCTCGGACTTTGCCGTCGAATACCCGTCAATGGTAGACCATCTAGTACTGGTTTCTCCAGGAATGAGCGGCTACAAGTCCTCCGGTCCGGAAGAGGAGAAGCTGTGGGAAGAGTTTGACAAGCAGATGAAACCTCAGGAAGACGCGGACAGAGAGGGTAGGGCAGCAGATGCGGTAGAAATGGACGTAAACGCATGGGCGTCCGCTCAGACACCAGCGGATCGAGAACGCATTACGAAGATCGCAATGGACAACTTCCATGTCCATGTTGATAATCCATGGAAGCTCCAAGTTCCTCCCGAGCCACGAACCTGGCAGCGCCTATCCCAGATTCGCATCCCAACACTCCTCATAATCGGGGATAGAGATGTCCCGGCGCAGATACTTATGGTCGACAACATTCACACTCACATTCCCGGCTCCAAGAAAGTGTTGATTCAGGGAGCGGATCATATCGTTAACATGTCGAAGCCCAACGAGTTCAACCGAACTCTTCTCGAATTTTTGAAACAGCAAACCCAAGAGATACAAGCATAGGATTAGACGCGGATCAACAATCCGAAACATTATTCCCAGCCGTTCCACTAATTCTGAGAGCGAACAGACTCTTGGATGCCAGTAACATCGATATGACCGGCAGAGTATGCCTGATTACGGGAGGCAATTCTGGAATAGGCAAAGCAACGGCTATGGGTCTAGCCAAACTGAACGCTTCCGTCGTGATAGTCTCTAGGGACAAAGACAAGGGCGAAGCGACGCTCATTGAGATGAGAGCCAAGAGTGGCAATCGAAACGTTGACGCGATGACAGCGGACCTATCGTCCCAAGACTCCGTCCGCGAACTAGCGCATGACTTCACGGGTAGATACAAGAAGCTCAACGTACTAATCAACAACGCCGGCATCTTCTTGCCAAGGCGAGTCCAGACTGTCGACGGACTCGAGGCAACATTTGCCACAAACCACCTAGGACACTTTCTATTGACCAATCTACTCTTGGACCTGTTGAAGGCCAGCGCCCCGTCCCGAATCATCAACCTAACATCTTCAGCCCACTACGGAACCGAGATGGACTTCGAGGATCTACAGGGCGAGAAAAAATACAGCGGATATCACGCCTACAGCCAGTCAAAACTGGCCAACGTTCTCTTCACGTATCAGCTGGCAAAACAGTTGGAGGGTACAGGGGTCACAGTCAACAGTCTCCACCCTGGGGTTGTCAGAACCGGCTTTGGAAAAGACCAGGGCGGCCTCATGTCGATTCTCGTCACGGTAGGCCGTCCTTTCATGATTAGTCCAGATAGGGCTGCTAGAGCTGCAATTTATCTCGCAACGTCGCAGGAATTGGAAGGCGTTTCTGGAAAATTCTTCTCAAGACGGAAAGAAAAGAAATCATCCAAAGAATCCTACGACGAGGCTTCCGCTGAGAGACTATGGAAGATAAGCGAAGAACTCACAAGACCGAACTCCTAAATCGGCCGTCACCCAGAGCAGAGAGTCACCGGTCAACAAATACGCAACTTCCGTAGATGGATAAAGGGTCGAAGAATGGAAGACGAGTCTTCCACATACAAGAGCTTGAGGGCCTGGATATTACAATTGCCCGGAGTAAAAGAGGCACCTCATAGAGTCGGAGGGATCGAATTCCAAGTAGGTGGCGTGGAATTCATGCACTCGCACGGACCCACATCGCTGGACATTCGACTCTCGAAGGAGGACCAGGCTTCAGTATTGAAGACCGGACTGGCTTCTCCCCACCGAGCACTGGTGCACAGCCAAGCTGGATGGGTTACCTTCCAAATTGAGAACTTGCAAGATCTGGTGAACGCAAGAAGTGTAATACAGCTAGCCTACGAAAACGCAAAGAAGAATGCGGGTTGACTATGAATCGACAGCCGTTCCTCCGACCTATACGCCACCTCGTCCGCCGCCGGCCGGAAAACCGCTTACCAACCGCCAGAAGCTTACGTTAGCAGCTACTCTTCTAGTTATCATCTTGATCGTCCTATTGCTAGGATTATTGTTACAACATCGTCTCTAGCCCTCATCTTGGTCCCGAGAGATGGGATCTTTTCAAAAAATGAACTGTCCAAAAACCCGGTTCCGCTTAGGCGTTTTCTTAGATAACGGGAATGAAGACTTCGTATTCTGGAAATGATGTTGGAGATGGGCTCGTAGCAAATGTCAGCTCCAAAGCCTAGCCGTAAGAGGCTCTGGATTATTCTAGGGGTCGTAGGCATCATCGTCATTGCCGTCGCTTCAGTTGTTGCCATCAACCTCCTATCCCCCAAGGCCCCGGCCCCGCCCAGCGGGCCAAACGTGACGATATGGAACGGAAGCTTCTGTTCGGACAGTGGAAGCTGCGGGTACAGTCCGACAGTCAAGAATGTCGCCGTAGGGACCACGGTCACTTGGACAAATACTGGAATAACACATACCGTGACGGCCTGCGATTCGGCTCATTACAGTTCAGGTGGTTGCCCGGCGCGGGATGCTGCGGGTCTCGACGGCTTCGATTCAGGCTCAATGGCCAATGGGCAGACTTTCTCGCATACTTTCACGGCTGCCGGAACTTACTACTACTATTGCACGCTGCACCTCTGGATGCGCGGAGAGATAGTAGTTCAGTGAACAGGGAGCAAGCCGTTTCCCTAAATTAGATGAGACTATTTTTTCCGCGCCTCAGCAGCTTCCGCGATTTTCTCTAATGCTTCCCGGGTGCCTTCTTCAAGCCGCGCTCTTACAAACCCCTGAGCAAAGACTGGAATCTCGGAAAATTGGATATCCCACGAGACCTCAATCCGGGTTTTTCTCGCCCCCAACTTGGACAGCTTGATGGCTCTTGACCCTCTCAAAGGCCCTGTGACTAGGGTCATTTGAACCGACTCCTTTGGGTTCAGGATGATTCTCTGTGTCCCTTTTCTTCCCATGAATCCAACCACGACCTCCCGTTCTGTCAGATTTCCATCCTTTCGGATATTACGAATTGAAGATAGTCCACTCCAATATTCAGGATCCCTGTCTACATCCGATACTATCTCCCAGATCTGGTCAAGTGAGGCATCTACGTCGCGGGCTTCGTCGATCGATGTCACAAGACGTTACCACCCATCCAAGCACGATCTTGATACATCGTCAAGGGCACTGGCGAGCACATGCGAACAAAGACTCACTGCTGGTTCCTAAGCCAGACGCGAAGACCATTAGGGTTTTTGGACAGTTTATACGAAGGAGCGCACCCGCTCGAAGAGAAGCAGTTTGTCAGGCCGGGACAAGGCCTACTCGGACCTCATGAGAGAACTATGGGGTTCACCGGACGTTTGGAACACAAGAAAGTCCTATGTTGAAATTGCCGCGAAACTTGGCGTGGACGAAGAGACTGTCAGGAATAGAGTTAGACATCTGAGAGATAGCGGATTCCTACTTGGCTATCGCGTCGTTCCGAACCCTGCTCTACTCGGACGCACATTTGCTTCGCTTCGCATAGAGTTCAGAGACAGAGAGTCCAAGCAAGCTGCAATCCCACTCCTCGCTAAGGTCGAGGGGGTCATCAACATTGGAAGCACCTATGACAAGAGCGTACTCGTCACGATTCTCGCCGTCCAAGAACAGGATTTCTCCAAGCTCATAACGGGCCTGGGAGTTGAGGGCGAAGTTTCATGGGTTCCTGGACTGGGTCTTAGGACTACGAACTTTCGCATGACCGGAGTCGACTGGGAAATAGTCGGCCTCCTATTGAGGGACGCTGAAAGGAGGCTGGACGAGGTGGGCAAGCAGCTCAAGGTCTCGACGAGGACCGTGAAACGGAGGCTCAGCATGATGATGAAGGAGTCTGCAATCTTCATCATGCCGATGGTCGATTTGAGGAAAACTGAGGGCATATCCTATCAACTGAGAGTGCAGAGTGAGCGGGGCAAGAAGTCGGAAGTGGAGAAATCTGTCGTCGCGAAAATAGGCAACGTAGTCTTCAGAGCCTCCGACTCGCAAGACGGCTCGGTCTTCGGATTTACCGGGGCTAACGTTGCCGAGGGAAACGATCTTCTCGAATGGGTCAAACAGCAACCGGGCGTGATATCTGCCAGTATGACCATTGCCGAGAGGGTTGTGCAGGTCTTCGACTGGATCGAAAGTGAAGTCGATATGCGCGTGAGGACGATATCGATTAACGCGCCTCGCTCTGAGAGGAATATGCTGGAGACAATAGAAGTACAGCAGTGGAGAGGTTAGGCTTGCGGCCCAACACTCGGAACTGACTGCTCTCTAGAGCGGTAGTCCAGTCTCATTGACATGAAAGTTCCCGCAATCACCATACCGTAAATGCCCATAGCAACCAGCAGATGAACCCATGCGATCACCAGATTGCCAGTGCTCAAAGTAGTGAATCCGAGAATAATCTGCACTATGATCAATAAGACTAATCCAACGGAGAGACCCTGTAGCGGCCTGAAGGGCGGTTTCAGAGTCTGAGCCACAACCAGTGTAACTATCGCAAAGGCGAGGACTGCAAATCCAACGATGATATGCGGTAAAGGCGTAATGAAGCTGAATGTTAACAGTCCGCCAAGCGCGATCTGCAGAAATACAATGATGGAAGTTACTCGAAACCAGAGATGAATCTTCATCTTCATTTCCACGAACCCTTAGCATGGTTGAACGTCTCTTCTGATTCTTAACGAATCCCCCAAGCCTCTTCGCGTTCTTGGACAGGACCTTCCGGACAGAGTTGTCCCAAACCGCGACGAGTCCTAGGAGCTTTCTTAGATAATCCCGCCATAGTAATCGCTGCATGGGAATAGAAACGGAGACGATACAAACGCAAACGAAAGCAAATCTAAGAGCGAGGTCGTTACTCATAGTGGTTCTAGAACTCATCGTGGGCGGAATCGTCCTGCTCGGAGGGGTGGCACTGGTCTACTTCTCGACTGACACGATCGGAATGTCTCTAGGTGTCGTCCACGCAATCCTCGGACTAATGGCCTTTCCTGCAGGCTACTTGCTTTTGACGGGCAAGCCTGGAGCACGGACCTTAACTCTTGGAGTCGACGCGGTAATTATCGCATTCAGCATCGTATCAGAAATCATCTTGTCCACTGTGGGTTCTCTTCCGAGTGGACCCTTTCTTGACTCCATTGTTGGAACAGCTGTAGCAGTTCTCATCGCCGCCATAATCGTGTACGAACTCATGATTACGAGCTTCAAGCCCGTGCGAGTAGCTCACACTGAGTCCGCTGGACCAGGCACCCCGAGTCTAGCCGGCAAAATAGAGGGACGTTCAGTTTGACCGCTTCGAAGAGTCTCTTAGAAGCGCCGGGGACACGGACAGCGGATGAGAAGCGGCATCCCTTCGCCGATCTTCGTTCGAGCGGTCTCTTGAACGGAAAAGTTGCGATAATTACAGGTGGAAGCCGCGGCATCGGCGCGGCGAGTGCTCGCATCTTCGCAGCCTCAGGAGCGAGGGTCGTGCTAGCCGCTCGCGACAAAAACGCGATAGCAACGGTTGCTAAGGATATTCTCTCAGCAGGAGGCCAAGCAGTCGCGGTGCCGACGGATGTTGGCGATCCCGTGTCAGTTGAGCGTCTGGTCCAGCAAGCCCTTGACGCTTACGGTCGTCTAGATGCTGCTTTCAATAATGCGGGAGACGCCCATATGCCCACGCCACTGGCCGACGTTAAAGTTGAAGATTTTGAACGGGCTATTCGTGTCAACCTTACGGGTGTGTTTCTCTCGATGAAATATGAGATCCCGGCAATGCTGAGGAATGGTGGTGGTGGAGCGATCGTCAACATGTCCTCAACCCCGGGACTGAACGGGGTCAAGGGTATAGCGGGTTATGTGGCCGGCAAACATGGCATCATCGGCCTAACAAAGTCCGCGGCGTTAGACTATGCTCAGCATAACATTCGGATCAACGCCATTGCACCAGGACCCATCTTGACCGATCGGCTCAAACAATTGAAGAACCGCGACCAAGTAGCGTTGGCCGTTCCAATCCGACGGATAGGCCAGCCCGAGGAGGTAGCCTACACAGCGGCCTGGCTCTGCTCGGAACAAGCCTCCTTCATAACTGGGGCAACGATCCGATTGACGGTGGAAGGATGGCTGGAATTGCGTAATCTAAACGCGCCCCGTCGTGGTCGCGCTAGCAGATATCCAGTTTCCACTGGCTCTAGGATAGATTCTGGACTGGCCCTAGCTTCGGGTTGACGTCTTCTTGGCCGCCGGAGCCTCTCTTGTGGGCTCTTCGGGGAAGAGATCTTTGGGCATTCCTGACATTACATCGGCGAACGAGTCTCTTCCAGGTCCGGAAATCCCGGGATTGTGGGTCCTGATTCTGTTGAAGAGGTCGTCTATCTTATCGCCTATCTTACTCTTCTCCTTGATCGTCTCATCAAGCTCCTGACCATCACTCTCCAATCGCTGCAATCTAGCAGCCAGACCCTCAATTCCTTTCGAGACTTCCAACATCCCATTGACGGTTGCTAGAGACGACTTCAGTCCGGAGAGCTCTTTCTGGAGAGCTTCTCGATAGCTGCGGAGTCTGTCGAGTATCGGCTGGTAGAGTCTCAAGAAGTCGGTCATGAGATTCTCAAACTGTCTAATCGCCAAAGTGTACCTCTCTTCTTTCTTCTTCTCTGCAAACCCTTTCGCCGTCTGAATGAGTTTCTCGCGGAGAGTTACTCTCTCTATTACATCATCCAAGACTTCTCGTATGTTGTAGGAGTCGTCGAACATCGTTTCGCGCATTAGGAACCGAATACCCCACATTCTATCGGGAGCATTAAGAAATCCGTCACCATCGATTCAGCCAGCGGGTAATCAAGGACCCGACAGAGAGTGACTCCAGTTCGGAAGATTACGCCTGTCTCTGAGGGCGGGTGAGAGGTGGAATGGTTCGTCCATTCTCAGAATCCTCTATGAGCCGGTTAAGCCGCTTCAGCCTAGTATCGTCTTTCTTCGCGCTTACAACCCAGAACGCAGCTGTTCTTTGGTACCACGGAGCTTGGGTGCGGAAGAAGTTCCAAGCTTTCTTGTTGGCACGAAACCGCGTCTCAAAGACTCCGCTCAGTGTAGCGTTCCGTCTCTGCTCATACGAGTAGATCGAGGATCTTTCATCTGTTCGTTGCTCGAACGCTTTGAGTCCGGCTGGTCGCATGCGGCCTAGGCGGATGAGTTCCTTGGCGCGTTTGATGTTTACTGCGCTCCAAGTGCTGCGGGCTTTCCTTTGGGTGAACCGATTCGCATAGCTGGAATCATTGACGCTCTTTCGAACACTATCGATCCAGCCGAAGCAGAGCGCTTCGTCAACAGACTCCGCCCAGGTAATGCTCGGTAGGTCGGAGCTCTTCTTGTGAAATCCTACCCAGATCTCCTGGGCCTTATCATGATTCTTCTCAAGCCACTCGTGGAATTCCGAGGGTCTGGCGAAAAAATAACGGGTTCGGACGCCTTTCGGTCAGTCTATTCTTAATCCGGTCGCTCGTTGAATTCTTCAAGGCTTGACGATTATGACTCCTCTCATCCACATAGGATGGAAATTACAGTGATATGTGTAGAGTCCCGGAGTAGTCAGCTGGACGAAGAAAGTATTACCGCTATCCAGTTCTCCTGAATCAAACTTGGTAGCGCCAGGAGGGACGAGTGTAGCGGTGGCGGTGTGCGGGGACTCGTCATGGTTCTTCCATTGGACAAAGGTTCCCGCCGCAATCGTCACATTCGACAATACGAAGTTCTTACTGCTGTCGAACGAGACTCCGAATGGAATGTCTATGCAGGTGGCGGTCGGGCTTGGACAGACGATGGGTTTAGGCTTGGCGGGGAAAACTAGTACATAGAACATCGAGCCGCCGAGGACTAGCCCGACAAGGAGGAGGGCTGACAGGACGACGGTGTCCGGCTGGTACGAAGAGGTTGTCAATCTTCTCACCTAGTGTCCTATCGAGCCCAACGCAAGAACCACGGCAAGGACAGCGAAGAAGAGGGAAGCAGCAGCAATGCCAACGATTCCACGGGGCTCATACTTGAGGCGGAGGAATACCATGGCCACGGTCAGGATCTGGCTCGCGGCGAGCGCCGCTATGAGTATGTTGGAGTAAATGGTGCTCAGGCTCAGAAAGTTCTTTGCCAAAGCCCATTCAAAGAGAGTTGCAACAACCAGGTAGGACCAGACTGCTATGGGGGTTGTGTTGTTCATCTTTCTCACAACAGATAGAAGAGGGGAAAGACGACGAGCCAGACACAGTTGACGAATGACCAGTATAGGTTGAAGTTCTCTACCGTTCCGTAGCGTTCGGCGGAGAATCCGCCGGTTGCAGCTCTCTTCACTAAATAGATGATCAGGAACATCCCTGCAAGAACATGAGCGCTGTGTATTCCGGTTGTTACGAAGTAGCTGCTCAACGGGAGCCCAATCTGAGCGCCGGGCGCGAGACCCTGCACGAGCCCATACCATTCGCTACCCTTTATCGCAAGGGAGAGTATTCCCAGCAGAAGAGTTACTCCCAGCCAGCCAATTAGGCCTCTCTTGCTGCCGGCTTTTATCGACTGGAGCCCGAGATAGGCTGTGAGGCTGCTCGTAATGACGATGATAGTGTCGACTGATCCAACATTGATGTCGTGAAGACTGCCCGGTGCGGGCCAATAGGGAAAGTTTACTCTTATGAATGCGTAGCTTCCTAGGAGGACACCGAAGAGTACTGCCTCGGACCCCAGAAAGGTCCACATGGCCAGCTTGTCCTTTGGCACCTTGCTGAAGGGCCAGCGCTCGCCCTCCTCCTCTTCGGGAAGTCTGAATCTGCCTCGGTAGTCGTCCCAGGCCCAGCCCACGACTCCCCCGGCGAGAATGACAAGGCCGACGATAATTACTGGTAAGCCGAACGCAAGCCCTGCCATGCTCACCGCGAAGCCGAGACAGAGAATTATCGGTCTCGTACTGAGGGGACTTGCCTCGTGCACGGATTCGGATGCTGAGTGAGGAACACCATTTCCAAGACCATTCCCGATGCCATGACTTGAAGCTCCGACAGCATGGGGCATACTTGTGCCGCTAGCCCATTCCCTATCTGTCGAATTCCAAGGATTCGCAGGGGCACGCGGACCTCGCAGGGTCATTCCCATATTATAGACGAGGAGAAGCTGAGACGGGATGAAGATGAATGCCCCCACGGTAGCGATAAAGTTGGCCGGGCCCCACCCTGTCGAGGCGGCATACGTAACGATGCGCCTCGGCATACTTTCTAGGAAGAACATCGGGAAGAAGATGAGGTTGAACCCGACGAAGGAGAGTATGAAATGGATCTTTCCAAGGGTCTCATTATACATCCTCCCAGTCATCTTGGGAAGCCAGTAGTATATTCCTGCGAACAGCCCAAACTCTGAGGCTCCCACCATAACGTAGTGAAAGTGCGCCACGACAAAATACGTGCCCCTCAGGGCGATGTCGAGAGCCAGTGACGAATTGAAGACGCCTGACAATCCACCAATCACGAAGATGACGACGGAACCCAATGCGAAGAGCATCGGGGTCGTAAGCTTGACAGCTCCCTTGTAGAGAGTTCCGATGAAAGATAGCATCAAGACGCCGAAGGGAACCGAAATCATCTCTGTGTTGATCGTAAAGACTTCACGCTCTGTTAGACTGATTCCCGTCAAGAACATGTGATGACCGTACACCATGTAGCTCAACAGCACGACAATTCCGACCGCGGCGAACAGCGGCTTCCTCGCATAGACTGGTCTCCCGGAGAAAGTCGCGATTATTCCGGCCACGATTCCGAACGCGGGCAGCAAGACGATGTAGACCTCAGGATGACCAAAGAACCACCAGACATGGTCCCAAAGGATCGAACCACCGGCCGTGGAAGTAAAGAAGGAGGTCCCGAGAAGCCTATCGGCCTCGAGCATTATCAGGCCAGCGATGAGAGAGGGGAAAGCCCATAGAAACTGGAGCATTGTCCAGAAAGTGAACATCGTAAACATGGGCAGCTTGACAAAGCTGACACCCCGAGCTCTATGCCAGAGGATAGTGACCAATATGTTCACGGTGCCGACCGTGTTGGAAGCTGCCAAGACGATGAGGGCTGCCGCTCCCAGGGTCTCGCCAGAGCCGGGGCTAAACTGGAGCGACGTCAGCGGAGAATAGTTCGTCCACCCCGATGCGGGAGATCCTCCCGGGACGAAGAAACTGGCAAAAGCGGTTATTCCACTGAACACGTACATCCAATAGCTTGTGGCGTTGAGCCTGGCAAACGCCACATCGGCGGCTCCTATCTGGAGAGGAACGAAATAGTTCGCAAAGGCGATTCCCAGCGGCGAGAGGAACCAGAGTACCATGATCAGACCATGCATCGTAACGGCCTCGTTGTACTGTGGAGGCTGAAGGAAGGTCTCAGATGGGAAGGCGAGCTGTGTCCGCATGAGAAATGCGAGAATCCCGGCCAGGAAGGCGAAGTAGAACGATGTTACCAGATAGAGAATACCAACGTCCTTATGGTTGGTTGTAAACAACCACCTCTTCAGCCAGACAGTATTCAGGCTCACACCTCCTAGGTGACCACGAGCTTTGCGATCATGAAAGCATGTCCGGCTCCACATAGCTCGTAACATAGGATCCGGTATGTCCCTGCCGTGGACACTTGGAACCATATCAGGTTGTATTTGCCCGGGATCGCGTCTGCCTTTACTCGAAGGTCGGGGATTCCGAACGAATGAAACACATCTATCGAGGTTATGTTCAGAATAACGATCTTGTTCCGGGGCACAGTCAACACAGCAGCAACACCGCAACCGCTGGTACAGTTGAAGCTCCACGAGAAGCGCTGGCCAGTGACATTGACGTGTAACGCGTTTGGATCATTCCAGCCATTCGGCGGGTTGTTATAGACGCCTATGGCATGGAAGCTTGCATAGCCCGCGCCTGCAAGCACGGAAGCCATCACTATGACAATTACGAGAACAGTTCGAACAGGAATCTTCCTATCCTCGTCATGCTGGACCGGACTGGAACCGGGTCTAGCCCGGTACTTTGTTACGAAAAGCACTAGGGCTCCTATTGTGATTGTACCGGCAGCGACAGCCAGAACCCAGTATAGGTCGTAGAGAGACTGCCAAGTATCCGCCGTGGGCGCTGAGATCGCCAGCAGACCGTGCCTCAGAAGGGAGCTTCGTCCCCTCCGATCGAGATTTAAGCTTAGTGGGCACACCGGGACCCGAGCGCAAGCGCTTAGTTCGAGTGGTCAGTGCCAGACTCTAGGCTCCCCAATATTGTATCGTTCAAGTGGCCGAGTGCGCACGCCGTCTATTATGACGGTCTTGTGGGGTCAGGTAAGTCATGCTGATCAGCAGGACCCTGACGATTCTCGCAATATCAATTACGGCCTTCTCAGGGTTCATCGCCCTCCAATACGTCCACTTGCCTAGCGCCGCCTTCAACGTGTCCCTTGCCCAGAGCTGTGAAAGACCCCGAGGCTACGTCCTGGTGATTCTAGACGACAAAGGATTCAACGACAGCATTCACAGAGGCCAGCCAACCATCGAGTTTCAACGAGGCGACACTGTTAACATTCTAGTCTGCAACCTCGACCCAATCCAGTCCCACGGCTTAGCAATCGACCACTATTTTCCCACTGGCGCCACTTTGAGACCGGGCGAAGCATACAAGGTATCCTTTGTCGCTAAGGAACCCGGTAGCTTCACGATCTACTGCAACGTCTTCTGCACAGTCCACACATTCATGAAAGGCAGACTGGTAGTGAACTAACGGAAGGGTTTCAGCTCTCGAACATGAACTACTATTATATACTCTGAAAGGCTGGTCTCGCATAGGAAGATGTCACAATCCCAAACAGCATCGTCAACAGGTCGCACAGCGTTGGCGTTAGGAGTCGTCGCGCTCATCATCGGTGCTTCGGCCCTAGGCTACGCGGTCTACCTTGGTCTCAGCCAGTTGCCATCCCAGCTATCCGCAATTACCGTAAACGTCCCATGCTCGACAAGTCAGCCATGCGCGGACAAGACATTCCGAATCGACTGGTTCAACGATCCAGCCAGCGCTCAGGACAGATTCTATCCTTCAGACAGTACCTTCATCCAGGGGGACAACATCACCATCATTTTCGTTACCAACGACACTACCGACGCCCACACCTTTACCCTCGGCTTGGGACTCCGCGGCCTACCTAGCAGCGCGGTATTCCAATTGAATAACAGCTGGATAGGCTTGTCAGCCGGCCCATTCGTTACGAATCCAAATGATAATTTCACAGGAAAACCTGACGGATGCAAGGACAACAATGGCAACGATGTCGCTTGCAATACGCAGAGAGCCGCCTCCGATCCTACCGGAAATTGCGACAATAAGCTCGAAAATCCCCCAATCTCAAGCGCTCCCCCATGCAACCTCTGGTCCACCGGCTATCTCGGCGTAGTCAATACCCCAGGCGTCTACAAATTCTTCTGCTTCTACCATCAAAAAGTGGGCATGTACGGCTATATCACGGTGCTTCCAAACAAAGGATTCACTGCCTAACCCTCTCCCCAATTTTTTTCTTATTCTGTCCAGAACAAATCTATCGTAGAGGATAGGGTGGAAGGAACCCTACGTTCAGCAATAACGTAGCGCTGAGGTAGGGGAAGAAAAGTATAGCAAGTGTTTATTAGACCAATTTCCCGCCGGCCCTTTCACAGTGCACAATATGCATCACACTAGGGTCGTACACTTTGAGATACCGGCCGACAACGAGGAGCGCGCAAAGGCCTTCTATCAGAAAGTTTTCGGATGGGATATCAGCCAGTACCCCGGAATGGAGTACCACATGGTTGGAACCACAGAGGTTGACCAGAAGACTCAGATGCCTACAGCGCCCGGAGCCATCAACGGCGGACTGACAAAACGCAACAACGAAGTCAAGAACACTGTCATCACAGTCGATGTTACTGACATTGACGCTGCATTGAAGAACATTGAGAAACTAGGCGGCAAGACAGTACGGAAGAAGCAGCCAGTTGCTGACATTGGCTTCACAGCCTACTTCAAGGATACCGAAGGAAACATCGTAGGTCTCTGGCAGAGCGCCCGCCGAATGTAAGACACGATTCCACGCGTCGGACCGGACCCTTCTTTTTTCAAATAAGTCCGGGCAGACTATCGTCAGTTCCTAATTTTCAAACGAATCCTCATTGAGTTTCCTAACAGTAGGGATCAGAAACCTACTCGGGATCAATCTGGTTACAGTGGTTAGGGTTCTATTTCTGATGCCCGGCACGACCACCCTTTTTCCTTTCATGAGTCCCTCAAATCCAGCGAAGGCGACCGTTTCAGGGTCCATTACCGCGCCTCTGAACAGCCGAGAGTTTTCTGTCCCGAAATGTGACGCGAATTCTGTCCTAGTCGGCCCGGGACACAATGCTGTGACCTTGACGCCCGTGTTTCTCAGTTCGTCTGCGAGGGCTTGGGAAAAGGAGAGGACGAACGCTTTGGTCGCGTAGTAGACCGCCATCAAGGGTCCTGGTAGGAAAGCAGCTGTTGAGGCAAGATTCAGAATTCCTCCATTTCCTCTCTTGACCATATCGTCAATGAAGAGACGAGTCAGGCTTACCAGGGCTATCATGTTCACCTGCATCATACTCAGTTGCGTCTTCAGGTCAGCCTCCTGGAAGAGTCCGCGCACTTGAAAACCAGCATTGTTCACCAGGTAATCGACAGGAACAGACTCTTTCGACAGCACTTCACGTATTTGGCCTGGAGTAGAAGGGTCAGACAAATCGGCCGGAATAACCACCGCAGATATCGGGTGGTTCCTCTGAAGCTCCTTCGCGAGGGTCTCAAGCGCACCTTGGTTTCTAGCGACCAGAACAACATTATGGCCTTCCTTTGCGAAGGTCTTCGCAAGTTCGTACCCAATTCCACTTGAGGCCCCTGTCAGCAGGGCGGTCTTTCGATCCGAAGACGAAAGCTTCACACTCAGCTTTCTTCTCCCCTCGGTTTCTTGCTTCCGCACCAAGGCGTTAAGCTTGCGGTTCTCGATGTCCTAAAACTGTTTTCTGGTCGGTGGAACAAGTTCCGAAGAGTATTGGAATTGGCTATCTTAGTCCCGCTGCCGAGAGCAAGTAATACATTGCACCAGCAATGGCAGCGGCAGCGGGTATCGTGAGGACCCATGCATAGACAATTCGTCTAGCGACGCCCCATCTTACTGCGGACAAGCGGCGCGTGGAACCCACTCCCATTATCGCACCCGCGATAGTATGGGTCGTGCTTACAGGAATTCCGAGTGATGCGGTTGCGAAAAGGGTTGTGGCTGCGGCGGTTTCGGCGCTGAATCCTCCGAAGGGTTGCAGTTTGGTTATCTTCATTCCCATGGTTCGAACTATCCTCCAGCCTCCAAAGTATGTTCCGAGACCCATGGCTGTTCCAGCCATCAAGATCACGTAGAACGGAACAAAAAAGACCGCTCCGAGCAACCCCTGTGCGAACAGCAAAGCAGTGATTATTCCCATAGTCTTCTGAGCATCATTAGTGCCGTGACCAAGACTGTAGAGGGCCGCTGATACTAGTTGGAGTCGACGGAAACCGTGGTCCGCCGTTGAACGTGAAAACTTTACCCCGATTCTGCTCGTCAATAGCACGAGACCAATAGCAAGTAGTAATCCTATCAATGGCGATAGCGCGATAAAGAGAACAATCTTACTCACACCTGAGACTTGGATGACTCCCCACCCTCCTTTGACCACGCCCGCTCCGATCAGTCCGCCCACCAGAGCATGCGAGGAGCTAGTGGGCAGACCGAACCACCAAGTGATGATATCCCAAGCAATCGCCCCGATTAGAGTCGATAGGAGAAGCCAAGCGGTTACGATCGCCGGGTCGATCGTTCCCTTACCAATAGTGGACGCGACGTTTACGCCGAATACAAAGGCTGCTACAAAGTTGAAGAAGGCGGCCCATAGAACCGCTATTCGCGGCGACAGGACCCGAGTAGATACAACGGTAGCTACTGAGTTGGCCGCGTCATGGAAACCATTCAAGAAGTCAAAGACTAACGCGACAAGAATTACAAGGATAACTACGCCGACTGGGACGATAAGCGATGCCATACGAGCTCTTGACCTAAGAGTATTCGAGAATGATGTCTCGAATCACCTGGACCACATCCTCACACTTGTCCGTGATAGTCTCCATCAACTCGTAAATCTCCTTAAGCTTAATTATTGAAATTGCATCATTCGTCTTGAACAGGTCCGCGACAGCTTCGTTGAGAACAACATCAGCCTCGTTTTCCAACCGGTCGACCTCGATGATCCGACTCTCAACTTCGGGTGCCTTGATTTTGTGGATGCTTGCAAAGGCAAAATCGATCTCCTGAACAGATTTGACCACGAGTTCGGTGAATCTCCTCATCGGCTCAGTGGGAGAGCTGATTTCGTAGAGGTAGAGACGGTTTACTGCGGCGTAGATGTAGTCTAAGACATCATCGTAAAGGGATGCTAGCTTGCTGATATCTTCCCGATCGATGGGCGTAATGAAGGTCTTGATGAGGCGGTCGTAGATCGAATGGACGATGTTATCGCCCTGATGTTCGATATCCTTGATCTTGTTCCGCTTATCGGCTAACTGGTCATAATTCTGCACGAGGTCATCCAGCGCAAGAGCGCCAGCCAGAACGTTCTTGGACTCTTGTTCCAAGAGTTCAAAGAAGATCTTCTCTCGCGGAATCAGTAGTTCCCTGAGGCCCAACTCAATCGCGTGACGATTCGTGTACTCAAACATAAACTGTTCCGTAATCAATAAAGCGTCAGCATTTCAAAGGCTTCCAGCTGGGTCTCGCGGATATCTATGGCTAACTAGGGAGATGAGGCTATTTGGTCGCCGCGGCCACCTAATCAACCTGCAATTGTCTTAGGCGTCTAGCCAAAAGCGTAGTCGGCGGACTCACAGAGGACCTCTTTCAAGGATACGAAGGTATGGTTCTTTCAGGCGATTTTGCTACCTAGGAATAGAGAATTCGAAATGCTTGGCTCGCGCCATCACACATCTTGGCATAGGCGACATGGGTTTTTACGATTCAATTTACGCGCTTCCCTTCAATTCGAACCCCTTGTTTTCTCTCGATTCGCCCTATCCTCATTGCGTCTTGTCCATGCTGATCGAGAATGCGAATGGCAGGATCTGCTTGGGACTCTGGGCAGATTACGACGAACCCTACACCCATGTTGAATGTTCGGTACATTTCTGAATCCGATACATGTCCCTCTCGCTGTATTATTTGGAATATCTCGGCTGGAGCCGGAAGTTGATGTAAGTTCACTCCAAGATTCGCTTCTCCCGCGATTCTGTCAAGCTTCGAGAAAGAACCGCCAGTAATGTGCGCGAGCCCGTGAACTTCCAATCTTCGCATCAGTTCCCTTACAGGTTTCACGTAGATTCTGGTTGGTTCCAAAAGCTCTTCTCCTATTCTTCGCTCGAATCCTGGCAATTTCTCTTTGACGTTGTGGTTTCTCAACAGAATTTTTCTTGCAAGTGTTAGCCCGTTCGAATGTATTCCCGAGCTTGCCACTCCAATGACCGTGTCGTCCTCTTGAACCTGGTCGCCCAGAATGAGTTGTTCTTTTCGACAGATTCCCGCGGCCATCCCTACTAGGTCTAATCCGCCGCTTTCCCTTAGCAGATCTGGGACGATAGCCGTTTCTCCCCCTACAATTGCCAGTCCAGCCTCTTTAGCACCTTTCGCGAGTCCGATAGCGATCGCTTTAACAATGGCCCGGTCCGGTTTAGACATGGCGAGGTAGTCTAGGAGCGAGATAGGTTCTGCGCCCGTGCATATCAGATCATTGGCGCACACGGCCACACAGTCTATCCCGATCGTATCGTACTTTCGCATCATCTGAGCGATGAGAACTTTAGTCCCAACATTGTCGATATGCAGGCTCAGTACTCGACCATCGCCTATGTCTACCAGTCCCGCGTAGTGGCCGATTGGAAAGATGGGTCGGCCAACTTTTCCTCTACGGGTTGCAAATGTGGACTCCAGCATATGTGCTAGAAGTTTATGGGCTTCCCTTTGGCCGTGCGGGTCCGCCCCTGCCTTGGCATAGGTCATGCGAGGCGGGGGCAAGTCTACAACTTCAGTCCGGTCAAACGCTCATACGCGATAATGTATCGTCTACTCGTCTCTAGGACAAGATCCGATGGAAGGTCCGGAGGACGAGGCGTGGGTCGTCCCTCTCTTCTCGCTTCGTCAAGCGTTTTCTTGTAGCCGACTTTTCCAAGCCAGTCCCGGATCGGCTGCTTGTCATAACTCTCCTGAATCTTCCCAGGCGAATAGTCAGCCTTAGGCCATAATCTGAACTCGTCGGGTCCAATAGAATCAGCCAACACAATGTTCTCTTGCTTGTCAAAACCGAATTCCAGTTTGAGATCAGCGAGTATGAAACCAGCCTTCTCAGCTCTCACAGCCATCTTGTTGTAAATCTCGAGCGTCTTGCTTCTAACTGCTTCCAACTTTCCCGAGTCTAACCAACCCTCCTCCTCAATCTGCTCAACTGTCACCGGCTCATCCTTCACATCAGACTTGGTTGTAGGATCAAAGTATGGCTCTGGAAGCTTCGCGGCCAATACGGGTTCTACAGGAAGCGAGATCTCGCCCTTCATCAATCGCTCAAAGAGGCTCCCGTAAAGATATCCCCGAACCACGCACTCTACAGGAATCATCTTCAACTTTCTAACAACCATCCGGTTCGTATCCTCGACGCGGACCATGTGGTGTGATGTGTTGAGGTTGTTGAACCAGAAGGCAGCCAGCTTACAGAGAACTTCGCCCTTCCTTGGAATAGTTGAGGGGAGGACCACGTCATAGGCCGAGACCCGGTCGGTGAAGATGAAGAGTAGTTGGTCGTGCCCTAGGTCGTGGACGTCTTTGACTTTTCCCCGTTTGAACGGGGCCGAAGGATTCTCCATGGACTCTTGCATCTTACAGTTGTCCGCTCCGATACAGAATGAGCTTCTTGGATATTTCTGAATCTGACAGGGCCAGGATCTGCGCAGCTAACAATCCAGCGTTTGTGCCGTTGTCGAGACCAACGGTTCCAACAGGGACTCCGGAAGGTAGCTGGACGATTGCGAGGATCGAGTCGAGGTTCAGTTTACCAGAAACAGGGACCCCGATAACAGGCTTCGTTGACAGTGATGCGACAAAGCCCGGGAGAGCCGCGGAGAGACCCGCGATCGTGATGAACACATCAGCTTTCGAAGTCTCAACATACTTGTCAAGTTCCTTATGATTCCGATGGCTAGAGAGGACCTTCGTCTCATACGGGACCCCAAGTTTGTCCAGAATGATCTCGGCTTTCTTCGCGATCTCCCTGTCGCTCTCCGACCCCATAAGAATACTGACACTTCTTGTCAATGACGACACCGTATCACGCGGGACTCCGTCACAACCATGTCTACCGGTACATCAAATTGATCCCGCGGCACCTTGCCGATGAGTTGCATGTTGAAAGCCAGACCCGCGGAACGGACGTGTGGAGGCAGATTCTTGATGACTCGGTCAAAGTATCCTCGTCCCCAGCCCAGCCGGTAGCCTTCACGGTCCCAGACGATGCCTGGAACGAAGATCACGTCCACGTTATCAAGGTTCACCGGATGGACATTCTCAGGTTTAGGCTCCAGAATGCCGAACGTGCCAGGCGCTAGTTCGCTTCCCAAGTCTTTGATCTCAGAGAAGAAGAGCTCTATGTCTCCCCTCTTTACGACTGGAATGATCACGCGTTTTTCTTGGTCAAGGGCCGCTCGGATCAGCGGTCTGGTGTTGACCTCACTGTCCTTGTTAACATAGCAGGCGATTCCTCTGGCTCGAACATATTCGTGGAGATGTAATACTTGGTCGATAATGTCTTGGCTCTTCTGCTCAATCTCTCCAACTGACTGGCGGTCCCTCAAACGAAGCATGTACCGTCTCAGGTTCTCTTTCTCGACAGCGATCTGAGCCTCGGTCAAACCATCACACCAGTTCTCTGAACTGCAAAGCTACAAAATAGGAATGTCCTGCGTATGATCATGCCCGCTGCATCTGAAGATACTCGCACTCAATCCTGCCACCAGACTTGAGGTACAACAAGGCTCCCGGTGCAAGACTGTCCAAGTATGAGAAAGTGTACACGGTCATCTTGTGCTGACCATGTGTCTTCGCCCAGTCTGAGACTTCGTTCATGAGTGTTCGACCGTAACCCTTTCCTCGATATTCGGGAAGCACGTATGTTCCTCGAAAGCGCGCTTCCCCTTTCTTGTAGTAGTCGGGCATCAGACCTGCAAATCCAACCAGCTCCTCCCCGACGTGACCGGATAGCCATCGTTCTCCTCTCTTTAGACCATCTCTGAAATTGTGAGCGACAGCTTCCTCGCCTCCCTGTTCCTCCGTTCGCCAGTCCCAGTAAGGACGGAGGGACTCAACAAATCTCTTCTCAATTTCTCGAGCTGTCTTCTCAGACACCTCGTTGATCTCAATGAGTTTACTTGGCGAGTTTGAAGTGTCTCCCAGGTCCCAGGTGATCCGAAAGTCCCTTCGCAAAGGCTTGAACCCGAAGCCCTTGTAAACATCAACATAGGGTTGAATCGCCGGAGTCGTAGCTCTCAAGAACTCCGCCCGTCGCGTCTCTACATATTCGAGGGCTCTCTCGAGCAACTTCTCTACTACGTCAATTCTCGACATCGCATGTTTCGCAGCGAGATATCTTATGAGTAGCCAGTTCTTCCGAGGCAGACTCGTAACAGCTATACATCCAACAACTGCGCCCTTCTCTCTGGCGAGAAAACAACCCTCTGGATCGAACGCGTCTGAGGATATCAGCTTCCGTGTTCCCGGCATGTCCACAAATTGACCGAGGGACTCACTGAGAATATTGAGAAGAATTGTGTGTTCGTCTGATCCGAAGCTTCCAATGGTCATATCGGGCAACGCTTGCTGCCTCCTATGCAGCCTTTGTCTGGAGGGTGGCTGCTTGGACCGTGTTCTCCAGCAAGCATGCGACTGTCATGGGCCCTACTCCACCCGGGACGGGGGTAATGAATCCCGCTAGTTTGCTGACAGCTTCAAAATCCACATCACCGCGGAGTTTCCCGTCGACTCGCGTCAGACCTACATCAACGACAGCCGCTTTGGGCTTAACATGTTCTGGTTTGATCTGGAAGTGTTCTCGTCCCACTGCGCTGACTAGAATGTCAGCTGTTTTTGTTATCTGGGTGAGATTAGGCGTCTTCGAGTGGCATATCGTTATGGTCGCGTCCCTGTTGAGAAACAGGTTCGCGAGGGGCCTGCCAACCAGTGTTGTTCGATTGATAATGGTTGCTCGCTGCCCGGCAATAGGCACCTTGTAATGGGACAATAGTTTGATGATTCCCTTGGGGGTGCAAGGCACGAGTTCTTCCTTGCCAGCTGCCAGCTTTCCCTGGTTGATCGGGTGGAGTCCATCTACGTCCTTGTAGGGAATTATTCTCTCAATCATTCTATCCTCATCAAAACCCCGTGGCAGGGGAAGCTGGACAAGGATCCCGTGGACCCTGGGACTGGTGTTCAGCTGGCCGAGCAGAGCTTCAACCTTGTCTTGAGGCGTATTGGCGGGCAGATGATGGTTCTCGGACTGAATTCCAACTTCATCGGCGGCCTTGTGTTTCCCTCTGAGATAGCTAGAGCTGGCAGGATCATCTCCGACCAGAATAGTCGCGAGGAGCGGCTTGATACCCCGCTTCGACAACTGTCCAACTTGGAGTGCGACTTGTTTCTTGACCTCAGAGGCAACCAGCTTCCCGTCCAGAATCACAACGGTCAAGTCTTGAGCACGACTCTCCTCCCTTCGATTTTCAACTGGTCTTCAGTGAAGAGCCGGATCGCTTCCGGGTAGAGCCGATGCTCCTGTCGTAGGATTCTTTCTGATAGCGTTTCAACTGTATCCTCATCTCTGACTGGGACATGGGCTTGGAGGATTATCGGCCCCGCGTCCACCTCCTTTGCGACGAAGTGGACAGTGGCTCCTGAGACTTTCACTCCATGTTCCAACGCGCGTTTCTGAGCTTCGATGCCGGGGAAAGCGGGAAGCAGTGCCGGGTGTACGTTCATGATTCTATTATGATACTGGTCGACGAATTGTGGGCTGAGGATTCGAAAGTAGCCTGCAAGAGCGACGAGACCATTCTGTGGAGTAACACCGTGAGCTTCCAAAGCGGCTACGGTCTTCCGATCGTACTCAGGGTCCATCTTTGGCAGTCCCTTATCGTCGAGGACGACAGTCGGTACGTCATGTTTCCTAGCTATTTCAAGCGCTCCTACGCTTGGCTTGTTACTGACAACAACACTTACCTGGCCCTTCGTAATGTACTTTCTATCGACAGAATCCAGGATCGACTCTAGGTTGGAGCCGCGTCCCGAGACCAGGACGCCGATAGGAACCAAGACTATCTCCCGGTTCCTGTCTGGCTCTTTCTAAGATATGCGGTCTTTTGTCGACGAGAATCTAATGCGATGTCGAAAGCGATCACTCGGATAGACGCGAATCCAAGAAACTTCCTCGCGTCTCTTTTGAGTACTGTGCGGTCCTTCCTATCTGCAATTCCCTTGTATGTCTTGATGGCTGACTTGATAACTGGTTTCCAGCGAGATGGGAGGCTCTTCAGAGCCCACATAGCCGCGCCCATCTTCGACGCGACGATACTTCCTCTCTTGAAATCGTAGACGAGCCTGCAGAGATTGAGGACGGACCACCATGGATCACTGTCAATGATCTTCCTCGCGTAGACCAGTTGTCGATAAAGTGCGCTTCTGATTTCCGGCCAGTTTGCTCGTGAGAAGATTCTGCTAGCCCTAGGGCCGTAGAGTCGAATGTATGCCGAGTGGGTGAAATGTTCTCGGTGGATGGCCCATGCATCGTCGGAGGCTCCGCGATGGAGTCTGCCGTGGGCCCCGTAGACAAGATTTTTCGGACTCTCCCGCCTCCCAGCCAACACGGTTGGAATGTAGAATCCGTCGAGCTTACTTCCGAACTCGAACCTGGCTGCCAAAGCCCGGTGTAGATGATCTAAACCCTTGATCTCTCTCGCATTGAGAGATCGACGAACTACAACATAGAAGTCTATGTCTCCAGCTCTAGGCTCGAATTCTGGAAAGGCTACGGAACCGTGCAGGTATGCGCCCGCGAGGTTGCTGCCAAGACTCATCAGTAGCCCCTCTCGATAACTCTCGACGAGGTGCTTGATGTCCGGTGGGAGACTGTCGAGTCGGGAAGTCGAGAGTCAGCACATCCATTCCATTCTACTCGGCGTTCGGTCCATGGAAGCCGTTTCTGATTTTTTCTGCAATTCTCTTCATCTCTTCTGTTGGTACGTCCTTGACGTTCCGTGCGTTCACGAATTCTTCATGACCATCTCCTGGAAATCTCGGGATCACATGGACGTGCGCATGTGGCACGCCCATTCCTCCAATATCAGCGACCACCCACTCCGTGTTCATGGTCTTCTGAAGAGTCTTTGCAATCATGCGAACTGTCTCGAAGTACCTTCCAGCTTCCGGGATGTCCCAGACCCAGCGATGATGCTTCTTCGGGGAGACCAACGTGTGTCCAGGGTTTAGTGGTCGAATGTCGAGGAAGGCGATGAAATTCTCGTCCTCAAAGATCAGATAGGAGGGCAATTCCTTTCTTACGATCTTACAGAATACGCAGTCTTGCATTCTGTCTCACGTTTTGATGGGTTCTAGTTGCCTGCGACGCATCTGGCTGCTTCCGATATCAGTTCGGTAGTGCATTCCTGGGAAGTAGACCGACTTGCCGATGACCGAATAGGCGTCCTTCCGGGCTGACTCTACGCTGGGTCCCGTTGTGGTCACGTTGAGGACCCGTCCGCCCGCGGTTACGAGTTGCCCGTTTGGGTTTCGGGCAGTTCCTGCGTGGAATACGACAATGTTGCTATTGGCTAATGGTCGAAGCGCGATCAGCTCTCCCGTTGAGGGATTTTCCGGGTATCCTTTGGACGCGAGGACAACTACTACGGACGCGGACTTGGAAGATTCTGGTAGCGGTGGTCTGTCCGAATTGGCCGCAACAGCGCTCAGGTGCGCGGATAGTCCGTCCTTTACTAGTGGGATTATCCCCTGAGTCTCAGGATCTCCGAAGCGGGCGTTGAACTCCAACACGTACGGGTCTTCGGTCCCGTGCTTGACGATGACATTCAGGTATAGAACTCCCTGGAAAGGGGCACCTTCCTTCGCCAGCGCGGCGACTGCGGGGTCCAGAATCTTCTTCCTGACCCTCTCGACGATCGACTGGGTCACTGACGGGACGGGCGCATAGACGCCCATGCCTCCCGTGTTTGGTCCAGAGTCGCCGTCGAAGGCTGGCTTGTAGTCCTGGAAGACGGGTGCTAACCATTGGACCCGATCCGCCGAAACGGTTGCGGTGAAGCTTGCTTCCCATCCGTCGATGAACTCTTCCATCACGATTCGCTTGGGCTCTCGGACTAGTTCCCGTTGAATCGCGGCTTCAGCCTCGCGCCTATCTCGTGTGACGGTCGTTCCTTTGCCCGCTGCGAGCCCGTCTGCTTTGATTACCCAGGGTGGGCCGAGATCGTCGAGGGCTCTGTTCGCTTTGTTCTTGTCTATGAAGGTCTCCCAGTGCGGTGTTGGTAGGGCGTATCTAGTGCAGAGGTCTTTGGCGAAGCTCTTTGAGGTTTCAATTCGAGCCGCAAGCTTGTCAGGCCCAAAGATCGGGAGCTTCTTTTTTCTGAACGTGTCGACTATTCCCGCACCCAATGGAGCCTCGGGTCCGACGACAGTTAATTCGATTGCGTGTTTGGTCGCGAACGAGGCGAGCTCATCAATATTGGTCGAGTTAATTGGGACGCAGGTGGCGATTTCGGCAATGCCTGGATTGCCTGGGGCCGCGTAAATCTCGTTGACGTTCCGATCCTTCGAGAGCGTCCAGGTAAGAGCGTGCTCTCGGCCGCCGCTTCCCACAATGAGGATCTTCATGCGGCTACAGGTCGGATCGAGTGTCAGGCCTTCATTTCTTCTCGGGTCCGCAGCACTGGGTTCTTCTTCAATCCAAGATACTCACCAGTCACGCAGGCGAAGCACATCTCGGCCTGTTTGAGCCCGATTCCCTTGCTCAGTCCTTCGATGTCATTGTAGCCGAGACCATCTACGCCGATCTCGTTCCCTACCTTCGCGTTCAATTCTGGAATCGACATCGTGTCACCATCGACCTTGGTTGCGAGGAGTTCGTCGTGTGTTGGGAAATCTATGCCCATATAGCATGGGTGGCGTATGGGTGGATAGGTCACGACCATGAAGACTTTCTTGGCGCCTGCGTCGCGCAGAGCTCGTACGATGTTCTTGCTGCTTGTCCCCCGTACTATGCTGTCGTCGACCACGATGACGTTCTTCCCGTCGACTACGGGTCTGATGGTTATGATCTCTCTGACGATCTCTTCTCGACTCTCATCAGTAGGTTCGATGAAGCTCCTGAGGCTTCCCTTCCGCCGATACCGGTCTTTCATCAAGCCCTCTTCCATAGGTATCCCACTCTCCTCCGAATACCCAAGAGCGGCCGGTCGGGCGGAGTCGGGGACAGGTATCACCACGTCTGCCTTGAACGGATACTTCCGAGCCAGGACTCTACCTAGTTGTCGTCGTGCCTCGTAGACGTAGTGGTCTTCGATTTTGCTGCTTGGATGCGCGAAGTATGTGTATTCAAACGCACAGTGATGGTGAGGAGATTCTGCAAACTTTGTGACTGTTACACCGTCCTGGTTGAAACGTACGAGTTCGCCCGGCTGAACGTCTCTGACGAGATCAGCATGCAGAGCAGTCAGAGCACAGCTTTCCGAGGCAACAATGTTCGTCCGGGCCTCCTCATCCCAGCCTAAGCACAATGGTCGGAAGCCTGACTCATCCCTGGCAGCGAGCACTTCGCCCTCGTGTGTGACAATGACGAAGCTGTAGGATCCACTGATCTCCTTGGCCAGCCTGGTGAAGGCTCGCGTCCAGTCATGCTCTCGACGATAGTGCTGCAGTAGCCGGTATCCCGCCAGCTTGGTATCCGAGTTTGGGTCTATGATCGGAAATTCGCCTTTGACCAGGGGCTCGAGGTCTTCCGTGTTAGCGATGGTCCCGTTCTGGGCGATAGCAAACTCTCCATGAATATCCAGTGGGTGAGCGTTCTCGAGGTTTGTCCGTCCTCGAGTGGAATAGCGAATGTGTCCGATCCCTCGGTTACTCTCTAAACGCAGGATTTTCCGGGCATTAGCTGCTGCTCCTACGCCGATTAGCCCCAAGCCTTTGATGATGGGCTCGTTAGGCGTGGCCAAGCCCCAGGATTCCTGGCCTCTATGCTGAAGCGCAGCCAGTCCTTTGACGATGCGCTCGGCGATGGGTTCCTTCTTTAACGAATAGATTCCAATAACTCCGCAATGCTCCGTTACTGAGCGGCTTCCACTTTCGAAGTCGATTTGTGGAGTCTGGATTCGCTCCGGGCGAGCGAGGAAATGACTCTTCGCTCGGACGATGGGATCGGTATTGAAGCCCCTCAGGTTCAATTACAATCCTGTATCAATTTCAGGCCGTGTATAGGTCTTTCTTGACACGATCCATCTAAAGGGGTTCGGACAAGAAGGTCGGACCTGTATCAGGGGTTTCTTTGGGTTGGGCGGCTTTCGGTATTCACGTGGCAGAGTCCATCGTCTTGGATAGGGTCTTGGACCAGGCTTCGGCCGCGACTGACAATGGGATTGTAATGAGAGGGTCTTCGTGGGACTCTAGTTCGATTTTGCTGCCTTGAACTCTACCTATCTTCGCGGCCTTAATCCTCGCGGCCCTCAGTCTTCGCATTATGCGGGGCGTGTTTCTCGGCCGTGACTCCAAGATGAATCTAGGCTTCGATTCTGAAAACAATAGATGAGCAATATTTGTCGTCTTGGTCGGGACCTTGTCTAGATCTAACGTGAATCCTTTCTCGCCTTGGATGGCCATTTCTGCCAGACTTACGGCCAATCCCCCTTTGGATATGTCGTGAGCGGCTTCGACCACCCCGCTTTCGATAATCTTCGTGACGGCTCGGAGGAGTTGTCTCTCTGTTTTCAGATTGACCTTCGGGACCCGTCCACCAACCAGCCCCTGAACGCTCTCATAGTACTCGCTTCCGCCGAGCTCTGGGAAGGTTGCTCCAACGATCAGTAGGTCATCTCCCTCCTTGGCGAGAGCCGACTCAATCTTCGGGGCTCTGGCATTCCGGAGTCCTAACGCCGCAATTAGGGGCGAAGGTTTGATGGCAGTTCTTGTCTGAGTGTCTTCGTTGTAGAAACTGACCTTTCCCCCAACACACGGGACTCGTGTAGCCTTGAGATAGTCTCGGATAGCCCGTATTGCTTCTTTGAAGGTCCAGAAGACCTCTGGATTGCCCGGATCACCATACTGAAGATGGTCGACAACCGCGATTGGCTCGGCCCCAGTAGCGACGAGGTTGGAGAAAGCCTCGCTGAGAATTCCAACCGTTCCCCAATACGGGTCCAGGTAGACTTGTTTGCTGCTGCCATCAGTCGTAATTGCCAGTGTTCGACTGTTGGGAAGTCTAAGGACTGCACTGTCTGCCTGTCCCGGTTTGATGATTGTTCGTAATCCTACTTCGAAATCGTACTGGCGATAGATCCATGCTCGACTGCAGATGTTCGGGCTGCCAAGAAGTGCTAACAGAGTAGCGTTGAGGTCCTCCGGAATCGTAGGTTCAGGAGCGTCGGCTAATTCGTCAATATAGGAGGGCTTTCTGCTAGACCGCGGAGACAAAGGCGCTTCTGCAACAAACTTGGCAGGAGCCTCCGCAACCACCTGGTTATGGTGTCTGATGCGCAGTGTGCCGTCCTTTGTGAGATGCCCGATGCGTGAGTAGCCGAGTTCCCATTTGTCTAGGATCCGAGTCAGCTTCTCTTCATTTTTTGGTTTAACCACGACTATCATGCGTTCTTGGGATTCACTGATCATGATCTCACCAGGGCGCATGCCGGGGTCGCGGGTCCGAACGCTGTCGAGGTTGATCTCCATGCCCATCCCAGCCTTCGACGCCATCTCCGAGAGTCCACAAGCTAGGCCTCCACCTCCGAGGTCTTTCATTCCCTGAACAATGCCTTCATCCACCGCTTCTAGGATCGCTTCGATGATCAGTTTCTTGGTGAACGGGTTAGGGACTTGGACGGCAGATCTTTCGCTATCCGATCTTTCTGTTAGAGTTCTGCTAGCGAAACTGGCGCCTTGAATCCCATCGCGTCCGGTGCTTCCTCCTACAACATACACTAAGCTCCCCGGACGACTCGGTCCGCCGAGAACGAGCTCGTCCCTGCGGCCAAGGCCGAGACACACAATGTCCACGAGACAGTTTCGTTCGAAGGACGTGTCAAACTCTACTTCGCCTCCAACCGTCGGTACTCCAATGCAGTTCCCGTAAGAGCCGATTCCACGGACCACATTGTCGAAAAGCCAGCGACTATGGCTGCTGATCATGCTGCCAAACCGAAGTGGATCGAGTAGCGCAATAGGACGAGTCCCTAGTGAGAGGATGTCCCGAACGACACCTCCGACGCCGGTGGCCGCACCGCCGTACGGGTCGATGGCGCTCGGATGATTGTGAGACTCGATGTGAAGAGTAACCACCCAACCATTTCCGACATCGATGACTCCGGCATCAGACCCAGGCCCAAGAATTACTCGGGGTCCTTTGCTGGGCAGGAGCCTCAGAAGTGGCTTGCTGGACTTGTAGCTGCAATGCTCGCTCCACTGCGCCTCGAGCATCGCCCATTCGACTTCGTTGGGCTCGCGACCGAGCCTCTTGACCGCGTAGCGAATCTCTTCATCAGTCAGGTTCGGTTTCTGAACTTGGACCGTTGTCATTTGTCCTGTTCTCTTGCCCTGTTCATCAGGAGAACGGTTCGTGAGCCCACTATTGCTCCGGCGATGAACCCGATTATCAGCCCCAGGACGCTGTTTATGACATAGTAGCTGACGAGTCCTGCGGCCATTCCTGCAATCAGACCAGCCAGGACCGCGCGCGGAACCGGACTCGGCCTCCGACCCTCTCCTGTCGAGCCACTCATCAGTAAACCGCCTCCTTCTTTGCTATCAGAGCTACACCGAGTGCTATCATAACTGCGCCGTATGCTCCGCCGAAGATTCCCAGCCCAAAGTAGTAGCTGGTGCTTGACAACCCAACCAACGAGACGCATCCCATGATTATTGCGAAGACTCCGAGGGCAATTCTACCTTTGGAACGGGCTGGCTCGCTCATCTAGCCGGTTGGCTCCTTTCAGCCAGGTAAAAGTAGAGACCCGCCGTTATCAACGCTCCTCCCGCGAAACCTAGGAAGAAACCCTGCAAGGTGAAATCTGGGCCGGACAGCAACCCAACAACCAATCCAGCCAGTAGTCCGACGACGATAATCCCAAACACGGAGGGCGGAGGAACACCGGCATATGATCCAGTTGAAGGATCTCTATTCTCTTCGGACGAAGCGTTGAACCTTGAACTGAGAAAACTCATTTTAACCTCCGGTCCCACGGAGCGCTCTAATCATAGAGTCGAAGATGACTCGACCGTCTGCTTGGTTATCTGGCGACAGCACTTCTAGTGAAGCCCTTTCGGGATGCGGCATTAGACCCATCACATTGCCAGTCTGGTTGCAGATGCCTGCGATATTATCGACAGACCCGTTGGGATTGGCATCGTCCGTCGGCTCTCTCTCCTCATTCACATACCTGAAGACGATCTGCTGGTTTCTCTCCAGATTAGGGACTTGGTCTTTGTCGAGATAATAGCGTCCCTCATTGTGCGCTATTGGAATTTCCAATACCTGTCCTCTCTCGGCTCTATTCGTGAAGGGCGTACGTGTGGTTTCGACTCTCAATCTGGTCCATGCGCATACGAAGCGAAGCGTGCTATTGCGCAACACTGCTCCTGGTAGAAGTCCAGCCTCTACCAATATTTGGAATCCATTACATATTCCCAGAACCGGCTTGCCCCCCTCAGCCGCCTCCTTGACAATTCTGAGGCTGGGACTGGTAGCTGCAATCGCGCCGGCTCGAAGATAGTCGCCATAGCTGAATCCGCCGGGAAGAACGTACGCACCATAATCGTCATGTGCCAAATCCTTGTGCCAGACAAGATCTGTCCTTGCCTTGAGAACGTCCCGGAGAATTTCTAGGGCGTCAAGGTCACAGTTGCTTCCCGGGTATTGGATTACTGCGACCTCTCCCATTACTGGGTCATCCTACTACTCTGATTTGGATTGTGTGAGCTGCTGGGTTGTAGATTCGCAGATCATCAGAAAGCTTGCGAACAATCGCACGGGCGTCTTCCGGACTGTTGGCTTCGACGTTCATCCGTAGGAGTTTGCCCGCGCGCACTCCGACTACTTGGTTGTAGCCACCTTTCAAAATGAGATTCTGATGTATCGTCTCCCCTTCAGGGTCTCGGGCTAGCGGCTTGTTCTCGACGATGACCTCGACCACATAGCTGCCGGGAGTCATAACAAGTTCGTATTAATTTCCGTAGCTATTTACCCCTTCTTTAGCATATTCATGCTAGTGAGGTCCCTTGGACTATCCTTCTTTCCTGAAGATCAAGCAGTACTGGTGATGCCTATTCCCGACCCAGGCGTTGAAAACTCCTAGCGGGAGGAGCTTCTTGTCATCCTGACACCACACCTTCTCATCTTTCGGAGTCCAAGCAAAGGGTTCTCGAGAGAGGGTTGAGACTGTATCAAATGCTAGCGGGTACATTCTTCCATCACTGAAGACATTGTTCGTAATAATCGTCAGGTAGCCCTTCGGTTTCATGACTTTGTAGACTTCGTCGAACGTACGTTTCAAAGCACCCAAGAAATCATGATAATCTTCTATGTTGCCGATCTCGTTAGGATTATCACTATAAGCGGTGTCTAGTCCTTTCTCGGCGCGACCCTTTTGTCGCATATGGCTCTTTCTCAGTTGGTTCCAGTATGGCGGCGAGGTGATGCAATAATCGGCCAGAGGGAAACCTTTCTCTCTCCAAATCTTCGATAACCTTGCTGAATCGGCCGTAATGATCCTGGCCCAGGACGATTTGCTCTCTGTCGCTTCTTTATGCGCCATTCTTCGAGCTAGTGCATCTTGGACTCGCTCCTTCGATATGTTGGCATACTTTATGACAATCTCAAATCCTATTCCTGAGCGCCCCGTTTCCAGTGCCGCAACTATGGTGCTTCCGGTTCCGACAAAGGGATCGACTACTATCTCGCCCTTCTTGGTGAAGAAGGAAACAAATTCCCTAACTAGGGATTCAGGAAAAGAGGCAGGATGTCGAATCTTCTGGTCTCCCCTAGGCTCAGGCCTGTGGACGAACCATGATTTTGTGAACTTGATCCAGTCCCTTCCGGAAAGCTCGTTCATTTTGTTCTTGTGAGTCACTTGCGCTGATGCTTGGCGATGAACAGTCTCAGTCTCCATCACAGTCCCCCTTGGAGAGAATACGTCAGGGTAAAGAAGCACCGTACTTATGAAAGCACGCCAAACAGACATCTGACAGGAAGAATTGATCCGTGTCCGTCCCTATGCTACGAAAGTTTACCCACGAAGGTCGGTTGAGGATCGCACACCAGATTTCAGACCGTATTGTCGAGAAATATGGGAACGATATTCTGGCTGCTTATGTCTGCGGCTCAACATCAAAAAAACTCGACCGTCCTTTTTCCGATTTAGAACTGATTGTCGTAGTCCGTGATGGTATCGAGGTTCCCATGAAGTATTATCTTGGCAACGGCCTCATCATACAGATCGATTACCTACAATCTTCTAGTTTTCTTAGAGCCGCCGAGCGTTTTACTGACAACTGGCACATGGAGGGTGACCAGTACCGGAATAGGATCGAGCTCTTCGAGCGAGGCAGGTGGTTCAGTTCGCTCGACAAAGCGGTTTCGAAGAACGAGAAAGCCGACCCAAGAGAAGTGATCAGGAAGGCGTTCTTGATGATGACCGAGTCGAGGGCCGTTCTCAAGAATGCAGTGTTGGCAAACGACAAGATCGGAATTCTTTCTAGTTCACGAGTGTTCGCAGAAGATGCTGCACGAATAATCTTCCTCGTGAACCGCACTTATGTCACTACTACGAGCTGGTTCTGGAAGATGGCGTTCGAAGCGGCTAGGAAACCGAAGGACTTTCGAGTTCTCATCGAGAAGATTTGTGGATTCACACCAGGGACAATTAGAGAAGTCGTTAAGGCCTCAGAGAAGCTCTAC
>MNHO01000073.1 GCA_001919285.1 archaeon 13_1_40CM_2_52_13
CATCCTCCTTGAACTTCACATCACGAACATCCAAGAGATGGTCGAACTTGCTCACAATCCCTGTAGGGTCCATGTCCACGGGAGTGATCAGGAATGATTCCATCAGCACGTTAAGCTGAGGCAGCGGGTCGACGGTCGGCTTGCCGATCTCCTTGATCGTCTTCAACGCCAGATCCTTTGCCTGGGTCCGGATAACGTCGAGACGTCGTAAGCCCCTATCAATGTCCCACATGTACTGACGCATCTGCAGCTTCTGGCCGAAGCCGAAGAAGAGAAGAACAAACAGTAGAGTGAAGATTAACTGAGTAACGGTGCCAAGGTTGTTGAAGACGCTGCTAATCGGGCTGAAAATATCGAGCAACGCAACAGATAGCAGCCGATGTCCCCCGAGCGCTGAAGGATAATTGTCCCCTGCGCGTTATAAAGATTGATTACGCATGATCTGCCAATCATAACTTTGAAGATAGATAATTTCGATGAAGCAAATTTCTAGAGTTTTCTAGAATTTTCAAATGAGGTTGGCAGCGGTCTAAGCTTCGCGTGGGATCTCTCACCACACTACCACAGGGATCGCCTGGGAGATTCACTTCCGTGTTCGGAATGGGTACGGGTCCTAGCTCCCAGCTATGGCCGCCAACCCCATTAAACCCCCGGGTTAGAAATCGCTTAGATAAGTCTTCCCGGAAAAGACAACTCGTCTAACGCATATGTAAACGAGGGCTGTGGGGGTTGGGTCGGACCGTGAGATCGAGACTTGTCCCTTCGGGTGACCGCGACAGCGATAAGGATGAAGAATATGAGGACTGCGACCGCGGCAAACAAGAAAAGCGGTAGACCCGCCACCTTCACGGTAGTAAGGTCAGGAATCCCATTCACCGTCACTACTACCTGGCCCTGTGCAGAGCTGAACTGCTTCTTTGAGGCTTGGACTGTCAAGACATTAGTGGAGCTCTGAAGGGGAGTAGTGTAGATTACCGTATAGTTTCCATTTCCGCTATCGGTTAGTCCTGAGAAGCTCCCACCCGATGACGAGGTTAGAGCGAGACTCGCGCCAGAGATCAATTCAGTTCCATTAGTCACCCTGATCATTAGAAGGACCTCATTCCCAGGGGTGGTCGTCCCTGGGTTCGCAGCAACTGTGAGAGTCAATGGCGGGTACGGATTCACCATGACGGTCGTACTTGCTACACCATTGAGATAGCCGGACGCGCTAGCGATGACCTGAATGAGATCATTAACGGTCGACGTTACTGTTGGGGCGGTAAAGTTGGCAACGTAGGTTCCAGGACCGGTCATGACAGGCAAGCTGAAAGTACCACCTGCTGAGGAGGCGAGAGTCAGATTAGCTCCCGAGACTGGGCCGGTACTGTTTCTGACGGTCATGGTGAGATTCGAAACCATAGCTGATCTCAAAACAACGGGACTAGCGCCTAACGTAACGATCAGTGGAGGAATGACGATTCCCAGCGCGTAGACCTTAGCGTCCTTAGCCCCGAAGAAGACACGACTATCTGAAACTGCAGGCGAAGAGGAAACCTGTCCGCCAGTCAAGTACCTCCAGAGAAAAGCCCCTGTCATCACATTGAGCGCGTACATGTAGCGATCGTTAGAACCGAAAAACAATGTTTTCGACCCAAGAGCTAGTGCAGGAGAAGACGTCACCGCCCCGCCCGTCGGCGTTGTGTATGACCAGATCTGAACACCCGTGGTCGCATTGCGAGCGTAGACAATGCCCCTACCAGTTCCGAAATACACTACTCCACCATTGATCGCAGGAGTAGTCGCGTTGGAAACGTTTGGAGTGTTAAACGACCATACTAGGCTCCCAGAGGCTTGGTTCAGCGCAAGGAATCTGGTACTGTCAAGGCCGACATAGACATTGCCATAGGCAGTAGCGGGCGCGGTGGTTATTGTAGTCGGAACTGCAGTACTGTAAGTCCACATGGACGTCCCGGTCGTCTCGTTTAAGGCAACAACGACCGCGTTACTGAGAGCGCCGATTCCAAAGAATACCCGCCCGTTGCTCACAGCCGCAGAACCTTCGATGTAGTCGGAAATAGTCGTTCTCCAAAAGACTGTTCCATCTTGTGGATTGAGCGCTAGAAACTCAGCCCTGCCAGCCGACGGAGAATACAAGGTGCCATAGAACAATTTGCCATCTGCAAGAACCGGAGACGATACTACTGGAGCGACGTTCGATATCCGCCAGAGCATTGAACCACTGCTCTCGTCAAGAGCGTAGACAGTAAAATCCTTAGATGACAAGTAGACCATTCCGTTTCCCACCGCGGGAGTCGCGACGATGTTTGAACCGGTCGCAAAGGACCAGATCAGCGATCCGGTGTACTCGTCAAGCGCGTACAATTTACCATCATAAGACGGAATGAACACAAACCCGTCGGCCACAATAGGCGAAGCGTAAACGATGCCTCCAGTAGTATAGCTCCACATGAGACTCGCGGAAGTTGGACCGGAGGCAGGGGTTGCTCCATTCCGTCCAGCGTCATAGTGAAACATCGTCCAAGGATAGTCGGTAGTGCCGACGGGACCTGCGTTGAGAAAACTGCGCGGATAGCTGCGGTTTTGGGGGCCATCAGTCGGCAAGAATACGAGAAGGCTTAGCGAGAGGAATACGATTACAGATGCCTTCCGCAATAGAATCCCCTATACTCCTGAGCCCATCATCACTGAGGGCTAGTGGCGAATCCCGTCACAAAAGAGGCATGTAACCCAACCACGCCTCTTTCTGGGTCTACACCCATAAGGCGAAAACAAGATTAACCCAAGCGTTCGTTAACCGCGAGCCAAGGTGTAGTTCTGTGATATTCGCATTCCTGATCTTCTACCGCGTAAGACCCCTGACGGAAGCCGACAAGAAAAAGGCCACTGCGGACTGGGAACGGTTCAAGAAGAACCTGTCCAAAGACGTTGAGATAGTCGCGGAATATGCTCACATCTGGGGCACCACCTACAACGGAATGATTACAGTCGAATCCCGGGACCTCTCCGCCTTCCACGATTTCTGGCACCGGTTCCGTGAAGCAACTCGATGGTATGTCCCTGAAACTAGGACGTACATCGCTCAGAAAGAACAACCCTAGATCCCAACGGTTTCGGTTTTCGAACAGGTGGAATAGGGCGCTGATTGATTCAGTTAGCTTTATACTGAGAATTTCAGAGCCGGCCGCTCGGTGGGGCCTCGAGCCTTCAATCAGTTGAGGGGCCGTAGTCTAGCCAGACCCATCAAGAAAATGGGTCCTAGATAGGAATGACGACGGGCTCCAGAATATACTACAACGGGTAAACAGACCCCAAGTGGCGGGATGACGAAATTCAGGAGCGCGTGAAGCTACCCGTAGACGAAAGACTCGGCGGATGTCGTGGGTTCAAATCCCACCGGCCCCACCAATCGAGCATCGTAGGTTCAGCGAGGCTCTCGACAATATTTTTCGTATTCAGTTTGCCCCTAATCTTAATACTCATTCTTGTGCCCAATGAGCTCAGAGATGTTTTGAAAAGCGAGAAGTCAGGCGCAACTAGTACAGCCGCGTCCATGGCATACCCGAAGACCCTCCTGAACATTGCCCTCGTCTTGTCAGCTCTTGCAGCAGTCCTCCATCTGTACATTGGACTACAAGTCTACGGAATCCCGCTGGGCGTTCCATTGATCCTGATAGCCTTCGTATACATAGGCGGCATTGCACTCATAGCTGCAAATAACCGGCGAGCCCTTTGGCTCAAAATAGGCCTCTACTGGGTCATAATAGTCATCGTCCTCTGGGCAGCGTCCGCAGCCGTCGACGCCCCTAACACCAACATCCCCCTCGCCTACATAGACAAGGCTGTGGAATTCATTCTCCTAGGAATTCTCCTCCGAATAAGAACTACGCGCTAGTCATAGGCTATTTCAAGCCAATTCCGATTTCCTCCAAAAAAATTCTGGTTTCTCTCCGGAAATCTTTTCGACCAGCAGGGTGCCTACTCAAATCTCGCGGCGGAAGACCAGAACTGGCCTAAGGTAAGACATAGCCCCGCCTTTTCCTTGTGACAAGGCTAAATTCCCACTAGAAGCTCGGAAAGAACATGAGACCTTCGAAACCGGTCAGCGATTCTAAGTCCATCCTGTCATCCCAGATGCTGCCAAGCGATGCTAACCCGATGGGTTTCGTACACGGAGGAACCATCCTCAAACTCGTCGACGAAGCCGCAGGGGTGACAGCTTTACGCCATACGCGGAAGACAGTCGTCACTGCCAGTCTGGACCGAATGGACTTTTACAACCCAGTCTACGTCGGCAACCTACTGACACTCAAAGCCTCGCTAAACTATGCAGGCCACACGTCCATGGAAGTAGGTGTAAGAATAGAAGCAGAGGAACTCAAGACAGGCAAAGTCACTCACACCGGTTCTTCTTACCTCACCTATGTTGCGATGGACGAGAATGGAAGGCCGACCGAAATCCCCGACGTAATCCCAGAGACTCCAGAGGAGAAACGTCGATGGAGAGACGCCAAGAGAAGGCGAGAGGAACGATTGAGAATGGTCGCCTTGGTAAAGAAAGAAAGAGCAGCAGAGAAATCTTCCAAATGAGAGTCGCGGTCATCGGCTTTGGACTGATGGGACGCCAGATAGCACAAGTCTTCGCACAACACGGCCACGAAGTCAAAGTGACCGATGAGAGTCCTGTTGCGGTAAAATCAGGGCTCGAGGAGGTTGCCCACGGACCCTACGGCATAGAATCTGCGATTGCAAAGGCGAAGATGAGCCGAGAGGAAGGAACTATGACTCTTCAACGAATCCTCCCTAGCTCAGACCTAAAGGACGCCTGCGGTGATGCTGACCTTGTCATCGAAGCTGTGTACGAACTCCTACCCCTCAAACAGGAAGTGTTCGCAAAGCTAGAATCAGCCGCTTCACCCAGCGCACTTCTCGCCTCAAACACTTCCACACTCACTGTCAGCAAGATAGGATCCAAACTCTCAAAGAAAGACAGACTCCTGGGAATGCACTTCTTCAATCCCGCACAAGTCACCAAACTCGTCGAGATCGTCAAGACCAGCCAGACATCAAAAAGGGTGATTCAACAAGCGGCTAAGATCGTCGAAACGATCGGAAAAACACCAATCATAGCCGACGATGAACCCGGCTTCATCGCCAACCGCCTCGGACTCACACTCTACATGGAAGCATCTAGGCTCCTCGAAGAAGGAACCGCCAAGATTAACGACATCGACCTAGCAATGAAACTCGGATACAATCACCCCATGGGACCCTTCGAACTCGCAGACTTCGTAGGCCTCGATACGAGACTCCGAAACCTCGAAGCACTCTTCCAAACCACCGGAGATGAAAGGTGGATACCGCCAAAGGCCCTCAGGGAGATGGTTAACCAAGGCTATCTAGGCGATCCGTCCCGAAGAAAACACAGTAAGGGCGGCTACCGAGAATTCTTCAAAACGACTCCCTGAAAGTTCCTAACGCTTTATACATGCGCTAGCGCGGGCAAAACTGATCTCCTTGCCGTTTACCCAGATACTAGTTGAGACAGAACCACCAATCGGAATCATTCGTCTTAACAGACCCAAGGTTCTCAACGCACTGAACTTCGAACTCCTTAGGGAGCTCGTCGAGGCTCTCGAAGCATTCGACAAAGATGATCGAATCAGAGCAACCGTCCTAACAGGAAATGATGACGCCTTCTCGGCTGGAGCTGACATCAAAGAACTATCCGAAGCAACACCTGTCGACCTCATCCAGCGCAACCAGTTCGCACTCTGGGACAGATTGAAGAAAACAGCCAAACCAATCATTGGAGCTATCAGCGGACACGCGCTAGGCGGAGGATGTGAGCTAGCGATGAACTGCGATATTATCATCGCCTCAGAAACAGCAAAGTTCGGGCAACCCGAGATCAACATAGGAATAATGCCTGGAGCAGGAGGAACCCAACGCCTGACCAGAACCATCGGAAAATTCCGAGCAATGGAAATGATCCTCACAGGGCAACCCATCACTGCCCGGGAAGCTGAGAAGCACGGCCTCGTCAACAAAATCGTTCCGATAGAGGCCTACTTTGAGGAGGCGAAGAAACTAGCCATGCAGATTGCACAGAAAGCGCCAATAGCGACACGTTTAGCCAAAGAAGCAGTCCTCAAGGCGTTTGACACGCCGCTAGAAGAGGGCCTCCAGTTCGAGAGAAGAAACTTCTACCTACTCTTCTCAACGCAGGACATGAAGGAAGGACTGAAGGCGTTCACCGAGAAACGACCGCCCCAATTCAAGGGTCGATGAGATGGGCTACGAAACCATACTGGTAGAGAAGAAGGATCAGATAACAAGAATCACCCTGAACCGTCCTGCATCCCTCAACTCCTTCAACGAAAAGATGGGAGAAGAATTCTACGCAGCCCTGAAAGAAGCGGAAAAGGACGATAGCACTCGTTGTCTCATAATCACGGGAGCAGGCAGAGCCTTCTCGGCGGGCGAAGATGTCTCAGGCTTGAAAGAGAGGTATAGTGGCCACGCCCAACCATCCCTAGGCGATCATCTGCGAAAAAAGTACAATCCGATGATTCTCCGGATCAGAAACATGGAGAAGCCGGTGATCGCACGGATCAATGGCATAGCCGCAGGCAGCGGCGCGAGCATCGCACTTGCCTGCGATATCCGAATAGCCTCTGAAGAAGCGGGCCTCAAACAAGCCTTCATCGGAGTAGGCTTGGTACCAGATTCTGGAAGTAGCTACTTCCTCACGCGAACCCTCGGCCCAGGCAGGGCCCTCGAACTGATCATGACTGGGAGAACTGTCGGGGCGAAGGAGGCAGAGACCCTAGGGCTGGTAAACCAGGTCGTCCCAGCCGCGGAACTTGACGAGGCCGTAAACCGCACGGCAGAGAAACTTGCCAATGGGCCCACGAAGGCCCTTGGACTTTCAAAGAGAATAGTAAACCAAGTCAGTAGGCTCGAGCTACCCGATGCCCTTGAGTATGAAGCCCAGAACCAAGACATAGCCGGAAAGACCCAAGACCATCTAGAGGCCGTCAGAGCATTCCTCGAGAAACGCAAGCCTAAGTTCTCAGGAAACTGAGACGGCGAGTGACCCTCTAGATTTCACGTTTAAGTAACCTGTTAAGAAGATCGCCGAGACGACCATAACTTGCCAAAGGCCAAGAAGGACAAGCCCACTGCAGATCTGAACATTTTCCCTGGGAACTGGACCATAAAGAACGAAATGATGTTCAAGGCGTTCGACCTGTCCTTCGCCCAAAACTGGAATCCTTCAACTCTCCCCTGGGACGAACTCGACGGAAAGAACTTCGACCCGAAGGAGCGAATAGCTCAAGCCTACTGGATGTCAAAGCTGGCTCTGTTCGAGAAATCAGGGATTGGGGCCTTCGGTTTTGGCACAGTTAGAGCAGCTGAACTAAACTTGGAGGATCCGACAAAGAAGATGCTCGCTTCGATCACCTACGATGAATGCCGTCACGACGAGGTATGCCGCAGAGCGTGCAACAAACTGTGCCCAAACTGGCCCTATGGATACAAGCCCCAATCAGATTTTGAACAGAAGGCTCTGAGGAACATACAGGCCCTTTACGACGAGGGAAGAAGGTACTGGAAGGGATTCGTCAGTGCGTGGGAGTACCTATCCCCAGAGCTATTATTTGCCGGATTTTTCTTTGCAGAGATCGGAGCAGAGACAATATTCAACTCCATGCGTCAGACCAGCAAGCTCGAAGTATATCGACAATCATTCCAGAACATAACAAGAGACGAGACCCGGCACTTGGTAGCGACAATGGCGCTTCTGCGTGCCATGTCCCAGGAGTTTACCGAGGAACAGAGACTTACCGTCACTCGCCAGATGAAACAGGGCTTCATCTTCCTATCTCCACTCCTCTACGAACACAAGTCCGAGTTCTGGCGACTACCAGCAGATTTTGACAAAGTCGATCATGAGCTCGAGCAGATTGCGCGAGATTCAGGCTTAGGATGTTTGACGATGGAAGAGAAGGTCAAGTATTGGAGGCAGGCAATCGAAAAGAAGAGAACCGAGATAGAAGAAATGGGCATAAAGGTTCCCGCTATCCCAGAGATAGAAGTTGAAGGCGTCGACGTACAGATTAGAAAAAACGAGGCCATAGCAACAAGCTTCTAGAGGATAGTGGCTCTTGGCGAAAATCATCGTCTTGTTCGGCAAACCCACGGACCCAGAACTATTCGACAAGCAGTACTGGGAGGACCATGTCCCAATGGCAAACCAAATGCCCGGACTCAAGAAGTACACCGTCCACAAAGTCGTCGGAGCCCCACGAGGTGATCCTGCCTACTACCAAGTCGTCGAGCTAGAGTTTGAAAATATGGACAGCTTGAAGAACGCGCTCAATTCCCAAGCCGGAAAGGACTCAGGCAGACACAGCCTGAAGATCGCTACAGGAGGAATTACTTTCCTGTACGCCGAGTCCAAGCAAGCTATCTAGCCAAACAGCAAGTAACCTTCTTCTACAGCACGACCCGGAATTGCTCTCGGAATCCAGTTTATGGGCCGAATAGCAATCGTAGGAGTGGGACATTCGAAGTTTGGGAAACGAAGTGACGCCTCCCTCCGAGAGCTTGCGTTCGAAGCATACAGTAGCGCGCTAGATGACGCTGAACTAGAATCCTCGGCGATCGACGGGTCCGTGGTCTGCTCTGCGACACATTATGATAAGCAAAGATCCCCCGCGGGCGTAGTATCTGAATATCTTGGCCTGAGCCCTAAACCCACATTCAACGTCGAAGCTGCATGTGCATCAAGTGCTGTGGGATTGAGAATCGCTTGGTCCCTGATTTCCTCCCGCCTCCATGAAGTAATTGCGGTTGTTGGGGTTCAGAAGATGACCGAGCTCTCCTCGGGAGAGATCCAGGAACTAATGGGGAGGGCTGGGGACGTGATGTGGGAATCTCCTTTCGGTACAAGCATGCCAGCCTACTACGCAATGTACGCGAATGCTCACATGGCCAAGTACGGAACCACTGAAGAAGACATGGCGCGGGTCACTGTGAAGAACCGGAAATATGGCGCCAAGAACCCCCAGGCAATGTTTCAGAAGCCCATCAGTATGGAGGAGGTACTCAGCTCACGCCCGGTCTCAAAGCCTCTCAAACTGTTCGACTGTTGCGCTAACGCAGACGGCGCCGCATGTCTGATCCTCACCAGCTCAGAGAGAGCCAAGAAGATGACCGACAGGCCAGTATGGGTAGCAGGTATCGGTCTCGCCTCGAGCCCTATGTCTCTGGCCGGGAGAAAGGGTCCTCTCACCAGTTTCGAAGTCACCAAAAACGCCGCAAGATCCGCCTACGAGATGGCTCGAGTAAAACCCGCGGATGTTGATGTTGCAGAGGTTCATGATTCATTTTCCATCACTGAGATCTTGAACTACGAAGACCTCGGATTTGCCCGGCCCGGGAAGGGAACCAAACTCCTCAAGACCAACGAGACCGAGCTCGGAGGAAAGATCCCGGTCAACATCGACGGAGGACTAATTTCCAAAGGACACCCAGTGGGAGCAACCGGAGCCTCCCAGATCACCAGCCTTGTCCATCAGCTTAGGAAAGAAGCTGGAGACATGCAAGTTGATGGAGCGAAGATCGGATTGGCCCAGAACATTGGAGGAATAGGAATGTACTCCGCAGTATCAATTTTGAGGGCATAGTATTTCTTGGGCTTCGAGAAATTCGGACGCTTCGGCTACGTGTCCCAGACAAAGATCGCGCCATTAGTATCGTATCTCGAGAAGAACCAGATCATGGCAACGAAATGCAAAGAATGCGGTACCCTCTGCTTCCCACCGCGGGCCGATTGTCCAAAGTGCCGAGGAAGCAACATCGCGTGGGTTCCCATAGAAGGAAAAGGAAAGCTTGTAACGTTCACCGAAGTCTACTTCGCCCCTCCGGCTTTCCAAGACTCAACACCCTACCTTCTCGGGTTAGCAGAACTTCAACGGGGAATGAGAGTCTTCGCGCCCATCAGCAACGAAGTCGACCGTAAGGACCTGAAGCCCGGCCTGGAATTAGTATTGAGGCCCAAGCAAGCTGGGGAAGGAGTGTTCTACCAGCTAGAATCCCGGTAGATGCTAGCTGAGGTTTACGGAGACATTCTTGGTCCGGGTATAATACTCAAGCGCCCTAATCCCGTTCTCATGTCCAATCCCGCTGTCTTTGTAGCCACCAAACGGTGTCTGGGGAAACGTAACCAGGTACTCGTTGATCGCGACACCGCCAACTTCGAGCCTCGAAGCCACATCATGAGCGAGTTTCAAGTTGTTCGTCCATAGTCCCCCGTACAAGCCATAGTCAGTCTCGTTGGCCATCCTCACAACCTCCTCGGTATTCTTGAACCTCGTGACACTCAACACAGGACCAAAGACCTCATCACAACCAATCTTCATCTCGCCCGTCACGTCGGCGAAGATCGTGGGTTCGAGAAAGCTACCCTTGTCAAGCCTCGAGTCGCTAGGCCTCTTGCCTCCGCACAACAGTTTCGCACCTTCATCAACTCCGTCCTTGATGAAACCCAGAACGGTTTCCTGACGCGACTTCGAAACCAAAGGGCCCATCTCACTCGATTCTTCGTTTCCGGGTCCAACCTTGATGGCAGAGGTCGTTGCCACCAATTCTTTGACGAATCCATCGTATATTGATTCGTGAATGAAAGCGCGAGATCCCGCCCAGCACATTTGCCCAGCGTTCGTGAAGATCCCATCCTTCACTGCCTTCACCGCCTTTGGAAGATCGGCGTCCGCGAAGACAATGTGAGGATTCTTGCCACCGAGCTCCATAACCACGTGAGTAATATTCTTGGCCGCGGCCTCCATAACCTGACGACCAGTATCGCCAGATCCCGTGAAAACGATTCCGTCAACATTCTTGTCAGAAACCAAGGAGGATCCGATCTCAGCGCCCGATCCAGTGACCACGTTCACGACACCCTTCGGAGTCCCAGCCTTCATGGCCAGCTCCCCAAGCTTGAGCGCTGTCAGTGGAGTAAGCTCTGAAGGCTTCATGACCACAGTGTTGCCTGCTGCAAGTGCAGGTGCTAGACTTCTCGACGCCAAGGCAATCGGATAATTCCAGGGAACAATATGGACAGTTACTCCGAGAGGTTCCTTCAAAGTGTAATTCAACCGCTTAGGCGGGACTGGAATCGTCTCACCCTCAATCTTGTCAGCAAGCCCCGCAAAATACTCGAATGCTCGGGCGGCCCAGGCGACATCGCCCTTAGACTCCCTCAGCGTTTTACCCTCGTTCAGGGTCTCTAGTCTAGCAAGCTCGTCCGAATTCTCCCGCACAAGACCGGCAAGCTTCGTGAGTATCCTCCCTCTCTTTCCAGAATCCATGTCTCGCCATTCCGGCGACCCGAAAGCTTCCCTAGCCGAATCAACTGCGGCCTTTGCATCCTGTTTAGACGCCCTAGGAACTTCGGCAATAGTTTCTCCGCTGGATGGATCAAGAATGGACGATCTAGCGCCGGTGGTGCTGTCCTTCCATTCTCCAGCAACGAGCATTTTCATCTTCTGAAGCTGAACGGTCATGATGTTCGCTGATCATTCTCTCATGAACGATATAAAACAACGCAGCGGGACGTGTGTCACGAGACGGGAGACGGGACAGGGCAGTTTGGTGGGGACCTTGGGGGCAGGAGCATCCGGAGAAGGCGAGTCATGTTAAGCTCCGTGTTACTCCAGTGTGAACGCTGATGGTTCAAGAGCTTCTAAGCCTACGACTCCGGTTTCTCGGCCAACATCGAGGCCAGGCTTACAGTGAAAGCAAGAGCCCCAGTCATTCTCTTCACATTACTCGCCTCATTTCTGATTCCAATTCTTATTGGAAACGTATACGCAACTTCTGGTTGCATTTCAGGCTGCCAAGTAACTGTCACTTCGAATGTTCCCACAGCGGATGGGATCATTTGGGTCAGGATAGACAACGGCACGGGCACGTACTGTGGCTCAAACCCGTGTACTGTCTCCCTTCCCCAAAGCTCTCCCCCCACCTTCACTTTCGCAAACAACACCGTTCACACTATTACCGTCTTGAACACTACCTTCACAGGGCCTTCAACCCAAGGTCACTACGCGTGGAAGGAATGGGCCAACTACTACACAACGGCCAACCCAATTATCTGGACAACCAGCCCGATGCTAAGGATCCCCACCGCGGGCTCAACTAACGGGATTCTTTACAACTACACCAGCACAGCCGGCTTCACAGCGGTATTCGATAAGCAATTCCAGTACACTCTTTCATTCAACGATGCTTCGGGTAGTCCCTTGAGTCCAGCTCCAACATCAGTTACTCTGTCCGCACAAACGAGCGGTGGAACGACCACCATCACCCAGTATACGGGATTTCTGTCCAACGACATCTACACAGTTACAGGGGCGTCTTGGGAGGGATGGACCATTGGAACAACAAGTCCAGGAACGCTAGACCTGACCAGCGGGCCGGCAACAAAGACAGTCTCCCTTCAAGCCTACCCAGCAACGGTTCACGTAGTTGATAATAACAACAACCCGATAAGCGGAGCCAACGTTACAGTAACGCTCGTCAATCAGACGAGTAGAAGCATCATTACCGACAGCAAGGGCGATGCCAAGATTGGTGAAATACCCCAAGGATCCTATCAGCTCATTGTAGTCTTTCAAAATCAACAAATCGGCCCTCTCCAAGAAAATGCAATCACCAATCCAACGGCAACAGTCCAGATGAATGTCGGCAGCACAGCGACGAGTACCGCGACGTCCGCGATCGTACTCTTAACGGTATTCGGACTAGCGTTCTTCCTGATACTCCTAGCCATCAAGGTGAGGAAACCCCCACCGCCGCCTACTATCTAGCGGAAGTCACTAGGTCTCTTTCTTTTTCTTCGGTTTCTTAGTCTGCCGAGCCTTACCCATTTTGGATCAATCGTACTACGATTTGAGTATTGATAACACTTATACTGGCTTCGAAATTAGAGTCCTTATGCGACCAGACGTGAACGACCAGAGCTCAAAAGACAATGAAGACTTGGGCGATATCCGCATCCTCAAGAACCTTCTCGAACTCCAATCTCGTCTAAGAGCTAAGACCGATTCAATGGAGAACGAATCGGACTAGGAAATCTTCTATGCCTCAGCCCTATCCAGATTTACGTGATTTGTTCTTCCGAATCCGTGGAGGACCGGGTGCAAGGACGTCCGTTGTCACGACTACGGCCGTCTGAGTCTTCTGAACGCCTTCCACATTCTGAATCTTCGCGAGAACCAAGTCTGACAGAGTAGTCAGATCAGGAACTTCTGCAAAGGCGATGACGTCGAACGGTCCGGTTACGGCGTGAGCCATCTTGACACCTTCAATCTTCGAAATAGCCTCAGCGGCTTTCTTAGCCGTCCCCGGCGCGAGCTCAACAAGGATATACGACACAAGTCTCAATTTGCAATCCCTGTTTTGAGAAATCGCTTACTACGAACTAGGACTGATTAACTCTTCGGCGAGTTTTCCGGGAGAAGTGTACTTCGACAAAGTTCAGGGCAGTTACAATCCCCATTCATACCCGCGGCCGCTGGGCTAAGCCATTAGCGTCTTAGAGGCCGAAGGACGGGTTAGCTAGACCGGGGTGCATATTGGAACTGGAAAAGATAGCCACACCTTTCAAGGATTTCTATAATCTCGTTGGCGGAAGTCTTCCAGACGCCTCTTCAATCCTGATAGCAGGTGATCCCGGTAGTGGGAAAACAACACTTGCCCAGCAGATTCTCTACGATGAGCTCAGCCGGTCGCGGCCCTGCATAATTGTAACATACGATACCTTCCCTGCAAACATAATTGAGAGGATGAACGAGTTCGGCTGGGACCCGAGAAAATACCAGCTGATGAACAAGCTCGAAATAATGGACTGCTACTCGGCCACTGCTGGCGTGACTGAAGGAGTCGTCCCGCAGCCGTACGACCTAACCAATGTTAGTATTTACCTGACAACGGTCATGGAGAAGCTTGGGAACCGACAGGTAACCATACTCCTAGACTCTCTCATTCCAATATTCAGCGAAACAGAGAGCAAACACGCAATCAGCTTCATCCAAAGCATCGCTGCCAAAGTCAAGAAAGCAGGAGGCAAACTAATTGTCACTCTTTCCACCGGAAGCGTCCATCCAGAACTCTTCAGAAAGGTGGAAAGCCTCGTCGACGGGGTTGTTGAACTTAGAATGGTCGAAGAGAACCAAATGCTTCACAGATACTTGCTAGTCAGGAAAATGGATAGACGTCAGATAATCCCCCGCCTAGTACGCTTCGACATAATCGGCGGCCGAGGAATACAACTCAAACTACCTAGACTAGGCTTTCTCTTACACAAGAATAATCCGGGACAATAACTCCTAACAGCTAGCCCCTGCAAAAACCGTGACTGAGGATGCTCTCAACTCCCATTCTTCGAAAATCCGAATACTCGATTCACAAATTTCCTCTAACACTCTACTGCAGAAAAATCATCAGACGACTGAAAAATTCACCAGTCCACAGCCAACCCCATGTACGG
>MNHO01000074.1 GCA_001919285.1 archaeon 13_1_40CM_2_52_13
GAAGACAAGCGGCTATATGTCGTGATCAGGCATTGGTTAAGGACAAGATTCTATGTTTTGTGTGTTCTGTTAAGAACATTGAACGGACTTTCAACACGTACTACGAGCTACAGGAGCATCTGTATCGGGATCATGACATGAAGAAAGACCCGGCAATGGATATTTTCAACAAGTACAAGAACACGGGAACCAAGACCCCGGCTACGGAACGATAACCGTCACGCTTTCCTACGTAATGACTGGAGGGCCCAACCTACTCTATATCGAAGATACCAGTCCATAGCTGATGATGACGATCAGCGCTACTAGGATGAATGTCAGAAGGCTACGCTGAGTATCAAAACCTAGAGCAGCTCTGACCGCAAATACGGTCGAGATGGCTATCCATACCACGCCGACTGCCCGAGCAATATCCGAGACGACCCATACTGGGATCGACATGAAGAGGAAGGCTAGCCCCGGAGAGGTTGCGAAGAACATTGGTCGCGCCAGGGACCAGTAGTCTGATGTCACTTCAAAGATCCTTGTTCCGATGAGAAAGGTTAGAGATAACCAGACGAAGCCGAGAACGATGCTCAGGATCGCGCCGAAGATAGCTCCAAGGAGAACGTATCTTGCTTCCAGTCCGATTGACGTTGTAAACCCGACACCGAGACTGAGCCCTGCAATAGCCAAGACAGTTAGAGCCTGACCCGTTGCCGTGGGATCTTCTTTTAGCGACAAGATCGTCTCCCCGTTGAGCCTGGCCGTTTTCACCATCCTGTCCAGCATCGTCCGGAATCTGTCCGTGGTGACGGGTCGGGACCGGGAGGTCATCAGCGCCTTGCGGTATTCCTGCGTCGGGCCGGATTATCAACTTATAGTGAGGGGACTGTTCAGGATGTTCCGAATTGGAGGCCGATGAAGGCGAGTATGAGGAGGCCTACGGCGACCGTGAGGATTGTTCGCCGCAGATTCAGTCCCATCACTTGTTTCAGAGCAAACACTTGTGAGAGGAATAGCCAGACTACGGCTGCGACTGCGACGGTCCCCTGAAACCAGTAGACTGGAACATTTCCTTGCACTAGAATTGGAGGGATTGGGACTGTGATCAAGAGGAAGAGGAGGAACGGGCTGCTTGCAAAAAATAGTGGACGCGCTAGCTCCCAGTAGCTGGTCTTGCCTTGGAAGAGTTTTGTCCCGACTAGGAAGGCTGTTGCTGACCATACGAAAGCTGCAAAACATACGGTAACGGTGCTGGCGAGGGTGCCGACTATTATTCCGTAGATTGACAGGTCGTGTCTCTGGAATTGCGTCTGTGCAGTGTAGCCGATGCCGTAGGCGAGAGCTGCGAGAACTAGGACTGCGACGGCTTGTCCGGTGGCTGTAGTGTCCGTTTTCAGCTCTAGTACTCCTTGTTGGTCTAGATTGGCTGCTTTCTTCATCCGGCCCCACATGAGATCGAGCTGGAGCCTTGATGCGGGGCGTTCTGTCTGGACGGACATTTTCTACAAGCCAGTCTTAAGTCGTGATATCAGTCCATGCTTATGAACGAATAGTCAATCCGATACTTTGGTGGCTTGGAGGCATGTTGAGAGCTAAGGAAGCTGTAGACCCGGTCGCAGGGCTGAAAGAGACTCTCAACCGTGCCAAACCCAGCTTCAAAGTTGTAGTAATGCCGGACTTCTATCTCGACTATATTCTCACTTATCCGGGCAAGCTTGAGGATCTGACCGCCTCCTTCATGGAAGTGGCTCAGAGGGGAGGAGGAAACCTTCTGGGCTGGGGACACACGGTCGGCCGGGGAGGAAACGCCTCGAACGTGGTGGCTCAGCTTTCGAAGCTCGGCTGTCAGGTAGTTCCGATTATTGAGACAGACCAACTCGGCAAAACACTACTCCAACACTTTCTCAAGGGTGTAGACCTTTCGCACGTCAGGACAACGGGAACAATATCCCGGACAATGTCGTTCGAGACAGAGCACTCGGGCAGGCGCGTCAACATCATGGTCAGTGACCCCGGATCTCTCTCCCAGTTTGGTCCCGAGAAGCTGACGCAGGAGGACAAGCAGCTCATATCCGAAGCGGATTTTGTCTGCGTTCTCAACTGGAATCAGAACCTCAAGGGAACAGACCTCGCCGAGAAGGTCTTCTCGATAGCCAAGGAAGAAGGAAAGGCTGTCACGTTCTTCGACCCCGGAGACCCTGCATTACGGACGGGCGAGATAGAGGGGCTGAATCAGCGGGTCCTGACTCCTGGGTTGGTCGATGTTCTGAGCGTGAACGAGAACGAGCTGGTCCATCTGGCGAGCAGCGTAGCTGAGGACACATCGGAAATTGAGGGTGCTGAGGACCCTCTCTTTGGAGCGGCTAGCGTGTTCAGCATGATGATTCCGAGGGTTGATCTGCATACGCCAGAGTTCTCGGCCAGTTTTGTAGATGGGCAGAGGGTGCGCGTTCCCTGCGCAAAGATCAATCCTGTTAAGGTTACCGGCGCAGGCGATGTTTGGAACGCGGCAGACATCTATGCTCAGGGTGTAGGGCTGGGGCATAAGGATCGGCTGATATTCGCCAACGCCGCTGGAGCGGCATATCTGGAGGGACCCGGGCTTGAGCCTCCCACACTGGGAGAGGTTGTCGGTAGAGTCGACAGTGTTGTCGCGGCGCGGAAGCCCTAGGGTTTGGTTCTGCCAAGTCTTCGGTTGTTCGACGACCCGGCTTGCTCTCATCGACTCCGGGGATTACCGTCGTCGGCGGGTTCCCCTTCACTGCTTCACCTGAGAGCCCTTGCGCCTCAGAGACACATAGCCTCGTCTTGGCAGGGAACGGTCGAACCTCAACCGCCCCCTCACGCCAGTAGCGTGGTAGCTTGGCCCATTGCACGGCAGGGATTTTACGGTGGCCAACCAACCAGACATCCTGATTCACGCCTCTCACCTGGTCGGATTCACTCCCCTCATACCAGTGTGACAGGCTCATACGACGACCGCCTAATGTGATAATCACTGATTCCTTGAACATTACAGTTAGAGGTGGCCGAAGCTATCACCAAACAGCAACCGAAGAGTTGACAGTTTGACAGTTTGACAGAGCCTAGGGTTTCACGAGTCTTAAATCAGATGGACCAAATGTTTCCGCATACGAGGCTGGCAGAGAATTCGAGCTACGACCGTGACCGTTAGAGAGGCAAGCTAATAATTGTTGGAAATCGCCGAGGGTGTCTATAGGGTACCTGCTCGCGCAGCGAACACATACCTGGTCGAAGCGGACAATGGACTGGTCCTAGTCGACACCGGGATGCCAGGCAGCGAGAAGAGGATACTGAAAGCGGTCGCGAGTCTTGGCCGAACTCCTCATGATGTTAAGCTGATTCTTCTGACTCATCGGCACTGGGATCACATCGGAAGCGCCGCCGCACTCAAAAAAGAGACTTCCGGAATGCTTGTTTCTCACGGTTTCGAGAAGCCATACGTCGCTGGGACCCTCGTAGTTATCACACCGCGAGCCTGGAGTCTCTACGGACGCATAGCTAGGCGCGTATTTGCCGTTGCTTCCTCAACAGCGAAGCTGTTTCGGCTCGTCAAGTATCATCCAGTACTTGTTGACGAAGCCTCCGATGAAGAATCGATACTCGATAACGCGGGACTTGACGGGTCTATCGTCTGGACCCCAGGACACACGAAGGGGTCCGTCTCTCTATTCGTGAACAAGAGCCGGGTTGCCATTATCGGCGATCTCCTAAGGACAAAGCGCGGCAAACTTCGAGAACCATTGTTCATGGAGAACACTACACAGACCATGTCGAGTGTTCAACGAATCCTTGACCTTCATCCGGTGATCCTCTGCCCGGGACACGGCAAACCCCTTCCACCATCGAAGGTCAGAATCAAAGAGAGAAAAGCGAAACCGGTGAAAATGGAGACTAAGAAGGAAGAGGATGTCGATCTTGAGAGTCTGGCGAAGGATCTTTCAGCTGAAGCCTCTTAGAGCTCACCAAGTCTTCGGACAGAGGTAGCTCTAGTAAGGGCTATCCGAAAAGAAAAGGTTGGGGGTTTGATGGGTTACTTTCGAACCTTGTCGAAGCGAGCTGCTGCGTCGTCCCAGTTGACCACGTTCCACCACGCATCAACATACTTGGCGCGGTCATTCACGTAGTCGAGATAGTAGGCGTGCTCCCAGACATCGACGACTAGGAGAGGAGTCATGCCCTGGACGGCTAGGTCCATGTGCTTCTCAGCTTGGAGGGTAATCAACTGGTCTGAAGCTGGCTCGTAGGCGAGTATTCCCCAGCCCGATCCCTCGACTTGTTTAGCGGTGTTCCCGAACTGTTCCTTGAAAGAGTCGAACTTTCCAAAGTCCTTGTTGATCTGGTCAGCGAGGCGTCCACCGGGCGTTCCGCCTCCACCCTGCTTCATATTCGGCCAAAACAAGCTGTGCATAGTATGACCTGAGGCGTTGAAGGCAAGATCACGAGAGATTCCGCGGACGTCAATTCCGGCGAAGCCGGTCTGTCGCGCCTTCTCCAGCTTGTCTAATGCTGCGTTTGCTCCATTGACGTATGCGAGGTGGTGTTTGTCGTGGTGTAGAGTCATGATCTTCTCAGAGATAGTTGGCTCAAGAGCGTTGTACTTGTAAGGCAGGTTCGGTAGAGAGTATCTTTTTCCTGGCATGAACTGTGGCTCGATGGAACCTTTCACATAAACCTTCTATCTGCAAGACGCAGTCAGACTGTAGAAGTTGAGCAGGAGCGATTATGGTGGCTTCGATCGAAGATGCTGGACCCTTTCAACCGATTTCGGGACGAAGGGTCGAGATGCGCCTCGAGGAGCATCCTTATCGAAAGACGTTTTCCGTGACCATTGTGGGACCCGTATCGGTTGCCGAGAAACCGTCTTTTGATGGAATGTATCTCTTGAAGCTGGATGGCGTTGCAGCCGAGAAATTGTCAGTAAGTCATGTCTTGTTTCTTCCTCAAGCTTACCGGTTCCACAGAGGGTTACTCTTTCGAAAGGGAAGGATTCCTGGTCCCCGAGAGCCTTATCCAGTGTCGCTTGACAAGTTCCTTCTGAGTCGGAATCCGGCTATTCGAGCCATTGAGGGAAGAGTGTACACCAGCCGTCATGAGAAGGGGTTAACGGAAAGAATGAGCTTCCAATCAGAATACGATCTTACTATGTTATCATACGGTGTTATTGTCCGACCAAAAACGGGCTCAGAGTAGATGACACGAGTTGCGCTGCAAGTTCGTCCTCTCGGACGTTTCAGAGAATATGATTGCTAGCGCCGATGGCTACGGCATCTCCGAACCCATTGTGACACTGGAAATCGATGGAAAGAACGTGTTTGAATCTCTGGGGATAAATGGAGTCAAATCAGCCGTTATCATGCATTCCAGAGAACGCTTCATTGGAAGAACTCGCGAACTGATCGAAGATCTTTCTGAGAAAAACGACGGCGCCTATGAGTACTGGTTGCTGGGGACTGGATTTGGATTCTTAGTGGAAAGGAATGGCCGAACTCTCCAACTCTTCCTTAGGGTTGATGGCGGGATGGGTCCTACTCAAGGCGTCAATTCGCCGCAAACCGTCCATATTGGGACTGTTTCTGTCAATGAGTGGGTCGAATCGATAGCCTCTCTTTCGAGGTCACTGAGTGACCTCTTTCGTCGACTGAACCCTGAGACCTACCGTGACCCCATGTTTCAGAGGGACGAGGCAAGTCTCTCACTTCTTGAGAAGTGGCTAAGCGTGGGACGGAACCTGTAAATACATATAGGCACAGGCTATCCTGTATAACGTACGTCATAAAGAGGAGACTGAGGATGGCTAACAAGAGTATTCTGGACCTGGACTACGCCAAGTACGATTTCAAGGATGAAGAAAAGTACGTGTTCAAGTCCGAGAAGGGACTCTCACGACAGACTGTCGAACAGATCTCTGAAATGAAGAAAGAGCCTGAATGGATGCTAAAGTTCAGGCTACGAGCATACGAGCATTTCGTCAAGCGGCCTATGCCCCAGTGGGGAGGCGATCTCGCCCACATTGACTTTAACGACATCTACTACTATCTTCGTCCCACTGACAAGGTTGAGAAGAGCTGGGACGATGTTCCCGATAAGATCAAGAAGACCTTCGACCGGTTGGGCATACCTGAGGCTGAGAAGAAGTTCTTGGCCGGAGTAGGCGCCCAGTACGAGTCCGAGGTCGTCTATCACAGCCTCCTGAAACATCTCGAGGATAAGGGTGTCATTTTCTGCGACACGGATACTGCTGTTAAGCTTCATCCGGAGCTTGTAAAGAAACACTTCGGAACGATTATCCCTCCAGAAGATAACAAGCTAGCCGCGCTCAACAGCGCCGTCTGGAGCGGTGGCAGCTTCATCTACATTCCCGAAGGCGTGAAGGTAGATCTTCCGCTACAAGCGTACTTCAGAATCAACGCTGCAAACATGGGACAGTTCGAGAGAACCCTCATCATCGCAGACAACTATGCAGACGTCCAGTACATCGAGGGCTGCACGGCTCCTGTCTATTCCAGTGACTCGCTCCACTCGGCTGTTGTCGAGATCATCGCCAAGAAGGGCGCGAAGGTCCGGTATACAACTCTCCAGAACTGGAGCTCAGACGTCTACAACCTCGTCACCAAACGAGCCTACGCCTACGAGGATGCTTCGGTAGAATGGATCGATGCTAACGTGGGCAGCAAGCTTACGATGAAATATCCATCCGTCTATCTCGTCGGGCCTAGGGCCAAAGCCGAGATCGTTTCAGTAGCTTTCGCTGGCAAGAATAGACATCAAGACACAGGAGCTAAAGCAGTCCACCTCGCGCCGTACACAAGCTCCCGGATCACCGCAAAGTCCGTAAGCAAAGACGGAGGACTAACAACCTACAGAGGACTCGTACACGTAGCCAAAGGAGCCGTGGGAGTGAAGTCCAGCGTCAGATGCGACGCGCTACTGATGGACGACCGTTCCAAGACGACCACCTATCCATACATGGAGGTCAACGAGGACGATGCAACCATAACCCACGAGGCGACTGTTGGAAGGATCAACGAGGACCAATTGTTCTATCTGATGTCCAGAGGATTGTCCGAGACTCAGGCTCTCAGCATGATCGTCACCGGATTCATGGAGCCCTTCACACGGGTCCTCCCGATGGAGTACGCGGTGGAGTTCAACCGGCTCATCGAGATGGAAATGGAAGGCGCCGTAGGCTAATCCCTCCGAGCCCAAAACTTCTAAACATATTCTCACTCCTCAACTAGCCATGGCCAACTCTCTCGCCAGCCCAACAGAAAGCATGGTGAAAGAGGTCTCCGGCCACTTCTCTGAACCTGAAGAGATCAGCCGAGAACGCGCAGTAGCCCTCGACTACTTCAAGAAACTACCCGTCGAAAAATCCCAGCTATACACGAAATACGTGGATATCCTATCGGGTCTGAATCTCGATTCTATCCAGCTCGGACTCCCATCACACATTCGAACTATTCCCAACGAAATAGCTCACCTAGTGAGAGAGAAAGATGAGCCGACCCTTGCACTGCAGGTGGACTCTCAGATGGTCCGCACCGAAGTACATGGAGCCCTGGAGAAGGAAGGAATCGTATTCTCAGACGTGGAGTCTGCTCTGGTCAAGTTTCCAGACCTCGCCCGAAACCGATTCACGAAGGCGATACCGCCTGGAGATGACAAGTTCGCGGCTCTCAACGACGCATTCTTCACCGCTGGAACATTCCTCTACGTTCCCAAGGGACTGAGCGTCAAGATTCCCTTCCGGAACATCGTCCTACTGAAGACCCATGGACAAGCCTCTTTCACTCACAACATAATCGTGGCCGAGGAGAACAGCAAAGTCAACTTCCTACAAGAAGCCTACTCGCAACTAGGCAAAGAGAGTCAAGGTCCCTCGCTCTATAGCGAGGTCACAGAAGTCTATCTCGGCGAAGGAGCAGAGGTCAACTTTGCCAGCATCCAAGATTTCGAGGGAGACGTTCACTCAACAGTCAATCGAAGATCAATCGGTCAGAAGGATTCCAGGGTCAACTGGACCGTAGGACACATGGGAGGTGGGACAACTCGTTCTAGGATGGACAGTGTTCTTGATGGCCCGGGAGCAACAGCCGAGGATGTTGAGGTTGTGTTCGGTTCGGAGTCGCAACGGTTCGATGTTGTAACGGATCTGACACATCAATCGACGAACACAACAGGGCACGTTCTTGCTCGCGGAGTCTTGAGGGATAGTGCTCGTGCGATTTTCAAGGGCATGATCAGGATCAGTGAGGGAGCCAAGAACTCCAACTCGTATCTCGCGGAGCACGCGATGATTCTTAGTAAGAAGGCGAGGGCGGACGCGATTCCCGGGCTGGAGATCTTCACGAACGAGGTGAAGGCGACCCACTCAGGCTCCGTGAGCCAAGTGGACGAGGAACAAATTTTCTATCTGATGTCGCGAGGTCTGACTCATAGCGAGGCTCAGAGGATGGTCATACTAGGATTCCTCCACCCCGCGGTCAAACGGATACCGCTTAGATCGGTGAGAGCTGTGATCCAGTTTCTGATCGATGAGAAATGGGCGGGGAGAGGTGGAATGATTCCTCCAAGAGTAGAACAGCTTCCGGAGTTTGAAGAGGAGCCTGAGAAGGAGGCTGTTGAAGCGGATCTCTTCGAGAGACATTACAAGTACCGGTAGGGAAACACATTCTGGGAAAGCTCATCCCCGTCGGTCCTCTATCAGAGCTTCCGCCAGGCACAATGAAGGGAATCGAGCACGATGGTCGACGGATTCTCCTTGTGAATTTGGATGGAAAGCTTCACGCTTGGGACGGGACGTGCACGCATGAAGAAGCAGATCTTTCGACCGGATTCCTCATCGGAGAAGAGGTCACCTGCCCGCTTCATCTATCGCGGTTCAATTTGTTGACTGGTGAGGCGGTCAATCCACCCGCCGAGAAACCGTTGACCAAGTACAACGTAAAGGTCGAGAATAATGAGATATTCGTGGAGCTCGACCAATAGTTGAAAAAGGCAAGATCACTAAATAAGAGACCTCGCTTCCGAGGAACTGTTTCACTCTTTGCAAGAGACCCTTAACCCCGAACTAGTCAAGCTAGCAGCAGAGTCTGCTCAAGACGAGTACGCGGACCGTTCGGTGTATCTCGCACTCGCGCGTCGCGAGAATAACCCAACCTTCAAGAAAGCTCTCGAAAATATTGGAAATGGAGAACAGTCTCACTACGAGTTCTGGAAGACCTACGCTCCCGACGCGAAAGTCTCGGCAAAGAGGCTCCGGATGTACGTGATTGTTCTGTTGCGACTCATCCTCGGCTTGACTTTCACTCTGAAACTGTTGGAGAGGCATGAGGGTAAGCTTCACGAGCGGTACAAGAGGATCGCTGAGAGTATTCCTCCGGCCGATATGGCTCGTTTTCAGTCTATGATGGAGAGTGAGGAGAGTCAGGAGGATCTTCTGATTGGAGAGATCAAGGAGAACCGGGTCAAGTACATGTCATTCATAGTCCTTGGACTAGCAGACGCAGTTGTGGAGATTTCTGGAATTCACGCAGGGTCACTGGGAATCTACGGAAAAACGGAGCTGGCTGGACTCGCCGGAATAATCGCTGGGCTAGCCGCCTCGATCGCTATGGCGTCTGCCGCTTACGCGCAGGCCAAACAGGGCTTCGAAGGATCAGCCAAATGGTCAGCCATCTACACTGGCGTTTCCTACATGATTACCGCTGTTCTGCTCGCCCTTCCCTACTTCCTCACCGGGAACATGGCAGGTGCGCTCGGGACCTCGCTCGTGATCGGGGTTGTGCTGGTGGCCGCGATGACTTTCTACGATACGGTAATCTCGGGGCGGCATTTCATACGCCAGTTCGCGGAAATCGCGGGGATAATCATGGCCGCGAGCCTCGCCCTCTTCATCATTGGAACAGTAGTCGGACAGGTACTGGGAATACGGATAGGATAAAATCCGGTCCTAGACGCTCTCTGGGAAGGGATGTAAATGCCAGCCAAGAAGCAGTTTGAGACAATAGATGAATACATCGAGACGTTTCCCAAGGACGTCCAAAGTATTCTAGAGAAAATGAGGCGGACCATTAGGAAAGCGGCACCCGATGCCGAGGAAGCGATCAGCTATCAGATACCTACCTTCAAATTGAAGGGAAGCAGCCTAGTGCATTTTGCTGCGTTTAGAAAACATATCGGGCTTTACCCACCGGCGCCTAGAGAATTCAAGAAGGAGGTATCTTCATACGAAGGTCCAAAGGGTAATCTCAAATTCCCGACTGACAAACCGATCCCTTACGATTTGGTTACGAGAATCGTTCTGTTTCGAAGGAAGGAGATCCTAGAGAAGAAGTAGGGGATCTTAGCTCAGCTTGGTGTCTTTGAGTATGGGGGGTTTCGGCATTGCAGCTATGCGTGCCCAGCCGCCGGGATCGTAAAGCTTGTTGACTTCTATCTCGATCACCATCATCAACTCCTTGACCTTCATCGGCACGGAATCCTTTCCCTCCCAATTCTCGTAGATCTCCAGTACCTCTCGCGCGAAGCCTGGAGCGAGCCGCACGTAATCCAGTTCCAATACTACCCCGGCATGGATTTTTCACGGAAGAACATAGACTGTACAGCTTGCAGAAACTACTCGAGGCCGACTCCGGAGCGGTCCTGAGCGAGCTGTCCCAGCTGTGGCTTTGCTAGCCGAGCTGTGTTATCTGTATTAGATTACCAACGGTATCGTCAAACACAGCTATGGTTGAGCCGATTGTCTTTGTTGGCTCCATCGTGAATTTCGCTCCGAGCTTCTTCAGTCTCTGATACTCTTTCTGAATGTCGTCCACGAAGAACATGGTCGTTCGGATGCCTTGCTTGAAAATTGATTCCTGGTAAGATCTAGCGGCGAGGTTGTCGTTTGGCTCGAGAACCAGCTGAGGCCCGTTTGGCTCTTCAGACGAGACGACTGTTAACCATCTGTATTTGCCCGCGCCGATATCAGCCTTCTTGACAAATCCCAGGGTCTTCGTATAGAATTCAAGCGCCTTGTTCTGGTCGTTAACGAATACACTTGTTAATTTGATCTTCATAACCCATCGTCACTTCTTGACTTTTACTTAAAGTGAGGTTCGAGGTAACCCTCTGCTAATAATACTTAGAGCATGACCTCAGCGACGGTGCGTCATGATCAAACCTTCCCTTCTCTATACTATTCGGAGTTAGATGAGGGTTACACGAGATTCAAATTGGCGCCTTTCCTAATCGCAAGCAATGTCTCAGAAAGGCGATGCAGTTCCCGCGCTAGCAACTCCCGCCGTTAAGGGGGTGGGGAAGGCTACTGCTGCTCTTCTCATCAGCCTAGTCTCTATCGGAGCCTTTGTTGGGGCTGGTGTCGGTACTTATGTCACATTCACCTACGTCATTCTGCCCAGCTTTCAGGGCAGCAACGGCAACAACAGCAACAATAACAACAACTGCACCACCAACTGCAATAATGGTGGGGGCACTGGATGCACGTCGAACTGTCAGAGCGGGACCTGGTCGGAGTCTTCGGGTGGCGTGACTATGACAATCACAGAATACGGTTACAGTAGTAATTATTTCAACTTCACATTTACTGTTAGTTCCAGCGAGACTATGAACAGCTTCACAGTTACCAATGGTTCGACTACCATTTGTAGCGGTACGGCCCCGAGCGGTCAAGGCACCTCCGCAACAGCGAATACGCCTACTAAGATCAGCATCGGCCTTAGTGACAATGGATGTTCAAGCGCCACGTTCCAAAGCGGTACTACGTATTCTTGGACCTTCGGCGATACCAACGGCCATAGTTTCAGCGGATTCAGCTTTAGGTACAATTAGGTTATTGTTAGCCGTCAATCTGTTTTCCTTCGAGGGGAGCCCCGGCAGTTCCACCTTGGACCAGCGCATGATTCAGCCCACAGGAATGGGAATGTTTCTTCCTGCAGGGATGAACGGGTCCCAGCCCCTACATACAGGGCTGAATAGGCACAAGCGTTTCATGACGAACGTCTAGAGACGCTTGACCGTTATTTTCAGCGGGTCTTGGTTTGGAAGCTCCACCGGGTTGCACCGTAGGGTTCTGAAGTACCTAGGGCGAATATGGTCTCGGGCTTCACTTCGTACAGGTGCCACGGGGGCGGTCCCGCACTTGGTGCGCTGTACTTGGCTGTGAGGCCATCTTTGACGACTGTCGGGCTCCATCCCTCCTTCGTGTACATTTCAGCGATTCGCTTTAGCCGGGCAGGGTCTACTATCTTCGTGGCCGGGCCTTCGAATACGAGGTCGAAGTCGTGAGTTGCGATCGTTATGACGCAGTTAGGGTTGCGGGCAATGTTCATGGCTTTACGGGTCTTTGGGCCGGCGGTGAAGTAGAAGGTATCGTCCACGTAGAGGGTTCCCACTGGCATGACGTGGGGTCTGCCGTCGGGGTTGACGGTTGCTAGCCAGGCTGTGTGTCGATCTGGTCCTCCTGTTTTTGGAGCTTGAGTGATTCCTTTCTGCAGGCGCTTCTGCACTTTCTCCCATGGAATTATGGGTGCGCCGTAGCCGTCGAGGTTCTTCTTAGAAATCGGTTCGTTCAATTTAGGTTAGTGATGATCATGATGCTCTATGAATCTATCGGGAAGGACGACGTGAGGAACGAACAGGGTCCTGTTTGAGCTAGGCGGCTATCTGCTTCAAGCGTGGGAGCAGCAGGCTCCCTCGTTCCAGCCTGTCGAAGTGACCTGAGCTGGCGCTTGTTTCTGTAAATCGCTGGGACCCGTCTGGTTGCAGAGAGCCTCCAGCCACTAGTACTGGGACGGGATCGTCGCTGTGTCCCTTGTCCTTCCAAGGCGTAGAATGGTCGCAGGTGACACAGAGAAGTGTTCTCTGGAGCTTGGCGGCCATTCGGAGGTGCGCGAAGAATCCGCCGTCGATCTCTTCGATTCTCTGCTTCTTCAGATCATACATTCCATCGTGGCCCGGCTCATCCGGTCCTTTGAGATGGACGTATACGAAATCGTATTCCCCAGCCAGTCTCAAGACGAGTTCTGCTCTCTTCCGATAATCATCAAGTGATGTTCCTGGTGGAATCTCTCTCACTTCCATTCCTAGTAGCCGACCGATCCCTAGCTCTGCTGGAAGGTCAGCTATCATCGCTGCCTTTAGGCCCCATTTTTCGCGGAAGCTTTGGACCCTGGGCTTGGTTGTTCCAGCGTCGCGCATCAGAACGAAGTTTGCGGGTCTCTTGCCCTGTTTTCTCCTCTGCAGGTTGACTGGATGAGAGTCTAGTACACGTCGGGTTTTGAACCCGAACTCGTTGACTAGCGCAGCCGACTTTACAGCTTCAGACGAATCGTCGAGAGGGTCGCACTTCGGAATGTCATACTGTGGTACGCCGGGTTGGGCTATGCTAATCTGTCCAGTCCGCACGTACGCAGGGTCGAAGTTGGAGATCTCCGACGAGAACCTGTCCGAGTTGGCTCTGAAGACTACTACTGCCCTGTGTCCTACGGTCGCCTGAAAGAGGAACCGGGTTCCGTTCTTCAACCGGACTTCGTTGTTGACTGCCGTGGCTAGTTCACGTGATTCTTCAGTCGAAAGATTCCGGCCAGCTCTTCGATCGACTAGCTTGTCGCCATCTACAGTTGCGAAGCCTGCGCGAAGTGCGAGGTCTCCATCATGAAAGTCGACCCCCGCTCCGATTGACTCCACTACTCCTCGAGAGAGATGGATCTGTAACGGATCATATCCCAGAAGGGAGAAGACGCCAGCGTCACTCTCTGGAGCGATTCCCTTTCCGACCGTGTACACTGAACCAAGAGCTCCCCTCCGGACGATCCCGTCTAAGTTAGGGGTCGGAGCAGCTTCAAGAGGAGTTTTCTGTCCAGCCTCGGGTCGATCGCTCGCGCCGTCCAAGACAACCATGATTATCGGTCTCAATTCTTCGAGCCCTAGGGAAGAAGAGGAAAGCTAGGACCCTGATTAATTCAGGGCCTAGTCTGTGTCTCGGTCGTTGTCGCGGGCTTCAGGTTCCTCAGTATGGGTCGAGACGGTCCAGTGCATCCTGTAGTTAACTGTCGAAGAGCCACCGCCCTCGACGCCGCCAGTCAGACTTCCACGGAAGTGTCCCTCACCATGGACGTCGTTCATCTGGCTCGTATCACCATGTACGACGAAGTTGCCTCTTGCGAAGGTGCTGTTCTTGACACCTTCGTATTTGATTTGAAGCTTGACTTGGTCGTTGCCGAGCGTGCCAGTGAAATTACCACGGCCGTGGAATGTCGTGAAAGTCCTCGTCTTGCCGTCATCTGTTACCGTATGCATGATATCTCTCTCTACGGTCAATGCAGTGCCTCTCATGTTGCCGGTGAAGCTGAGAGTCTCATGCACTTTGACAATCGTTGTGTGGTCGCTCAGAACAGTGGGACCCGAGATCGTCGCCCCTTGCGTGAACGTAATCGTGCCCGTTCCTCTATTCAGGTGGTCATCATGGTCGGCATGGGTCGCGGCTGCCGTGGTCACAGCTACGGCAGGTAGCAGAAATGCTAGTACTACTACTATAGCCCAAATTCTCAATTTTATTCTTCATCCTCCAACACGCTGGGTATTTCTATCACCGCGCCCCTCCTCGGCGCTCTAACGGAGAGAGAAACAGTGTGGTCCCTTGAGAGAAGAAACCGGGATGCGATCAGCCATGAACTCCTAATCAATGATTCGTCTCGTAGGTGACTATTTGACACCTTCTTCGAAGAAGTGATAGAAAGCGTCCGCCGGATGGCTGTAGCTACACTCGTATATCCTTTCGTGGCGGCCTCAGGTTACACCCTGGAAGCGTCAACTGGCCAAGAACTATTTGGGTGCGGCGCGGTTGTGTTTGGCAAGGTATTCTCTGAGCGCTTCTATAACAGCGTCAGTGAAAGTCAGTTCATGGTCTATGCAATAATGGGCAACTGTCTTCTGCAGAGACTTCGGCATGACTATGCTAGTGCGGTAGTCCTCGCCCTCTTCGTCTTCCGCTGCCATGTGCTTCAACAGGAAGTTGCATGGGCGCTATATACGCACGCACGTTACCTGTGGTTATGTGGTAACGGTTCTATGCGCTTATGTGGATGCGCGTGTAAGTGTTTAGTGGAAAGAGATGCAAGACCACATGCAAGATGAAGACGAGAATCCCATTCCGTCGCTGATGAACGAAGAAAACTCAGAATGGGAATAGACGCCTGTTAGGGTCCAGGACCCTAAGAGTTCGCGAGAACGGAAACTCAGCACAAGGTAGAGTAACCCATCCAGAGGTAGCTACTGGACGATTATCTCTGAATCGTTGTTTCGAAACAAGTTCTGAAATAATTGTCCCGAACGTTGCCCAGTTCGGAGAATGTTGACCTGATTCTTGTTGGGCGGCGATAGTGTCGAGATGGACTATGTTGGAAAGTCACTTGATTCAGATATTACATCGGTTACGCGTGATAATGTACTGTGACTGGAAGATCGCACTATCCAGAGATAGCCACCATCGGAGTGCTCCCAAGAGTCTCTAAGTTTTTCGGATCACGAAACAGTTAAAGTGCGGAGTCCGAAGGTCTCTACTCGGGAAGTTCTAATGATTGTGAGGATTCAGATCCTCGGCTGTGCTCTTGCGCTGGTTCTTCTGCCAGTCGCTTTTGTAGCTTCTACACACGCAACATCAAAACACGCTTTACTGGACAAGCCTAATTGGACGGTTGGAGACTTTTGGAATTACAACATTTCTCTAACCGTGCCAGACCCAACTAGTTTCGGCCCTCCCTTGACAGGGTTAGGTACCGCGACCATGGTTGTCAATGCGACCGAGAACCTGATAGTGGCAGGCGCTAGTTATGATACTTACAGGGTGACGACAAAGACGAATGTCGCCTTGAACGGGTTTGCATTGGGCTTCACTTTTGAAGCCTGGTATCTCAGATCCAACATCTCACTGGTCAAGTCTATCGTTAACGTAAGCTTCGTCGGTCTCGAAGAGAACTACAGTCCGCCGCAGACTATGCGGTGGCCTGTCGCGCTTGGAGGATCGTGGACCTCCACCAGCGTCGTTACTATTGACATACCAGCATTTCGGGCCCATTTCGTTCAGCCCACATCTGTTAACTTCACCGCAAAAGGTCCTGAGAAGATCACGGTTCCCGCAGGAAGGTTTGAAGCTCTTCCTCTTCAAAAAACAGACACGATCAACGGTGCCGGCTTCAGTCCAGGTACAGCGTTTAGCATCTGGACCAATGAGATGGGACTTGCCGTCTGGAGACATCTCAGTCCCGATAATAGTGTAACCCGAACTCTAAGCTTCTGGTCTAATAATGTAGGTGCTCCAGTGCGCCAGGTCATAATGGGAGATCTTGGATTCAAGGCATCATCAGACTTGCAATCATTCCGTTATCATGCCGGCGTAAACTGCCCTCAGAACGACGGACAGAGTAACGATAATTCCCAATTCTCCGTAAAGGACCCTGTGATCGCTATTCTTCTAGAAGGTGGCGCTTTTTCCTTGGCAGAGAGGGTCCAGAATTGTCAAGACGTCGATGTGTGAAGGAAAACCTTGGCGCCTCGTAAGTAATTCCCTGTTTCAAAAAATTCACTGTTTCTTTCTGCCGCGAAGGGCTAGGCCCAAATGAATGATGAGCCGTAGATTCTCATTGCAGGCTGAGCATCAGTTCTTCAGCCGCCCTCCAGAGATGATGAGGACAATTAGGCTAGGATACTAAGTCTTCAATTCTGTTTCTTTGAGGATTTGTTCAAGCTTCGCTTTCTGTTGAGTGTTGAGAAAGCGAGTGATCTTCTCCTTCTGGGAAGTCTCGTCCCCTCCGCTGGAAAAGCGGTTTAACTTCGTCTAGATCGCCATACTGAATCTTCTTAGCCACAAGCTCCTCAAAAGTCCTAAACCAAACTTTCAATCCGTCGATGCGGTCGGGCACTCGGCCAAAGGATTTCTCCAGGAACATATCGGCTCTTAGGAAACCTGTCTTGTCATCGAAAGCCTGGAACTTGACCTCTCTCCCGGTGACCGCTCTACGAATTTCTTCCTTGTTAGCAGCGAAACCGTCTCTTGACAAAGCGGAGGCCAGGGTTTCAAGTTGGACTACTGAGAGGTTTCCTGAAAACGACATTTATGTCCATTGAGGTTCTTGGGATGCCATAGTAACCGACCGCTGCTGCTCCTGTCAGAGCATATCTTATGCGGGTCTCGTTTAGCGCTCTGACCAGTCGGTGAAGGGCGTCGCTATAGTTTTCGTTCCGTGCCATGAACGACTCGGGCCAGCTTCTTCATCTCGCCCTTTCGTCCGCCTTTTGTGGCGAGGTCCAATATGAAATCGTTCATGTCTAGAAAGATCTTGAATGTGGTGATCCCTGATGCTTTTCTCAACGCCTTGATCTGCCGCTCATTCAAGGGTTCCATTACAAGTAAGGTTCGACATATTTCACTTAAGGATATGTAGCTGGGCCTAACCCAGAGCGCTGAAGAATTCCGATGTCAACTCATGCCAAGCCGAGTCTTTCTGCGCATCTGAAAAGGACACATCTTACCTCTCAGCTAGGAGAGAGCCTGAACAAGGAAGTAGTGTTGGCAGGCTGGGTCCACGACGTCAGAGTTCTAGGAGGAATCTCTTTCCTTCTTCTCCGGGACATGAGTGGTATTGTTCAGGTGACGGCTCCCAAGGCGAAGGCTCCGGCTGAGGTTTTGAAGGAGATCGCGGGTCTCCACCAGGAGGATGTGCTGTTTGTTCGTGGGACGGTTGTTTCGAGTAAGATTGCGAAGAGGGGAATTGAGGTTATTCCGAGTGAGCTGGAGGTTGTGAGCCGGGCAGAGACTCCTCTACCCTTGGACCCTCGTGGGGTTCAGAATACGTTGTTGGAGACGAGGCTCAACTGGCGGGTCCTGGATTTCCGAAGCGAGGAGTCGAATGCCATCTTCAAGATCCAGTCGAAGATTCTAGAGTCCTTCCGGGAGTTCTTCATAGAGCGGCGTTATGTGGAGATCCAGCCGCCGGTGATTATTGCCTCTGCAAGTGAAGGGGGTGCCGAACTGTTCTCGTTGAAGTATTTCGAGAAGGAGGCGTATCTTGCCCAGTCGCCGCAGCTGTACAAGCAGATGTGCGCGATATCGTTCGAAAAGGTCTTCACTGTTGTTCCAATATTCAGGGCTGAAAAGTTCGAGCAGCCGACCCATCTGAACGAAGTGCGCCAGATGGACATTGAAGAATCGTTCGCGACTGATGCGGACGTGATGAAGGTCTTGGAGGAATTCATCGCACACTGCGTCAAGGCGGTGCGCGAGAGTAGTGCCGAGGAGTTGAAACGGCTCGGGCAGGACCTGGATCCGCTCAGTCTGCCGTTAAAGCGGATTCAGTATTCAGAGGCGGTGAACATGCTTCGGAAGAGCGGTGAAGAGATAGAGTATGGGATGGATTTCTCGAAGACTCAGGAACGGAAGCTTGCTGGACTTGTGGGGAAGAAGGCTTTCTTCATGGTCGAATGGCCGCTCGAGTTGAAGGCGTTCTATGCAATGCCAAATCCAGACGGAAAGACTTGTAGGGCATTCGATTTGATCTACAGCGGGCTTGAGGTTTCCTCGGGGACCCAGCGTATTCACTTGCCGAGCTTGTTGATTAGCCGACTGAAGGCTAAGGGATTGAACCCGGACAATTTCAAATCGTATGTGGACGCGTTCCGCTACGGAGCTCCCTACCACGCAGGATGGTCCATAGGACTAGAGAGACTTACAATGAAGATCACTGGACGAGAGAACATCCGCGAAGCCACAATGTTCCCCCGAGATCGTAACAGAATTACTCCGTAGCCGGTTGAGAATAGCATCGGTTCAGAGTGAGAGAATCTTGGAGTGGAGTCCAGTATCGGGACGAAGGGTTCTGTTAACTCCCTGACGAATGCCGAGTGGCGAAATTATCCTTAGTTAAGATAGTGGTAGACGTAGACATGATAGGCATTTTACCGGTAAATCGCAAACTGTATCGGTGAGGATAATACTAGCATGATAGTTCTGGAAAGATGAATAGGAGTGCATTTAGAGGGGGAATCTTTTGGTGAGTTCTAGCAGTGCGAGACTCACAATCCTCGCATCGACAAGGATGCTGAACGGGGTATGTGTGGCTGGCGTTGACGCGGACGGTCGTAGGCTGTCAGATTGATCAGCTCCAAACTAAGAGCGAGCAACTTCTACTTAACAAAGAAATTGCTCGATGAGCTCCGATAGTCAATAGAGGATCCGAACTTTAGTTAGGCAATGAGTGGGAAGTGGGAGTCGTCATGTATCGGCACCACTGACGGTTACCGAACCCGTTACCAACAAACAAATCTAAAAAGAAATTGATCCTCGCAATATGAGAATGAAGAACTCGACCTCGCTATGCGACTGACTGCGATTTTGGTTCGTTAGCGGAAACGTCGTCTGAAAGCCCGGTCTCAATTGCTTCAAGCATCTTAGTCGCTATCTCAGTAAATCTCTTTGTAAGCGGATCCTTCGGTTTCTCTAGAACGAAGACTCCTTTGCTGAGGTTCTCTAAAACGTCTGAGTTGAATGGCAGGGCTGTTAGGACGTGGAGGTGGAAGAGTTCGGCGAGCCTGTCGGCGATCTTGCTCGCTTCTTTCTCACTCACTGAGCTGGGTACCATGTTTAGGATAAGGACTACCGGTTTTCTCAGCTGGCTGGCGACTTCTGTCATGACTCCGCTGCCGAAGAGGTCCTGCTGGTCTACTCTTGAGATCAGGACCAGATAGTCGCAGAGTGCCATGGAGAGAAGGGTGTCCTTCTCGATGCCTGGATGGCTGTCGATGAGGAGATAGTCGAGGTTGTAGTCTCTTGCAAGGTCTTCGAGAACTCTCTTGAATGTGTAGAGGTTGAAGCCGCTGTCTAGAATGGACAGAATCTCGTCGAGCTTGTGCCCTGCCGGGCAGAAGATCAAGCAGCCAGCCTTCAACTGGATTTTGCTTGTCAGATCTACGACAGATTGGCTAATAGGAGCCTTGTGCTGGAGCACCTCATTTATCGTCGCCTTAACTTCCGTATCAGAGACTCCAAAGATAACATGAAGCCCAGGACCTTCCAGGTCCAAGTCAACGACTCCCACCCTCTTTCCCAACTGGGCAAGGGTAACGGCGAGGTTGGCTGTGATAGTGCTCTTTCCCGTGCCGCCTTTGAATGATTGAACTGAGATGATGTTGACTATCCTAGCCCCCTCGCTTCGGTCCCGAAATGCCTTGTCGCTGATAAGACAGCTTTCAGGTCGGAAGCAAAAACAAGCCGTAACCTGAGGGAGTAGGCTCAGAGTATGCGGCGAAAAATCGTGCTCAGCCTTCTGGAATTGTTACCAGCCCTACCACCCATCTGGCATCACAATGTTTTCGGTCGAATCTGATACAATGATCTTCGGGCAGGCAAGGCTGGTCCTTGACAGGCGCAACGGTACAAGCCCTTGAAGCAACCGAGAACAGGCTCGCATACTTCCTCGAAAGGTTTCCCGAATACCGCAAGACCCTGAGACTTGCCGTGACTCACGAAGAATCAGGCCGAGAAGCCCGAAGCTATCAGGGATGGCAGTGGCATGACGTCGAGACACATCCTACTAAACTGATCCGTCTCGTAACCGAAGGGATTAGTAGAATCAGTCTTCGAACTCGTCAGGCTACCTCGTATCTTCTTCGTGACAAAGATGCCGTTAAACGCGTCTTAGCTAGGTCTTAGAAACACATCGGGGACAGGCGAGGCTCAAGTGGTAGAGTAGCCGTTCTATTCGACCGAATACACCAAATTCTCACTTCTTTTCTTTCCGAAACGCAAGCCTATCGACGGTAAATTCGAGTCCCGCGATAAATGTAGTATTTCATTCTCGGGTCTGAGAGTCAGACTATCTGCATTAGATTGAGCACAGGATACCCTTTGTCGAAGTTTAGGTCGACTCCGTAGAGTGGTGTGAACGGTTTTACTCCGTATACGACGAGTGAGCCGTCAGCGTTCTTGATCTTGAGATGGTAGTCAACGACCGATAGCCATTGGTCCCGGAGTTTGGAATCCGTAGAAGCAATTGCGATGTTCAACCCTTCAGTGTCTCGCATGTTCGCCCCTAGTTCGGTGAGCCCAGGCACTGAGAGCTCGTCGCGTCCGTAGACTTGTACTGCCTTGTCTACGTTGATGTCGAGCATTCTGTGGGGTGAGATCTTCGCGAGTTCGTCCCAGGCATGGGCGAAGGTCTTAACGTCGTCCGAGAGATTGCTCTTCATTACAAGTCTCCATTTCTTCGGAGCAAGGGACTGATTGTACTCCAATATTCTCACCCTTTCGTCTATGGCCTCCCATCCGACGTACTTGCTGAGGGACTCTGCGACAGTGTCGGAGCTATACGCGGCGGTTGGGACGATGACACAGGGACCCTTCTGGTTGATGAAGTTCGCCCGCATCATGTTGAGAATTGTCCGAATCTCTAGAGGTGAGACGCTGCTGTCAACGTCGATGAGCAGGAAAGATCCCCTCGGAATCGAGCCGCCAAGCATCTGGTCCATGCCTCTGCTGCCGAGAGAAAAGCCCCCACTTGGGTGGGGAACAGGCTCCAATGGCTTCGGATGCGAGGCTGACCCTGGCTGTCGCAATCCGTTAGGAAGTATGGTGAACCTTGCTTTGTCAAGCGAGAATATTCCCCGTTTTGTGGGAACGCTGAAGCCTCGAAGTTTGTTCATGGCTATGGTTCGCACCCTCCTCCCGTCGAGCTCTGATTGATCCAGAGTTATGATCCCATCCACAAGGTAGCCAAGGTCACCAGCCTTCTTGGAATCCTCGACCACGATCACAACGCTAACTTTGCTCTCATCGAGCTCTGAGAGTACTGCTGACTCGAGCATTTTTCGGCCCTCATCGTTCGTGTTTCGTATGGCACCCTCCCAACTATCCACTACCAAGACGGCTCGCTGTTTCGAGTGCTTCAATCTGAGAACTTGATTGAAAATCGTGTCAGGTTCGACCCGACGGAGGTCATGAAGTTCGTCTATCCAGCTCGCTCTCGCCGTTCTGCCGGACATCGTGTCGATGACCTCGTCTATCCAAGGGAAATGCTGACGGAGTCTAGAGGGGGCTACTCTGCTCGACGCGTATATCTTGTGCGTCTCCTCCAGGCTGTTAAGAATTTCAAGCGCAAAGGTCGTCTTGCCCGAACCAGGAGGTCCCTGAACGAGTAGGACCTGACCAGGGGTCTGCAAGAATTTGAGAATGAGATCAAACATCACGGAGTCTAAGCTAGTATCAGGCTGAGCAGGGCCGCGATCCATCGGAGCCTCTTGCTGAGCGGCGCCGTGAGCTACAGCCATTCTAGACCACTGCGCAATCTAGGAGGCATCAAATCCATAGGCCAATTGTTACCTTCATTTCCTTGTAATTGGTCAACTAGAAATATCCCGGAAAATAGACACACACACCCACCATATAGAGAGCGGTCGCTCCTACGAAAGAGGTCCCATGCCGTTTTCCTCGCGGAAAAGGCTGAATTTTCTTGGCTCTACGGATTAGGATGAGTCAGAGTAAGATTTAGAGGAGTCCCAGCGCAGGAGCTAGGCGACTGCCAATGGGCAACGCTCCTATGAAAAAGTCGCCATTCAAGTCTGCCCATCAGGCTAGAAAGGCGACTTGTGAAAAGTGCGGAGAAACCTTCGATAGGGTATTCTATGAAAGAGTTCACAAGAACATCTGTAATGGAGCCAGCAAAGTTTTCGTTCCGCGGGCTCGATCTCAATAGATTCCTCGTCTACCTGTGGACCTCTTCCCTAGCGGCGAAGGCTCTAGATATCAGAGAACAGACACACACAGCCTGACACCATCGTTATTCAAAAGCCGTAAATTTTCTGATCTGAGAGTCCCACAATGCCGATAGTCAGGCAATGCTGTAGTGATTTTTGGAGAAAATCTATGGGACTATCGGTAAAGCCGGTGACTATTCGGAACACAACTTACCTGCAGGTTCCGAGAGATGTCGCAGAGCTCCTCCGAGTTATGGCGTCAAAGATCTGTAGCGTCAATTTCAAGATTGACGAGAAAGAATGCACACTCATCTACAGCTTCGCCAAGCCTGTACCAGATCTCAAAGAGGAGCCGTCCGACCCTATGCTCGTCCTGTCAGAATGACATAGGCCAAGACGACAATCCGAACGGAACCCTCGACTCTTTTTTCTGATACCTGCAACCGAAAACGCTCGGACGTTCTTACTGCAATCCGAAGAGTGGGCGCACGAAGGCTGCTCTTCCAAATAGCGAATTTGTTTTATCTTCTCGACCGAAGTCGTACAACAGTGAGGCTTGTTCGAAATGGCTCGAGTTGGAGTCTTGGGTCTTGGCAAGATGGGAAGCGCGTTCGCAACCAATCTTCTCTCAAAGAGAAACGAGGTCCACGTCTACAACAGGAGCAAAGATAGGCTACGCGGGCTAGTTGCGAAAGGAGCAGTAGCGCACCCCTCTCCCATCGAGCTGGGTAGGTCTGTTGATGTTGTCATTACTTCTCTACCAGATCAGGACGTGGTCGATAGCATGGTTATGGGAGACAATGGGGCATTGCGGGGCATGAAGAAGGGAGCACTCTGGATCGAGATGAGCACCATCGATCCAGACGCTTCTATCAGGGAGGCAGATCAAGCGAAGAGGGCAGGTGTCGATAGGGTTGACGCCCCGGTCATAGGCAACCCAGACATGGCCGCTAAAGGAAACTTATCCCTACTCGTGGGCGGCGACGAGAACGTGTTCGAGAAGAACCGAGAATTTCTCAACCAGCTCGGCTCTACTGTGATCTACCTTGGAAAACCTGGGAGCGGTCATAAGATGAAACTCATCCTCAACCTCTTTCTCGGAACGATCGGTCTAGCCTTCTCAGAATCCTTCATACTTTCGCAGAAACTCGGCTTCGAACCCCGAGCCTTCGTCGACGCTTTCAACCGGACACCTCACAAGAACTATTTCTCGGATGTCAAAGGACCCTTGATCGCAAAAGGAGACTATGCTCCTCTCTTCACTGTGAACATGCTCTTGAAGGATCTGACCTTGGCGGAGAATCAGGCAACGCGACAGAACGTAGCTCTTCCTGCCGGAAGCCTCGCGAGGCAGCTTTTCACGGTCAGCGTAAACCAAGGCCGGGGCGAGATGGATTTCAGCTCGATCGCCCTAACAATACAGAAGCTCAACGGAATCGGCCCGGTATATTAGAGGAATTCCCAACCCGCGCCGACGAGGCAGAAACAGGTTTGGCGAAAGTCAGGAAGGTTATGTCAACCAACGTTCCCAGAGTGAAATCCTCCGACACTATACTCGAGGCTGCAACCGTGATGAATCGTGAGAAGACTTCTGGTGCGGCGGTTGTTGAGGGCGAAAAAGTGGTGGGCTTGATTACCGAGAGAGCGCTACTCTGGAAGTTTGTTCCTCTGAACAAGAGACCGGACGAAGTCACCGTAGGTGAAATGTTGGTTCCATTCTTCAGAATAGGTCCTGACGAATCAACGAAAGCTGCTGCGAAGATAGTGGTCGATAACCGAATTACCAGGCTCGGCGTCTTCGAAGGTGAATTTTTCCTCGGCTGGGTCACTCTAACGGACTTGGCGAGAGAGTTCTCCAAACCACACCTTCTCAAGGCCTTGACGGCTCGTGACGAGCCGGAAGACAAGCAGGTTCTCTGTCCGAATTGCCGCAAGGCTTTCTTGGAAAAGATCACGAACAGTGAGGCTGTAATCCTGAGGTGGGAATGTCCGAACTGTCACTATTCTCTGTAGCAGCACGTTGAGGGCAGTTGGGCCAGTAGATATGTTACTAAGTCTGCAGATCGAGCAGGGACATCAGCAAAATCTCGCATCATGATTGCGGCATATCCTCGAACGTAGCGACTGCTCGAAAGTTGTTGCGATCTTCGTGATCGATGTCTAGTCTATTAGGCGGTTGCTACCTGTACAGTCTTAGCCATAGCCAGGATCTGGTCCGGGCTTGGTTCCATGTGATGAGCGGCTTTGACGTGCTGCTTGTAGTGTTCTACTAACTCGTCGTCGGAATCGGCTCGTACTCTGAAGCCACACTGGGAACAAGCGATTTCTTTCGTCATTCCTACCAATTCGCAAAAAGCCCGCGTTTCAAATTTAACATTTGTGATCTTGGCCTCCAAGATTGGAATTTGCGAAAAATGACCCGGCAAACCCTTTGCTTTCCATAGCAGTAGCCGTTTTCAGTCTGTCGACTAGCGCCCTGTGCCTGAGACGCTCGGCCTGAGAAACTGATTGAGGCGAGACTTTCCTATTCGGTGAGAGCGTTCGTCGTCTCGCGGAGGCGCCTAGCGAGTTCTTTCATGACGCCCATGGCGATCTTGGGATCAGTTTCAATCGCCGCTTTGAAGTTCCAGAGTGGCATCACCAGGGCCTTCGTATCGGATTCCGCCGAGACCACTGTGGCGGACCTCGGCTGCTTATCAATGAGAGCCATCTCTCCAAAAAACTGGCCTCGACCCAGCTTCGTAACCAACTTCTCTCCCTTACGGACTTCGACTGACCCCCCTGTTATGAGATAGAACGCAACGGCAGACCCTCCTTCCTTTTCTATGACTTCACCAGTCTCGTAGGACCGTTCTCTTGCGAATGCACTTGCAACTGACTTGATCTGTTTTCCCTTCAACCCAGCAAAGAGGGGAACTCCAGCCAACATTCTGGCTACCCGCGGACTGTCTTTCTTATCCAGTAGTAATCCCAACTAACAGCAGAGCCATTTTTGTCTCCTTACTTAAAGCGTTAGCCCCTTGATTCTTCGGAGCGTGCTTTCTTCGACTTCCTTTCATGATGCTCTCAATGACGTTGTGAGGAATTGATTCAGCACAAATCCAAATACTTGCTTCCAGGATACCTCCTGCATGGCGAAGCTCACTTTCCTTGGGACCAGCGGCTCGGTTCTGACCAAGGAGAGAATGTGCGCCGGCATCCTGTTCGAGGACAAGCTACTGGATGTGGGATTCGGAGTTCTCACGAACCTGCTCAGATCAGGAAGAAAGCTCGGTTCAATCAATGACCTCTACATCTCTCATACTCACTCGGACCATATCGGAGACTTCACAGGACTTGTCTGGGCAATGGCGATGGAAGGCAGAACCAAGCCCCTACGGGTGATCAGTTCCCCCAATACAGCAGCCGCACTAAGACGAATTCTTGATCTCCAGTCGACCCCCTCTGCATGGGTGAAATTCGACATTACATTCGTCAAACCAGAAGAAGTCAACGTCAAGTCTGCAACGACGATCCACGACCCCGAGAATCTGGCCTATCGATTCCAAACCCAGCATGGCGATCTCGTCTACATCGGAGACACCGCCAAGTCCGAGAAGACTTCAGAATTCGCAAAAGGATGCGACCTGCTTATTCACGACTCTACCTTTCTGGATGGACAAGAATCGCTAGCGGCTGTAACCCAACACTCCACCGCGAGAGATGCTGCAAACACGGCAAAGCTTGCTCAGGCGAAAAGGCTGGTTCTAACCCATTTCTCCCCTGGGAACGAGGGTGCCGAAAGGCGCTATCTAGCTCAGGCCTCAGCAGCTTTTGATGGAAGAATAGTCGTGGCAAAAGATCATCAAATCCTAACCATATAGGAATCTTGGTCTCGAGCTATTCAATCGTCCACTCCTGTATTACAAATCGGCCTTCGCTAGCAGCGAATTGTATCTGGGATCGGTTCTGAACCTCTTCAGGTCAGGGCTAAACCTGAGAGAGGGGAAAGCAATCTTGCCGGATTCGAGAGCTTTTTCAGCCCATAGGAACGCATTATCTTGGTCTCCTAGAATCGAATAGACCGTGATGAAGATTGTCGGGTTTGAATAGCCAAGCTTTGAGTCTGCCATCGATTCTTCGAATAGTTTCTTGGCCTGCTCGGTCTTTCCTGATGCAGCGCATACGTATGCTAGATGCGCTGTAGCTTCCGCTTTTCTCTCACTAATGTCAACCAATCTTCTCGCGTCATTACCAGCCTCTTCGAACAGTCCGTTTCGCACATGCAGGTGGACGAGATAGTCTTGGGCTACGACGAAGTTAGGGTTCATTTCAAGATACCTATGACATTCATCGAGGGCTTTGTCATATTGCTCAGAGAAGAAGTAGGCCTGCACGACGCCCATCCCGATTACAGGAGAGAGAGGGTCGAGTACCTGTGCTTTCTCTGCTGCCGTGACCGATTCTTGTAGCCTTCCTATCGTTTGCAGGAGCACGGAATGCAAATAGTGCGCGTTTGCATAGTTCGGGTTCAACTGGATCGCATGTTTGAACTGTTCTTCTGCCAAGTCCCAGTCCCAGTTGTAAATCATCAGAACGGCGGCAAGTGCAGTGTGTGCTTCTGCAAGGTTATCGTTGAGTTCTAGTGCTCTATCTGCATAGTCTCGCGCTTTCTCGAACGCCTCTTTGACGGGGAGGTACAGGTGCCGTCCCATGAGGGTATAGCAGTCCGCCATACCTGCGTGAGCCAGGGCGTAGTTAGGGTCCTTCTGTATTGCCTCGCCAAAATACGATATTGCCTTCTCGAGGTCTTCCCTGGTCCTCTTGCTCCAGTAGTATCGTCCTCTTAGATAGAGGACATAGGCTGCAATGTCCTCCGGAGCTTTTTGTTCAATGAGTTTTCTGTTTTCTCTGAGAAGCTGAACCTTCAGCGCCTCGGCGACTCGCTCTGCGATATCAGTCTGTATCTCGAAGACGTCTTCCAACTCTCTATCGTACTTCTGTGCCCAGATTGGTGCTTCGCTTCCGACATCGATCAGCTGGATGGTAATTCGAAGTCTGCCTCCAGCTTTCCTTACGCTTCCCTCAAGAATAGTTCCCACCTTGAGTTCTCGTCCGATCTCGCCCACGCTCTTGTTTGCTTGTTTGTATTTCATAACGGATGTTCTTGCAATCACGTTCAGTCCAGGAATCGAGGAGAGCGTGTTGATGATCTCTTCGGTAAGGCCGTCAGCGAAATACTCGTCCTGGTGGTCGGAACTAAGAATCGCCAGCGGTAGTGCGGCGACTCTTCGGGGCTCGAGAGCGTCGCTCTTCGTGGGCTTGGTCCTCTCAGTTGAGGGCAGAACCCTGTAAACCACCGTAGGCATCTGCACATTCTTCAGTTGGTTTTGTCCAAGGGGCTCCGCACGGAATCCTTCGTTGTTCCGTACGTGATCGAAAACCTGTTGAGTTATACAGACTCCTCCGGGGTCTGCAAGAGACTGGATTCTTGAAGCGATATTCACGGCATCTCCGTAGACATCTCCGTCCCGGTGCTCAACGTCTCCAAGGTGAACCGCTACTCTCAGCAGTATCTTCCTCTCAGAAGGAACGTCCTGGTTCCGCTTGTCCATGAGCTGCTGGATCTCAAGGGCACATTTTACCGCTTCTAGAGCACTTGGAAATTCTACGAGGAATCCATCGCCGATGGTCTTGACTTCACGACCTCCATGGCTCGCAAAGACGGGGCGTAGCAACTTTCTGTGTTCATCGAGCAGGGTGAGCGCGAGTGCCTCGTCCTTTTCTGACATGGTTGTGTAGTCCACCATGTCGGTGAACATGATTGCGGCGAGCCTACGTTTTCCCCGGGACAAGAACGCGTCTCGACTTGTTTTCTCCGGCTCGACGATAAATCGCTTATGGGAAACTGGGCGTTCAGATCTCGACTCAGTTTTCTTGACATGTCGTATTTGGTCAGTCGTGGGTAGATAGAATGCTCCGAGGTCGGATTCGTCTAGAGGCCCATTTTGTGTAGGAGTGTGACGAACCTTTCTTCTTTTCGTAGCGTATCGAACGCTGGATCGACCTTGAGGTAGACCAGGAAGCTTTTCTCTTCGTACGCTTTCTCCAGCCAAGCCATTGCCATTTCGTTATCGCCAAGTGCCGCATGAATTACTGCCCGCCCGTAGCTAATAACATGCTCATCGCTCGCCAATCTATCGAGGTCCTCCAGGACCTTCTTAGCTCCATCAATCTTTCCGGCGCGCGCGTAGATGTAGCCAAGATCGTCTAGAATGAAGATGCTTCTTCCAGACAGGATTATTGCCTTTTCGATCTCAGAAACGGCCTCATCGTGCCGGCCGATCCGCGAGTAGACCTCAGCCAGACCCTTATGGGCGATCGGAAAGTTCGGATCAACTTCGAGCGACTTCTGGTACTGGTCAATTGACT
>MNHO01000079.1 GCA_001919285.1 archaeon 13_1_40CM_2_52_13
GTCGATGAGAGCAAGTCGAGTCCTCGAACAACCGAAGACCTGACGGAACCATGCAGTCAATATTAACCATCTAAGATTCATTGCGGAGTCTATGGTCGACCTTGCCGCGATAACGCAGGACCTCAGTGCAGTGAGCTCGATAGCAATCATTCTAGGCGCCGTGTTCGTCGTTTTTCAGCTGAGGCAGAACGCGAGACTTATCAGAACGGCCAACTTTGAAACCAAGGCCAACATATCATTTTCAGTTCTCGAAAAAATTACCGAAGAATCGTTCGCACGGCGGAGGAAGAGCATGCATGATGCGGTTAAGAAATACAGCCAGATCAACTGGGAAGGTTTTGATGACAGTCTCGAAGATTACGAGGCCCGAAACTTCGGCTATATCTACGAACTGATCGGAGAACTCGTCAAAGAGGGAATAATAGACCTCACGATTGCAATCCACTCTCTACGATATCTGCTCGTGTTTGATTGGCAGAGATTCGAACCTCTCACTAAGCATCTCATGGAACGATACGACGTTCCAGTGAACCCGTATGAAAACTTCGAATGGCTTGCCCAAGAGACGAGGAAGTATTTGCAGAGCAAAGGAAAGATCGATACTGGACGCCCAGATACTCCTCCTCCCGCCAGCATGCACTAGCTTAAACATTAGAATAGAATCTTTCCCCGGCTGGTGCTCGGCATGATCGTCAAGCATCTCTCCGAGGTAGTACCTGAGAGAGATGGTGATTTCACACGATGGTATCTCTCTCGAGCCGACCGAGGACATTCTCTAGCCGTACGCTACGTCGAACTCACAGGAATCGTCCCACCACACACTCACGATGTTGAAGAGACAATCTTCTACATCGAAGGAAAAGGCCTAGCCCGCGTCGGCGGAAAAGAGGTCCGGGTCAAACCCGGAACCATGGTGGTGGTTCCCCCTGGCACCGTTCACAGCTCGATCAGGGAAGGCCTCGAACCCCTCCGATACCTAGCGATCTTTGTAGGTAGCCCAGACCTCTAACCCCAGCACGAATCAGAATAGCAGAGGATGCGAAGACACTGCAAGACGCCTCCGACTCTTACAAACTAGAGCAGATGAAGATCAAGCTGGCAAGAGGCGGAGAGACCAGCATTGTCTACGGTCTGCCCTCCAAGATCCGTGATCCATCGACATGCCTCATCATAGCCCACGGCGCCGGTGGACCAATGCACACACCCTTCATACGATACTTCCACACAGAACTCGCAAAGCGAGGCTTCCTGACTGTCAGGTTCAATTTTCCATACATGGAAGCACGCAGACGAGTGCCGGACAGGAAAGAGATCCTGGAGGAAAGCTACCGGACGGTCGTTGAGAAGGCAAAGAACGGCAGACTCAAACCAGATCGAATGCTCATCGGTGGAAAATCTATGGGAGGACGAATCGCCTCACAGATAGCAGCCAACGGGGAAGACGTGAATGGATTGTTCTTCTTCGGATATCCGCTCCATCCGATTGGTAAAACTGATCAGTTGAGAGATGAGCACCTCTACCGGATCAAGAAGCCCATGCTTTTCGTGTCCGGGACCAGAGACAGTTTTGCGAAACAGGATCTCCTAGAGAAGGTCGTTTCGAAAATAGGATCAAACGCACAGATTCACTGGATACAAAACGGAGACCATAGTTTCAAGACTCCTGATGCGAAGGCAGGCAACACTGATGCGTTGCAGGAGGCCTTAACGTCTCTACTGGACTGGCTGCAAACTATAGCCTAGGCATTCGGAAGTTGACGCGAGCTTCCTGTTCAATACTGTACATTTATTAGAGACTGACGGGGTCTGGGGCTTAGAAGAACAATGTGCGACAGTTGCGGCTGTTCTTCAGAGCAGGAAGAGACGACTCAACCAGAGGAAGCCTAGCCCTAAACCTGCTGGGGCATTGACACTTCCCAAAAATCCAACGAAGGAGCCCGTAAAAGCTCCTTCCATCTTTTCAAGCAAACAAACTCTTCCCGCGGTCTAGAGCCCAGGTATCTTCGGCAGCACGAAAAGAGCGCCCAAGGCTAGGGCTCCGAGTATGAAGATAAGCACTATACCTACAACAATGGCCATGATTGATACGCCTATTGCGCCCAACCATCCTGTCTTGAAATAATGCTTCACCAGCAATAGAAATACTAGAAGTCCGACTAGTAGACCTATCCAGCCCGGAAGAAAGGCGATCGAGGCTCCCACCAGAAATGTTCCCACTGCAGCAATGCCCAAGGCTTCGACAAAAGTAACACGACGGCCAACCACTATCTCTCCAGCGAGCCAGAGAACGAAACCGATGATGAGTAGATAGATTATGAAAACAACCAGAAAGCCGATTAGGATGCTGATCAATCCTGTGCCAAGAGAGGGAGCAGCGAAGTCTACCATCGACAGGCTTTCCAGAGCCTTGTGTCATGCTAGACTTGATTTAGCCTTTGTCGAAACCCTCGTCACGCGTCGACAGTAAATGGAATTATTCTTCGACGTGGTTAGGAAGGTTTAAGCTTGCACGCTTTCGGGTAGCGTGATTGCCCAGGAAATCAATATCCGGGCTCGCGCCCCGTCCGTCAAATCCGGACGCGTTAAGGTAGTATAGCCCGGTCCGCGGCATGCGGGAGCCGGCCGAGAGTATGCACGGCTGTCACCCGTGCGACACTCGAAGGGAACGGTCGAGCGCACGGCGGGTTCGAATCCCGCCCTGGGCGCCAACTAGACTACAGGCTAAATGACTAGCGCGGATTTTCTGGTGAAAAAAGGTTCTCCGTGACTGTGAGACCTTCTTCGCTCCCTTCTTCCTAGCCAGTGGAATACCGGGTCAAAGCTACTTCTAGCACGGAGAGGGTCGCAAGTGTAGCGATCGCCCAAAAGGCATAGTCCCAGACAACAAGCATAGGACTAGTCACGGAACACTGGTACTCGGACGCTACGAATAGACAAGAGGTTGACCCTCCAGTAAAGGAAATGGGATATCCGAAGAGAGCGCTTATTGTCAGGAGAACAACTCCTGCGAAGAGCGACACGGATAGATGGTGAAGGAAACGGCTACGACGACCCGTTGACCTAGCCGCGTTTCTTCTTCTGAGCTGTTCCATCATTCATTCCTCGGACAGGTTATTCTCCAAAAAACCGGGGAAAATTGGCAAGCTCTTTACTGCCGTGGTCATAGTCCTAGAGATATTGCGACAGTTACTCTGGTTGAGGCGGTAGTTGTCAGCCCGTTTGCGTCAACGACAGTCAGGGTTACTGTGTAGGTTCCTGGGAGTAGATACAAGTGGCTTGCAGAGGCTCCCGTGCCAGTTGTTCCATCACCAAAGTCCCAGCTGTAGCCGTACGGCCCGGTTCCCCCGGTCGTAGTGGCCGTGAATTGTACATTAGTCAGCGGAGCAGGGTTTGATGGCGAGTAAGTGAAGCTGGCCGAGAGCGGCGATGTGACAGTCACCGTATTGCTTGCGCTGGCGACATGGCCAGCGGTATCGGTCACAGTGAGGACCACAGTGTAGACGCCTGCAGTCTGGTAGACATGGGATACCGGGCTTCCTGATCCAGTTGACGAGTCACCGAAATTCCAGGCGTAGCTGTAGGGCGATGTCCCACCTGAAGCTGAGCCCGTGAAGGAGATCGTCTGTTCCACCACAGGGTTCGAGAGGCTTGCGGTGAAGCTCGCGGCTAGGCTCGGCGGTGGGGGAGGTGGACTTGTGACAGTGATAGCCTGCTGGGACGAGGCTGTCTGCGGGGATGGACTGCTATCCTTGGCGGTCAACAGCACGTTATACGACCCTGCCGTTGAGTAGGTGTGGTAGACGATGGTACCCGTTCCCGCCGCTCCGTCGCCGAAAGTCCACGTGAAGTTGTAGGGTCCGGTTCCACCTGACGCGGAAGCTGTGAAACTTACTTGCTGGCTTGTCTGTGGGGAAGTCGGGCTGTAAGTGAAGCTAGTCGACAGAAGGACTGGAGGTGTTGTGCTCTTGAAAAACTCAGTCATCACTTTGGCGTTTGCATCGTTGGATGTCAAGCTCGCTAGATTCCAGTTCTCTTCGATTGTACGCGTCCACGAGTAGTGGTTGTACAAGTTGCTGGTCGCGTAGCTCGTCTTGGCGAGTGGCCCTGCCCATACAGCGTAGACGCAGTCCTCAGAGCTTCCGTTGAGAGGACAGTATCCGTTGCCCTCGTCAAAGACGATGAAGAGCGCAGATCGTTGCGCAGTGAAGGTTTGACTGTTCAGAATATTCGGTACTAGGCTCTTGAGATAATTGTCGCCTGTCGGGACGGATGATGGACAGATACCAGTGAACCCGTGCATGTTGTTGCAGTTGTTGGGTGTCAACCACATGAGATTGGGTGCAGACGCAGAGTTCAGATCGTTTACTAGAGCACAGTCGGTCACGGTACAAGTGTTCGGGTTTGCAAGAACCACTTTGGAACAGCGGGCAGGATTATTCAAGATGTCAGTGAAACCGACGAACGGATTGTGCTCGGGAGTGTAGGGCTCGTGATACGTGGTGTCGCAGCCGCTCGCGAGATTCTGGTTCTCCAAGTATCCCTTCCATGTCAAACCCGCCGATTCAAGACGATCTACGAGGTTTGGGTTTGAAACTGGTGGGCAGCCGTTATTGCTGCAGCCGAAAGTGTCTCCACCTATGAGCGCCTTGTAGTTGGCTTCGCTGAAGTGATTTATTCCGAGATATTGACTCCCGATCGCGTACCCGTTTGCGATGCTGGCCATGTATGGGGCTCCGTTAGCACTGGAGCACGGTGGTGGGTTCTGCGCGCAGACATCAACGATTCCATGGTCTTCCATTATGATGATAACCGTATGGTCAAAGTAGGTGCCCGTCATTACTTCATTCGAAGGCGTGGAGCTAGCGCTCGCTAGTCTGGCAAGCTGAGGTGCGCTGATGATTCCGATCGTAAGGAGTAGAACGAATAGGCCGAATAGCGCGGTTCGATAGACTGCGTTTCTACCTTGTTGCATCAATATTTTTCTATCTATAGCTTCTCGCCCAGATATTTGGGTCACACGTCTACAATTGCATGAAGGGAGATGTGTAAATGCCTACCAATGCCAGAGCGCACACAACATGTGCCACTAGTGTACATGGTAGGCAGTCCCCTCGTCAGGGTCAACACATGTAAACGTGGAAGTAATATTCTGAATTCCACGAGTACCATTTAGTGCCAATGACTCAAGAACAGAACATGCAGGGAGCGGCATGTCCGAGCTGCCTTGAGCCTACTGAGCTAATCTGTAGTGGTTGCACGCTCTGCCTCCTGCGATGCTGCAGTTGCTCCGTTGAGACAGACCCGAGAGACACTTTGGCCGGCTGACCAAAAGTCGCAATATAGAGGATATCACACTAGAACCTTTATGATCAGTAGTTGCCAGAAGCGATGATGCAAGATTCTTGAATCATATTCGACATGTGTGCCCACTTGTGTTCTTCAGTACGTTAATGGCCTATGATGCGTCGAAATATTCTCGATTGTAGACGTGGCGGTTATATGAAAAGCCGCCTATAATGCTCCTCATCATGAGCAGGCTCAACATCGCAGTCATAGGCGCAGGCTACTGGGGAAAGAAGGTCATAACTCAGATTCTTGACCTCGCCCGGACAGGAGACGAGATGAACCTCTATTCCGTCGCCGACAGTTCACCTATTGCACTTGAAAACTGCAGAAAGGAATTCGGCCCTCTAAACTATCGCTTGGACTATCGCGAACTACTCTCCGACCCTAAACTAGCAGCGGTCCATCTATGTTCCCCGAACCAGACCCATTTCGAAATAGCCTCTGAATTTCTCAGACAGGGAAAACACGTTCTAGTCGAGAAACCATTGGCAATGAAATCGAGAGAGGCCTACGAACTCGTTAGACTCGCCAGAGAACATGGCAGTGTCCTCTGCACAGGTCACGTCCACAGATTCAACAACGGCGTCAGAGGACTACGACGACTAATGGCTAGCGGGGTCTTGGGGGACATCTACTACCTACGCCTCAAATGGACCGGCTTCATGGCCGTCCAGAATAATCGAGAAGTAATCACTGACCTAGGACCACATCCCTTCGACATCTGCAACAATCTCCTCGAAACCTGGCCCAAGAAGATCTCCTGCAAAGGCAGAGGCTACAGATCAAGCGCGGGATACGAAATGGCCTCCATCTACTCTGAACACCCGGGCGGATACGACGCTGGGATCGAACTAAGCTGGCTGGACATGGAGAAACATCGAGACGTGACGGTAGTCGGTAGCGACGGCACCGCGGAGTTGGACTGCATCGAACAGAGACTAGTTCTCCATCGGAAGGGAGCTGTGGAGCGTGTGATGGTCGTTCCGAACAACACTCTGAGAGAGGAGATCCTCCACTTCGCCAGATGCATCGAGTACAACTTGTCTACTGAGAACTATCCCAATCGGGCCGACGGAACACTCGGAGCCAATGTCGTCAGAGTCCTCGAGTCCACGAAAAAATCTCTCGAGGAGGAACGTACGATCCAAGTTGAAATTCCCAGGGGCGAACCTGTACCTGCTGGTGAACCGATGCCTGGAATACACTTGCCGCCGCCAAGTATGGGGAGCATCTGAAGGCACTACCGGAATAGCGACAAGAGCCGAGGAGCTCATGACAGGGGTCATGACGTGCGTTAGAATCAGCCGATGAAAAGCACTCGCACAGTCTAACCCGGTCAACCATTCAGATGTGCGACAAATGCCACCGCTTCTTCGTAATTACTTACGAGAAGAATGAGAGAGGGGAAGTAGTGGAAATTGGACATGAGCTCGATATTCGTGTCAAATCATCTGCCGCTGTCCGAGTAGATGAGGGCGAACCGCAGCGAAGTTTTGAACGAAATCCTCCAGCAAGGAAATATGAGGAACAGACATGTTGGTAACCATTACAACTCTATGTCTACTCGTCTTTGAAAATGTTCGTTAGGATCGTCGCGAAGGTCTGGCGCACAGACTAGCGTCGGCTGTTTTGTAAAAAATACGGCTTCGCAGAGAAAGGGCGAAGCCTGGTGGATCTGAATTGGACTAGCGCTGTGTGGCCAGGGGGGATACCGGTGCGGGCATCGTGATCCGGAACTCATTGGGACCCACGATCTGTGCGAATACTTGGTGTTCACTCAGTCCAATGTCGACTTGTGTATTGACTAGGTCTTTGAGTAGAGCTTTCACTGCTTCGCTGTAGAACAGAGATGCCTTTCGGCCGAATCCATGGTTCAGTATTACAGTTGTCAGGTGGCCGTCGTTAGTGTATTCGAAACGAAATGCTTTGCCGTATCTGGGACCCAGTAGCTCGAGGGCTCGGACTGAGGTTTCAAGGTCTACTCTCTTGAAGAGGAAGGCTATCAGGTCCTTGGCCAGGTTCTTTCCGAACCAGCTGCCAAGCTCTTTGGCCTGTTCGTCAGTTGTATAGCCTACCAGCTTCTCGAAAATGTCTGAAGGCAGGGTGACGAAGCCTAAGCGGTCTGCGAAGACGTCCCATTCGACAAACTTCCGAAGTGCCTGATTTGCGAAATAGTTGACGCTTACACGCTGTTCATGTGCCAGCTTTTCGAGCTGAAAGTCGATGTCCTCGTCGATTCTGATAGTTCTAGTGACACTCTTTGTCTTATTCTTGAACTGATAGCTTCTCAACATGGTTATAGAAGACTCCCCCGGCGTAGAATATATGCATAACTCATCGTTTGTGTTCGGACTGAAGACACATGTACTCTATTGTATTTGAATCAGTGACGCCTCTTCGCGTGTGTTCTAATTGACCCTGTTTCTGTTTCGCAGTACATTTGACGACTATTGTATTCCGATATATCACAGTGTGATAGAAGCGACCCAAACCTAACCTTCCATGCACGAGTTATAATCAACGAGTGGTCTTTGTATGCCAAACAAGCCCAAGTCGAGCCACGTGAGATAGGACCGCTTACCGTTGGAGCAACTGGGTTACAAGTACTGGCAAAGAGGGCTAACTGAGGACAATATCTTCAGTTCGGGGAGGTCTTTCACCTTTAGGACGATCCTTACACGGAATGGTTCTAAAGTAACGGGAGTCATCTTTGGACCCTGCCAAGGCTTAACACTCCGGGACGTTAGAGCTGTCTTCGGCTTAAGCATGGTTTCGATTATTCACGCTCCGCCCCAGGAGATCGTAGTCACCGGCCTCACCAGCTTCACTTCGCAGCAGAACCTCGCTTCTATGATCGCCTTCGTCATGAATGTCTCCGGCCAGCCTATGGCCTTGTACTGGGCAGAAGGTGTCGTATTCTTAGCTGATTTTGTCGAGCCGGAGGCTTTGCCTGATGAGTATGTGAAAGGCAAGATCTACGCCTCCAACGTCTCACACGCCCCCATGGCCAAGTACAACAACCTCATCCGAGTGGGAAACATGGAGGTACCCGTCATCGACGTCTCATCAAACATCGCTCTGCGAGACTTGGCCCAGTGGATACGTGAGAATCACCAGTCCGCGTCCGAGAAATCTTAACTAATCACCGAAGCCGGGGTAGCCTCGGTCCCGGGGTAGCTCAGCCTGGAAGAGCTTCCGAGTCCCAACAGGGACGGAGACGCTGTAGGTGTGTGCCTAGCGCGCAGCCAACTCAGCCTTCTAGGCTAACAATGGAAACCGGAGATGGCGGACACGCCACTGGATTGTCGCCGGTTCAAAACAGGACATTGTCCTGTGAGAGTCCGGCCCCCGGGACCAGCTCTCCTAGATCGAAAAAAATTCGCGGGGAAGAACGGGGATCTCAGGCCCTACTTCGATTTGACCGTTGCAGGTCTTGACTCGAGCTCGCGAAGGATGAGCTCGTTCTGCTTCATCATGATATTATTCTGGTCCGTGAGGATTCGCAGCGCGCTCGCGATTAGCGAGAGAGATGGATTATCCCACCTGAACTCATTCTCTTTGACGGCAAGCGCTTGCTTCCCCTTAATAATCGACCCTCGCAGATTCTCATCACTAGAGTCATCCGCAAAGGCAACACGCTGCCTGCGGTCCACCTTATCCGACATGCTCGCGGCGGCGTGCTCCCGCTTGACGTCGGGGTAACAGTCCTCGCAGAACCTTAGACCCTTGAGCTCTAGGAGAGGGTCTATGAGGCTGAGGGTCTTTCCGCATCTCGAACAGAAATCTGCCAACTTGCGCTGTCTGCTCCGTTTAGCGATGGAGCCACGGGGCGATATTAAAGAGTCTTGTAACCGGCAGTGGAACGGTGACCTGCAACAGGATGTCGGAGGATCGTGCTATCGTCTAAGCCTAGCGACGGGGGACACGAGCATCCTGGAATCGCGGGAATCTGTACCGTAGATCGAGGATCGAATCAGATTGGAACGATTCTCTCCAGAAGGCTGTCCGTCTGCGTTCTGCTTTATCCAATCGGGCACAACAACCGCTCTGAGCAATTGCTGCACAGTGACATCTCGGTTCCTCGCCTCATTTGCTAGAGTCTCGTATGCAGTGTCCCCGATTGACATTATGAACTTGGCCATTTGTCGGTATCAGTCTCCTACCTGCCCCAATCCTCGTCGACGGGGAGTTTGCTCTAAGGCAAGGCTTTGAGAGCGGTCTTTTTGGCCTGCCTCGACCTGCACGACCATTGAGTAGTCGACGCCAATGAACTTCAGGTACTCGACCATTGCTTTGAACTCCGTCAGAATATCTTGACTGGTGTCAAGTGTCGTCTCGCCGTTCATTCTGAGGAATGCCTTCCACTTACGAGTCTCCACGGTTAAACGCTCCTGGATCCTGCCTCTACGAGACTGTTCTGGCCGTCAACTTTTCCTTCGACCTTGAAGTAGACTTCCCGGCCTTTCATCCATTCTCGGTGTGTTCCCGCATTCTCTATGTCTGTGTAGACTCCGTCGAGCCAGACCCTCACATTCAGGCTTGCGGATGAGGATATCAGCTCTGCAAGGAGATCCTTCAATCGGTCGTCGGTCATGGTGTCTTGCGGGGTCGACTGATCGGTGGTTTCGGACGGATACCCCAAGTTAGCTATTTCTTCCATGTCGCTTCAGACATACGGACTCACCGATTTGATATAACCCCAACGTTTACACTAAATAGCAAAAGCATGCCGGAGATAGCCAATCCTCGGACTTTGCTCAAGTGTGTTCAAGTCTAACACATTGTACACGTTCACCTATTAATTCCAGTCCGTCGTTATCGTGGAAACTCTGAAGGTTGATTCTTGCGTAGGTTCATGGTGGCTTTTGACGAGAAAGTGTTCAGAGAACTCGACAAGGATGCGAAGAGCCGCAACATAAGCCTCCAAGCACCTCTCAGAGCGGTAATCATTGCTGAGCGGATCCGAAACTGAAGCGTAACAATGACCAGTCGTCCGACGATGCGTGAGACCTAGCCATGTGAAACCGATTCGTCGGTTACTATTCTGACAGGAAAGAAGCTTTTCGTCTGCCTAGCCTTTGAGGCCCCAACCTGCTTTGAAGGAGGGTGTGACCTTGATGAAAGGTGCCTCGCCCTCCTTCCAGGGATCTCGCTTGACCCAGCTCAGCTTCGAATAGAACAACTCGTAGAGCCGCCGATACTCCTCTCCCCTCTCGATAATCTCCACAGGTCCACTAATCAATAGAAGCTTCTGAGTTCCAGCAGCGTCAATGAGAACCGCTGCATGAGGGTTCTCTCTGAGATTCTTCAGCTTACGCGTCCCATAGTCCGTAACAATGTATGCGTAGTCTTGGTCCCAGACATATGAGACCGGAACAACGTGAGGCTCGCCCTTTTGTGATGCAGTCGCAAATCTGCACAGCTCATTACTCTTCAGGAAATCGATTTCTTTCGCCGACAGCTTTACCTCAGCGGGGACCTTGTTCGGTTTTGTTAGCAAGGTTTACACCCCCAGACAGGTTCTATTATTTGAGCACGTCGGAAAACGTACCACGTTCAGGAAGAGAAACAAAGGTGCCATCATTTAGCGGGCGGTCCTATGATTCGACTGGTCTCTCTATTGTTGCTTGGCCAATTGTTCTTTGAAGGTCTTTGGAGCTATGGTCTTCAGCATGCTAGAGCTACCGATCTTGCATATCATTTGATCTTCGCTCTCTTCCAATTCGCATCTCACTCCGAGACGGTCACAAAGTGCTTTGAAAGAGGCACCGTAGTATGCTGATGCGCTAAGTCCCATACTGTGCCTTAGGATTATTGTGCGACTATCCCTATCCCCGAACTCTGAATAGATGTAAGCATTTGCATATTCCGCCCCTATCATCTCGAAGGTTTTGAGAACAGAGTCCAGGTCGAACTTGCGGAAGTAATAGAGGATAAACTCGACGACGGTATCCTTCCCATTCTGGGTGCCCATCTCTCTCGCCTCTTCAACGGTGACATGTGACCAGAGCGTTTTCATTAGTCTAGGATCGCTTGTGACGAGTTTGAAGCTGTCGACGTATCTTCCCCATTCTATGTATCGTCGTATTGCTTTGTTGACGAGCACGTTGACCTCTAGATTATGACCGCCTACCAGCTTGTCTATTTTCTCACTGACGTCAGGGTCAATGGTGAAGGTTCGACGTGTTCGTCTTTCCAAGAACGGTGTCTGCGAGATGGACAGGATTGCATTGTTATAGGACTTGCCTAGTTCAGCGAGAATCATGTTGAGCTGGATATGGACAATTTGTCGACCCTAGCATGGGCAGGATGAACAGAGATTGATAGCTCGGCGGTGCCCGAAATGGGCCCCGGTCTTGAAGAATCGCTTGGGCGCCTGCTGCGGAATGCTGGTTGCGTTGGCTCAGCGTTATCTAACGATTGTTTCGTGGAGAGTAGGAGGGTCCTCCTCACAACTCGCGCCATCTCAAGCCAATCCCCATAGCCCAGGTCAAAGCTTTGGGGGCAGGGACGGGAAGAAAAAAGGGGAGTGGATGGAACATTTGCTAGGCTGGCCTGATGCTCTCGCCTGTCACAGTGTCGATCATGGTCAGCGGGTCTGAGTCGCGCAGATACTTGTCAATGTACTGATTGGCTTCCACGATGTCGGGAGCGACGAAGACGACCACGGCGTCGTATCCACCCGTTCCGAAGATCACCTTCTCAGTCGTACATCCTAGCCATCTCTCCGGGAGCTTTTGAAGCCGCTGCTTTGCTCCTTCCACCCTACCGGAGATCTTCAGCAAAGCCACAAAGCTAGGCATTCTTTGTCGCAAATACTGTACTTCTGATGATTGAAAATATTAGTATTGCGATTCACTTGTAATCGTTTACTGTAATACTGATCGCCCTCGAAGGATTTGGGAAAGTAGAGTCTCCCAGCCAGTTAAGAAATCTCCAGGCCCCGAGGGAGAGCAATGACGGCACACTCCCGCTACGCCATCAACAATAACCAATACCGGTTGCCAACCAACCAACGGTCGCCGCTTTGGGAGGTAAGATTCGGGCACAGACACTCTCAAATGTGATGAAGAAATCTCGGCTGAGCAACTCTACCAGTAACCTCTGCTAGAGTGTTCATGAGTGTTCGCTTCCGCTCCGAATGTGGACCTGCTTCTCAA